>JAKMDI010000013.1 GCA_022428005.1 Flavobacteriaceae bacterium
CAAAGTAAATCTTCTTGGGCTTCCTTCAGAGAATTGTGTCGTGAAATCAATCGAGAGAAAAATAAGTTCTATAAATCCCACAAGGCAGATCAAAAAAATAACATTAATCTCAAAAAAGAATTGATTAATGAAGTTAAAGAAATTCTCGAAAGTGAGGATTGGGACAGTTTCACCAACAGAATGAAGAACATTCAGAAAGATTGGAAAGAAATTGGTTTTGTACCCAGAAAATTCTCCAATGAACTTTGGGAGGAGTTTCGCTCATTGTGTAACCTCTTTTTTGAAAGGCTAAAGTCGGGCTATCAGAAAATTAACGAGGAAGAGGAAAAGTCACTAAAAAAGAAAGATAAATTCATTAAAGGGATTGAAAAATTAGAAATCCCCCTTGAGACCGAAGCCTTTAAATCTTTTTTTGATGGTGTTTGGGAGGAATACAATCTTCTTGGGAAGGTATCTGGCGATACCAACACCAAAAACATTGAATCATTTAAAAAGAAATTCATTTCCTTGATCGACGCTACTGAAATGGAAAAAAGCGTGAAGAATGAAGCCCAAAACTATGTGAGCTTTTTCATGCTTAAAAATGATGACAATGAATTGTCAAGAGAAATCCAAAACATTAAAAAAGCAATTGAGGAACTCCGCTCCGAAACCAGACAACTGGAAAACAATTTAGACTACTTTTCCAATACCAGCAATGATAATCCCCTTTTTCAAGACGTTACTTCTAGATTGAATGATCTAAATACCGAGATAGACAATCACAAAGAAAAATTAGTAGGGCTGAGAAAATTCAAAAGAGAGATAGAAGCCAGAGGCGCCATCTCATCAGAAGAAAACGAAACGCAATCAGAGGAAGAAAATACCACCGAAGAATAATTCAATTTTTTGATTTTGCCTGCTGCCAATATACTTCCATTTCGGCCAGGCTAAGCTCATTTATTTTTTTTCCAGCTTCAGATGCTTTCGATTCTATATGAGTAAAACGCTCCATGAACTTTTTGTTTGTTCGCTCTAAAGCAGTCTCAGGATTGATTTTTAAAAAACGAGCGTAATTAATTATTGAAAAAAGCACATCGCCAAACTCAGCTTCCATTTTGTCTGAATCACTTTGCTCAACCTCCGACTTAAGCTCGGATAACTCTTCGGTAACTTTTTCAAAAACAGCCTCGGTATTGTCCCAGTCAAAACCAACCCCCGACACCTTGTCTTGGATCCGATAGGCTTTTATCAACGCTGGTAAGCCTTTTGGAACACCTTCTAAAACACTTCTTTTTCCCTCTTTCAGTTTTATGGCTTCCCAATTTTTTTCTACTTGTTCTGCACTATCGGCGTCTACATCACCGTAAATGTGAGGATGACGGTGGATTAATTTATCAGAAATATGATTGGCAACATCAGCAATGTCAAAAGCATTTTTTTCACTCCCTATTTTGGAATAAAATACAATATGAAGCAGTAGATCACCCAATTCCTTTTTGATTTCATCCATGTCGTTTTCTAAGATGGCATCCCCCAGTTCATAGGTCTCTTCTATGGTCAGATGACGAAGGGATTCCAGTGTTTGCTTCCGGTCCCAAGGACATTTTTCCCGGAGCTCGTCCATTATGACGAGTAATCGCTCGAAAGCCTCGAGGGCAGCTGTTCTAGACTCCATCCTATGAACCGCTGTCTGGTTTTTCCTCTTGAGGGGCAAGGTCATATTTTAAATACCCTGCTCCAAGCAACAAATTGTACCATTGTACAATCTTTTTGATATCACTTGCGTAAACGCGGTCCTCGTCATAGTCCTGAAAGACTTCAAAAAAATAGGATTCCAATTCATCTTTGGACGCTTTGGGTTTAACACCAGCTTGCTTTCCTTTTTCCAAGCGATAGATCTTCTCAAATATTGTTTCGAGTGCTACCTCATCTTTTATTCCATAGATTCTAATCTCTGACAATACATTGACCTGCTGCCCCAAATTGGTCACTACTTTACTTTGATCGCCCAATGAAATGGCAACAACACCCGTTCGGGTCTGTGTCATTATTTTATACAAACCGGGCTTCCCGGAAATAGTAATAATCTTATCTAATAGGGTGTCACTCATTATTTAACTCTGTTGTTTAAAAAACGCATTTTATAATCTGGTTTTATATTGGCTTTAGTTATGTCGCTAAGCTTTCGCTTTAATAATCTTTTTTTCAGTGGCGAGAGTTTATCAGTAAACAAAACCCCCTCAATGTGATCGTACTCATGTTGGACAACCCGAGCCGGTAGCCCATCTAAACTGAGCGTTTGTTGATTAAAATTTTCGTCTAAAAACTGAATCGTGATTTGTGCTTTTCTAGAGATATCCTCACGGATGTTGGGGATACTCAAACATCCTTCAGTAAATTCCCATTCCGATCCTTTCTCCTCTACCATAATGGGATTGATAAACACTTTTTTAAATCCTTCTAAGACTTTGGCCTCCTCGGGACTGAGCTCCTCGTCTTGAGCAAAGGGAGCGGCATCAATGACAAACAGGCGTTTAGAAACACCAACTTGAGGGGCAGCAATCCCAACACCATTGGCCTCATACATGGTTTCCCACATATTTGAAATTAAACTCTTTAATTCAGGGTCGTTCTGGTCCACCGCTGTTGCTTTCGTTCGGAGGACTTGACATCCATAGGCTACAATGGGTAAAATCATAACACTGGTTTAGAATTTGATGACAAATAGGATTGTAAAATTAGTGTAGCACTGATTTCGTCAACAATCTGTTTGTTTTTTCTGGTCTTTTTTTTGGCTCCAGTTTCCAGCAAGCTGTTAAAAGCCATTTTTGAGGTAAAACGTTCGTCTTGTCGAACAACTGATACTGTTGGAAAAAAAGTTTCCAAATGTTTAATAAACATTAAAATATCTTTCTCCACATCAGAAAAGTTTCCATCCTTTTGTTTGGGTTGCCCCACTACAAACTTTTCGACCGGAGTTGATTTGTGGTAATCTTGAAGAAAATCGATCGCCCGATCAGTCGCTACAGTCGTCAAACCACTGGCGATTGTATGATCAGGATCTGTATGTGCCAAACCCGTTCTTTTTTTTCCGAAATCAATTCCAATCAAAACCCCCATGTGTTTACAAATATACTTTTTTTGACAACAAAATTATGAGGGATAAAAGTTGTGAATTCAGTATTTTTGAAAAAAATCAACATGAAAAATATAATCGAAGCTGCTTGGGAAAATCGATCACTGCTGGAAAAGAGTGAAACCCAGGAAACCATAAGAGCGGTAATTAATCAATTAGATTCGGGAGAATTGAGAGTCGCAAGTCCTACGGAACGGGGGTGGCAGGTAAACGAGTGGGTAAAAAAAGCAGTAGTGCTCTATTTCCCCATTCAACAAATGGAAACCTTAGAGGCAGGCCCCATGGAGTTTCACGATAAAATGCCATTAAAAAAAGGGTATAAAGAAAAAGGGATTCGCGTGGTACCACACGCTATCGCACGTCACGGCGCTTACATCTCCAAAGGGGTTATCATGATGCCCAGCTATATTAATATTGGTGCTTATGTTGATGCTGGAACCATGGTAGATACTTGGGCCACTGTAGGCAGTTGTGCACAAATTGGTAAAAACGTTCATCTAAGTGGTGGTGTAGGTATCGGAGGTGTGCTGGAGCCCCTTCAAGCTGCTCCTGTTATTGTAGAAGACAATGCCTTTATAGGTTCAAGATGTATTGTGGTGGAAGGAGCTCGGATCGGAAAAGAAGCTGTACTGGGCGCCAATGTGGTGATTACGGCCTCTACAAAAGTCATTGATGTCTCAGGACCAAGCCCAGTAGAATATCGCGGTGAAGTTCCAGAGCGCTCAGTCGTTATTCCAGGAAGTTATACCAAAAGCTTTCCTGCTGGTGATTACCAAGTTCCCTGCGCTTTAATCATTGGGAAAAGAAAAGAAAGCACAGATAAAAAGACTTCTTTAAATAATGCATTAAGAGAACATGATGTAGCTGTTTAGTTCATCCGAAACCATGCTCGATTTAAGTATTGTTATCGTTAACTACCGTTCCTGGTCAAAACTGGAGAACTGCCTGCACAGTCTCCACCCTGAAAAACAAAAAACCAAAAAAATTATCGTAGTGGACAACAACTCTGGCGATAATATATTGGACCGTTTTATTGATAAATTCCCCTGGGTAGACTGGGTAAAAAACGATATCAACGCTGGTTTCGCCGCTGGCTGTAACCTAGGGGCCGAAAAAGTAACCACCCAGTGGATGTTATTTTTAAACCCCGACACCCGGCTGCAAAGAGACTCTTTGCCCACCCTGATTTCTTATTGCAATCAACATCCCGATTTTCATTTGATCACCATCAAACAAACGGACGAAAAAGGAAATAATACTCACCCTTATGGGGTTTTTCCCAATGCATGGAACAGTAATGGGTTGGTCAGATCTCTCCAAAGGTTTCTGCTACTGCCCGACCAAACAAAAAAAGCCCTCTCATCAAATAAAATTGGTTTTCCCCATTGGATCTCTGGTTCATTTGTGCTATTAAGAAAAGAGCATTTTGAATTATTGGGAGGATGGGACGGAAAGTTTTGGATGTATTTTGAAGATGTTGACCTCTGTAAAAGGGCTGCTGATAATAGATTGAGTAGAGTTTTACTCAACCAGTGGGAGTGCCTTCACTACCATGGGGTTTCTTCCAGAGGAGATAATAAAACAAAAATATTAACCAAAGCAGAAGTCATAAAGTCACATCACAAATACATTGAAAAAAATTTTGTGGGAAAAAATAGAAAGTTGGCCCATCGGTGGTTGATGATCCAAAAAATCACTGAATTGACAGTATTGGGAGCTTTCGATAAAACCAAAAAGGCCATGCTCAAAAAATTAAAACCTTTTTGGCATCAAATGTTTTCTTCTACAGACATTTAATATTGAAAAGGCTGAGATAAAGCCTTATTTTTGTAGTGTAAATGGAAAAAATCCTTCACCTATTAGATGCGGGTCAATTGATCCTTGCTCCCACCGATACCATCTGGGGCATACTTTGCGACGCCACAAATTCTGATGCCGTTAATAAAGTCTATGATTTAAAAAAAAGACCCGATAGTAAAGCGATGGTTTGCATGGTGTCCGATGAGAATATGCTTAAGAAATACATCCGTGAAATACCCGACGATCTTCACAATTATATCCAGGATTCCAGACCCACCACGGTAATCTACAATGCTCCAACCGGAATTGCTCATAATGCGGTAGCCCAAGAAAATACTGTGGCGATAAGAATTGTAAATCATCATTTTTGTACCCCATTAATTCGTGCTTTTGGAAAACCTCTAATCTCTACCTCGGCGAACCTGAGTGGTGAAAAACACCCCACAACTTTCTCTGACATAGCAAAAGAGATTGTAGCGGGCGTTGATCATGTGGTAAAGTTAGATAGCATTGAAAGTAGCGCACTACCTTCCAGGATAATAAAAATAAAAACCAGTGGGGAAATATCCCTTTTGAGACCCTAATGATGTTGAATAATAATTTTGATGACGTTCTAAAACAAGAGGTTTTTCAAACCTTGATTCGCTGCGTGGCCGATCTCGATCTTGAAACCTACCTGGTGGGAGGGTTTGTTAGAGACCACCTGCTGGGAAGGGGAAAAGCCAAAGACATTGATATAGTTGCAGTAGGTTCTGGAATAGATTTGGCCAAAGTTGTTCAGCAAGAACTACCGGGGGCGAACGCCATTCAAATATTCAAAAACTATGGAACAGCAATGGTTCAGTGGCGGGATATCACCCTGGAGTTTGTTGGGGCAAGAAAAGAATCCTATTCAGAAGAAAGTCGCAACCCCATTGTAAAAAAAGGTACTTTAAAAGACGACCAACACCGCAGGGATTTTACCATCAACGCATTGGCTGTGAGTCTCAACCCAGGAGAGGTAGGGAAATTAGTTGATCCCTTCCAAGGTTTAAACGACCTCCAAGAGGGTGTCATCAAAACCCCTTTAGACCCAGACGTCACCTATTCAGACGATCCTTTGCGAATGCTTCGTGCCATCCGATTTGCTGCACAACTCAATTTTAAAATAGAGGACGAATCACGCCGATCTATTTCAAAAAATAGACAGCGAATCGATATCATTTCCAAGGAAAGGGTTGTGGAAGAACTTCACAAAATAATGATGTGTTCCAAACCTTCTTTAGGGTTTTTATTATTAGAGCAAAATGGTTTGTTGGAATGTATCATTCCAGAACTGATAAAACTTAAGGGAATTGAGGAAATCGAGGGGCAAAAACACAAAGATAATTTTTATCACACCTTAGAAGTGGTGGACAACATATGCGAAAACACTGATAATCTATGGTTGCGGTGGGCCGCTTTACTCCACGACATTGGAAAAGCACCTACAAAAAAATTCCATCCCAAAATTGGCTGGACATTCCATGCCCATGAATTCATCGGATCAAAAATGGTCTACAAGCTTTTTAAAAGACTTAAAATGCCATTGAACGAAAAAATGAAATACGTTCAAAAATTAGTCATGATGAGCTCGCGCCCTATCATAATTGCTGAGGACATAGTCACTGATGCTGCTGTGAGAAGATTGGTTTTTGATGCCGGTGAAATATTGGATGATTTGATCACCCTTTGTGAGGCAGATATCACCACTAAAAATCCTGCTCGATTCAATCAATATCACAACAATTTTAAAATTGTAAGGGCAAAAATTAAAGAGGTAGAAGAAAGAGATCGCATTCGAAATTTCCAGCCTCCTGTGACAGGTGAAATGATCATGGAGTTTTTTAATTTACGACCTTGTAAAGAAATTGGACTGATAAAAGAAGCCATTAAAGAAGCTATATTGGAAGGGGAAATACCCAATGAATATAATGCTGCATTTAAACTAATGATAAAAAAGGGAGGTGAAATAGGTCTTCAGCCAAATGAAAAATAGTTTTAGAAAATCAGTAATCGTTAGTTTGATTTTGGTCTATTTGGTCATTGCAGCAGGGTCTGTTGTTCGCATGACAGGAAGTGGAATGGGATGCCCTGATTGGCCTAAGTGTTTTGGCTATTGGATCCCTCCAACAGAAAGAGATCAATTGGACTGGAAAGCAAATCACCCCTACGAAGAAGGGCAGGTCATTATTTTGGATGAGGAACTCAGGGTCGCTAAAAATAATTTTTTGTCCACTGGAGCGTTCAATGCCAATAATTGGGATTACTACACAAAACACAATTATGCCATTTTTAACGCCTATCACACTTGGATTGAATACATCAACAGACTTCTCGGGGTATTAGCAGGGCTTGCTGTACTGGTCATGACGGTTTTATCTTTTTGGTCCCGAAAACAAAGCGCCTCCTTTCCCGTTATTGCAGTACTTATTCTTTTAGGTATGGGATTTCAAGCTTGGCTGGGGAAAATTGTCGTAGATTCCAACCTCACCCCCTATAGGATTAGCCTTCATATGGGGATGGCTTTACTCATTGTGTTAGGTCTCATTTTTTTAGTCTACGCTACTCCAAAAAAATCAATTTCTATACCTGCAACACCGCAGTTGAAATTATGGGCATGGGCGGCTGTGCTTTTAACCCTTTTTCAAATCGGATTGGGGACGCAAGTCCGACAGTATGTGGATACCCAAATGCATCAAACAGCAAGCTTGTGGCTGGACCCTGCACCGCTTAAATTTTATGTTCACCGCAGTTTGTCCCTGTTGGTTCTTGGAGTCCATTTTATCTTGTTTTTTAAGCTTAGGAAACACACCCACAACCTAAAAGTATTTTATCAAATTTTGGGATTAATAGGTTTAGAAATC
The DNA here is from genome assembly GCA_022428005.1 of Flavobacteriaceae bacterium. Taxonomy (GTDB): domain Bacteria; phylum Bacteroidota; class Bacteroidia; order Flavobacteriales; family Flavobacteriaceae; genus UBA8316. Next base: position 7,804 of record JAKMDI010000013.1, read on the forward strand.
ATCACTGGTATTATTATGTATTATCTAGATTTCCCCTTCAGTTCCCAGCCCATACACTTAATTTTAGCCGCCCTACTATTCGGGTGCCAATCTTTTTTTATTTTACAAATGATTTCAAATAGAAAGAATTATGATCTATAGAATGCGTGCCATTTTAGATGCCGAATCCGATGTAATCCGAGATTTTGAAATTGAAGCTTCCGCTTCGCTTGAAGAACTTCACGATGCCATATCTCAATCTTTTGGGTTTGCTGGAAATGAAATGGCTTCTTTTTATCAGTCCGATGACCAGTGGACCCAAGGAGAAGAACTTCCGCTGGTAGACATGGGTACCGGCGAAATACCATTGAATGACAAAAGAATAGATAAGGTTTTTTCTGAAGATGAAAATCGACTCATCTATGTATACGACTTCCTCCACCTGTGGACCTTTTTTATAGAACTTGTCGAAACCGCAGAAAAAGATGCCCTTAAAGGATACCCCAGCTTAATTTTTTCTCATGGAGAAGTCCCTGAAACCCCTCCAGAAAAAGATTTCTCAACAGAGGACGACATGGGGGGTGGTCTTCCCGCTGAGGATGATTTGGATGAGGACGACTATGATGAGGATCAGTTTTATTAGAGCAGATCTCCCAGACTGACATTTTGATAATGCTGTCGCATATAGTCAAAAGCAGCTTGCATAAGCGCGCCCATTGATTTGCTTTTTTTAAAAGAATCGTCTTGGGTAAAGATAAAGATCTCGTTTTTGAGGTTTTCGAGGTTCTCCGGTGTAGACAAAACCTCGTCCTTCATGATATTGACCAAAAATTCAACCCGATTACCCGAGTTTATAAGGCGTCGAGAAACAATGGACCGCTCTTCAATTTTGTATTGAATGATTGACTCGTGATTGAGTTTTTCTTTCACCAACAGCATCAAAGGATAATTTTCTTTAAAAAATTGAGGGCGATAAACCGATAATTTACCTTCATAACACTGCTGGTCAAAATCTATTGCCCTGATCTTGTAAATCACCTGATCAAAATCGTGAATGGGAATAACAACATAATTATAGGCACGCATATCCCCCAGCAGGCGAACCATACACCGTTCATTGAACTTTACGTACTCCTTGGCAATTTGGGCTTTCTCGGCTTCATTACATTCTGGTAAATACTCTTTGATGAAGGTATCCCCGGGTATTCCCGCAATATGCTCCTCAATCAGAGTATCGTGATTGACCATATAGTTTAGGTTATATGGAGAAAGGGAATGCTCAAACTCCAATCCATAGACCCTTGAAGCATCTGTTTTCTTGACATAGAAATAGGTGAAATTATCATTTAAAATATTTCTTATTTTAATTCTAAAAGGCTTAGAATTACCAAAAGTACAATAGTCAATGGTGTCAATATTCAAGTCGGGTAAGGAAGAAGTGCCTCCATCAGAATGCAATAATGTATAGATGGTCTTCAGGTGTACATCTATTTCAGCGCGATCAGAATCGGAATAAAAAACGCGAATCCATAAGGAATCCTGGTCATTTTTGTCGTAAACCGTGACGGAGCCTGAAAAGCGCAACAGATCGTCATAGCAAACAGAGAGCTCCATCCACCGATCGTATTTTTTTAAAAAAAGCATCAATGCGTCGGAAATGGGGAAAAAAGGTTTTTTTTTGGAAATGAGTTTCTCTTCCACCAGTATCTTTTTCTCAAAAATACCCATTTTTCTGGATTGTATTTCCATACTGATGGTTTAAGTAAAACATGGATATATTATTGTAGGTAGCTGATTTAAGCTTTAATTTCGCAAAATGCAATTCCAATTAGAATCAAACTTTTCCCCTACCGGGGACCAACCTGAAGCCATTCGCCAAATTGCCGCTGGATTTTTGGGAGGTGAAAAATATGCTACTTTACAAGGTGTAACAGGTTCTGGAAAAACATTTACTGTAGCCAATGCCGTTCAAGAATTGCAACGACCAACACTGGTTTTGGCACACAATAAAACACTAGCGGCCCAGTTATACTCTGAGTTTAAGCAATTCTTCCCCAACAATGCAGTAGAGTATTTTGTGTCGTATTACGACTACTATCAACCAGAAGCCTATATTCCTACCAGCGGCTTGTATATCGAAAAAGATCTCTCTATCAACGAAGAAATTGAAAAATTGAGATTGAGCACTACCTCATCCCTGCTCTCTGGACGTAGAGATGTATTGGTAGTGGCATCGGTTTCTTGTTTATACGGCATTGGAAACCCCTTAGAGTTTCAAAAAAATGTAATAGAAATAAAAAGTGGGGAACGCATTTCTAGAACACAACTCCTCCACAAATTGGTTCAGAGCCTCTACTCTCGCACAACGGGTATTTTTAACCGTGGAAATTTCAGAGTCAATGGAGACATCGTCGATGTGTTCCCCGGTTATGCTGATATAGGATTTAAAATTCATTTTTTCGGAGATGAAATAGAAGAAATAGAATCTTTTGATCCTATAGAGAACAAGCCACTGGAAAAATTCGATCGGTTGACCATTTTCCCAGCCAACATGTTTGTGACTTCCCCCGACATTCTTCAAAATGCTATAATCGAAATTCAAGATGATTTGGTCAAACAGGTGGATTACTTTAACACCAACGGAAGTTTTTTGGAGGCAAAAAGATTGCATGAACGCACAGAGTTTGATTTGGAAATGATCCGAGAATTGGGGTACTGCTCAGGAATTGAAAATTATTCGAGATACCTCGATGGCAGAGATCCTGGCACCCGTCCTTTTTGTCTTTTGGACTATTTTCCTGATGATTATTTGATGGTCGTCGATGAAAGCCATGTGACTATTTCTCAGGTCCATGCCATGTATGGAGGCGATCGGAGCAGGAAAGAAAATTTAGTGAATTATGGTTTCCGATTACCCGCCGCAATGGACAATCGCCCACTTAAATTTGAAGAATTCGAAGCCCTTCAGAATCAAGTGTTGTACGTGAGTGCCACACCAGCCGACTATGAGTTAAAACAGACAGAAGGCGTGTTTATTGAACAGGTGATTCGGCCTACTGGATTGCTCGATCCAGAGATAGAAATCAGACCCAGCTTAAATCAAATTGACGATTTAATCGAAGAAATTCAACTGCGTGTTGAAAAGGACGAGCGCACCTTAGTCACAACCCTTACCAAAAGGATGGCGGAGGAACTGACCAAATATTTTGCAAGAGTCAATATCCGTTGCCGATACATTCATAGTGATGTGGACACCTTAGAAAGAGTAGAAATCATGCAGGATCTTCGCAAAGGATTGTTTGATGTATTGGTTGGGGTAAATCTTTTGAGGGAAGGGCTGGACTTGCCCGAAGTTTCTTTGGTGGCCATTTTGGATGCAGACAAAGAAGGTTTTTTACGAAGCCATCGCTCACTGACCCAGACCGTTGGGAGGGCAGCGCGAAATGTCAATGGCAAAGCGATTATGTATGCAGATAAGGTCACAAATAGCATGCAAAAAACAATTGATGAAACGCTTTACAGAAGAGAGAAACAACAAAATTATAATGTAAAAAATAACATTACACCTACCGCCCTCAATAAATCTCTGGACAATGCACTGTCTAAAAATTCGGTGGCAACCTATGCTCAAGAAATAAAAGACAGAAAAGCTGCAGAGGCGAAAAATCGCTACCTCAGTGCTGATGAAATTAAGGAGAAAATTAGGACCTCCAGAAAAGCGATGGAAGTAGCCGCAAAAGATTTGGACTTTATCGAAGCTGCAAGGCTGAGAGATGAAATCAAATCCTTACAAAATCAGTTGCAATAAAAAAGCTTGGTGAGTTTCACCAAGCTTCTACAAACAAAAATTAATAATTTACTTGACGGAAATCAGTTTTTTAGGCTGTGATAATGCTTCTTCCTTTTTCGGTAGGCTAACGGTCAAAATTCCCTCTTTGTATTGGGCGCTGATTTTTTCAACAGCAACGGAGTCAGGGACATCAAATGCCCTTTTAAAAGCATTGTATCCAAATTCTCTGCGGGTAAAACTAAGTGCATCCTCTTTCGAATGCTGGTCAACCTCTGAGGAGATGGTCAAAACACCCTCCTCTAATGCAATTTTAAAGTCACCTTTTTTCTGACCCGGTGCCAGCAACTGAAGGTCAAAACGGTCGTCTGCCTCAATGATGTTTACCGCTGGAGCATCATCGTGGACGCGGCTCCAATTGGAAGTGAGCAATAAGTCGTCTATCAAGGTGTTGAATACTGGGTTTTGTCTTTTAATAAAATTCATGATTCAAAATTTTAAGTTATTATTATTTACATAACAAAACTCAAATCCCATACCAATAGAGCAATAGTGACATTGTGTCAATTATTTCAAATAAAATACTGTCAAAATGACAATTATAAAGCTTCCTGAACCATTTTAGCAGCTTCCTCAAAGGCGATCGCAGACAAGACATTGAGTCCCGAATCGTCAATAAGCTTTTTAGCAATATCGGCATTGGTCCCCTGCAAACGTACAATAATAGGGACATTTATAGCATCGCCCATATTTTTATAGGCATCAACTATACCTTGCGCCACACGATCACAGCGAACAATACCTCCAAAAATATTTACCAAAATTGCCGCTACTTGAGGATCTTTTAATATCAATCGAAAAGCAGTTTCCACCCGTGCTGCATCGGCAGTTCCTCCTACATCCAAGAAATTAGCAGGTGCCCCTCCAGACTGTTTAATCAAATCCATGGTCGCCATTGCCAATCCTGCGCCATTGACCATACAACCGACATTTCCGTCCAAAGCAACATAGTTTAATCCCACCTCACGAGCCTCGACCTCTGTAGGATTTTCCTCGGTTAAATCCCGAAGATCCGCATAATCCTTATGGCGGAATAGCGCATTATCGTCTAAGGTTACTTTTGCATCTACTGCAATTATTTTATCATCGGAAGTTTTTAAAACAGGATTGATCTCAAACAGAGAGGCATCCGCGCCGATGTAGGCGTTGTAGAGGGCTGTGATGAATTTTACCATTTCCTTAAAGGCCAATCCACTTAGGCCCAGATTAAAGGCAACATTGCGCGCCTGAAAACCTTGTAGCCCGTGACCTGGGTCTATCTCCTCAGTGAAAATTAATTCAGGAGTTTTCTCAGCTACCGCCTCTATGTCCATTCCTCCCTCGGTAGAATACATGATCATGTTTTTTCCAGTTGCACGGTTCAACAATACAGAAACATAAAATTCCTTGGGCTCAGAATCTCCGGGATAATAAACGTCTTCAGCGATTAAAACCTTACTGACTTTCTTTCCTTGGGGAGGGGTTTGCGGGGTAATCAATTGCATCCCTATTATGTCCCCTGAAATTGTTTTTACCTCTTCAAGACTTTTGGCCAACTTTACACCACCGCCCTTACCTCGCCCTCCAGCGTGTATTTGGGCTTTGACCACATGCCATGACGTTCCTGTATCTTTTGTAAGTTGCGCTGCAGCAGCAACTGCCTCATCAGTATTCTGTGCAACAATCCCTTTTTGGGTGGCAACACCAAAACTGGCCAATATTTCTTTCCCTTGGTATTCGTGTAAATTCATCCTGTATTTTTATATTTCAAAAATAGTAAATCACTACTGAAAATTGAACATATGATAATAAGTAAAATGTTATATTTAAAACATTTTGTTTAATTTTTATAACATCTGATCTTTTAGCCATTTTAATTAAATTAACGTTTTAAATTTGCGGTTAAATAATTGGAAAAGTGAAAAATAGCGATCTAATTGATATTGCCCAAGAGTTTGGAAATCCAATATATGTATATGACTCTGAGAAAATTAAGTTTCAGTATGAAAGACTGACTTCCGCTTTTAAGGATATTGGAAGCCTGAGAATCAATTATGCTACAAAAGCATTGTCGAACCTGTCAGTACTTAAATACATGAAGCTACTGGGAGCAGGGCTGGATACCGTTTCCATCCAGGAAGTTCGATTGGGGTTGGCAGCTGGTTTTGAACCCCAGGCCATCATTTATACCCCCAATGGAGTTTCCCTAAAAGAAATTGAAGCCGTCGCACAAATGGGAGTGCAAATAAATATTGACAACCTCTCCCTATTAGAACAGTTTGGCGCCAGACATCCCAATACACCGGTATGTATTCGCATCAATCCACATGTTATGGCGGGTGGTAACAGCAACATTTCAGTGGGTCATATCGATTCCAAATTTGGAATCTCTATTCACCAAATTCCACATCTGCTCAGGATCGTTGAAAATACTGCTATGAACATCAATGGAATTCACATGCATACCGGAAGTGACATCCTCGATATCGATGTCTTTTTACATGCTGCAGAAATACTTTTTGATACCGCCAAGCATTTCAAAAATCTTGCGTTTTTAGACTTTGGTAGTGGTTTTAAAGTTCCGTATCACGACAACGATATTGAAACCAACATCGAAGAACTGGGGGAAAAACTATCCTCTCGTTTTATTTCATTTTGTGAGGAATATGGCAGTGACCTACAACTGATCTTTGAACCAGGTAAATTTTTAGTGAGCCAGGCTGGGTATTTTGTGACCCAAGTCAATGTGGTAAAGCAGACTACATCAACCGTTTTCGCACAGGTAGACAGCGGGTTTAATCACCTCATCCGTCCCATGTTGTACGGTTCTCACCACCACATAGAAAACATCTCTAATCCCGAAGGTAAAGAACGTTTTTACTCAGTAGTGGGCTATATCTGTGAAACGGACACCTTTGGCAGTAACCGAAAAATTGCAGAAATCAAGGAAGGCGATTTGTTGGTTTTTAAAAACTGTGGCGCCTATTGTTTTTCAATGGCCAGCAATTACAATTCTCGTTACCGACCAGCAGAAATTCTATGGCACGAGGGCAAAGCCCATTTAATCAGAAAGACGGAAAGTTTTGAGGATATTCTTCAAAATCAGGTCGAGATTAACTTCTCATAAAATAATTAAACCCTACGCAATTACTCCCGAACCCAACAGTTCTTCCTCTTGATACCAGGCTACAAATTGCCCAGAAGTTATCGCAGATTGAGGTGCTTCAAACAAAACATAAAAAGCGTCAACTCTGGGATAAATTGTCGCCTTTTGTAAGGGCTGTCGATAACGGATTCGGGCCATGACCTCGAGGGTTTCTCCATCGGGAATTTTAAGGTCATCTCGCACCCAATGCACATCTTGGATATTGACTTTTAAAGCTTTTCGCAACAAGCCTGTGTGGTTTTTTCCTTGTCCTACATAGACAATATTTTCCTCCACATCAGTATCGATAACAAAAAGGGGGTCGGGGGTACCTCCGACAGCCAAACCTTTTCTTTGACCAATGGTAAAAAAATGAGCACCTTGATGGGTACCGACGATTTTCCCATCCGAAAATTGATACCGGATTTGTTGGGATTGTGCAGGCAAATCCACCTCCTCCTCGCTGTCTTTGTAATAGGTCTGTGGTATTTCTATGATGTTTCCATTTTTGGGCTGCAGCTGCTGTTGTAAAAAATCGGGTAAACTCACCTTACCAATAAAACAAAGCCCTTGTGAGTCTTTCTTTTCTGCCGTTACCAAACCCAATTCACGGGCCATGGCACGCACTGCTGATTTCTCAAGGTGCCCAATCGGAAATAAAGTTTTTGACAGCTGTTCTTGGGTCAGCTGACAAAGAAAATAGGACTGGTCCTTGTTACCATCCGCTCCGCTGATCAAACGGTATAGTGTTTGCCCCTCCTGGGTCTGAAGAGTATCTTTTTGACAGTAATGCCCCGTCGCGACATAGTCTGCCCCTAGTGAAAGGGCAATTTTTAAAAAAACATCGAATTTAATCTCACGATTACACAATACATCTGGGTTGGGAGTCCTTCCAGCCGCATATTCGTCAAACATGTAGTCTACTATGCGTTCTTTGTATTCTCTACTCAAGTCAACAGTTTGGTAAGGGATTCCTAACTTTTCTGCTACCAGCATCGCATCGTTGCTGTCCTCCAACCAAGGACATTCGTCGGAAAGCGTCACGGAGGTATCGTGCCAGTTTTTCATAAAAAGACCAATGACATCGTAACCTTGTGCAATAAGTAAATGGGCCGCAATACTGGAGTCTACTCCACCAGACAAGCCCACGATCACCCTTTCCTTTTTCATAAGGCAAAGTTACGCTAAGAATTTAGATTTAAAATAAATGAAAAACTACTTTCGGCTGCGTCCTTTTTTTTGCTTTTCTGCTTCTTCCATCGCTTTTTGTAAACGCGCTGAAAAGCCTCCCGCCTTCCGAGGTTTCTTTTTGTTCTCCTCAATCTTGGCATGAATCTTATCATCGTTGATAATATAATTCTTAATAACCAACATCAAAAAGATGGTTAACAAGTTGGACACAAAGTAGTACAAACTCAGCCCACTGGCATAATTGTTAAAAAAGAACAACATCATAAGCGGCATCAAATACATGACGACCTTCATATTGGGCATCCCAGGCTGCTGGGGCATGGCCTGCTGTCCCGTTGTCATCTGGGTATAAAAGAAGATAGCAATGGAGGCTAAAATCGGAAACAAACTCACGTGGTCTCCGTAAAATGGAATGCTAAAACCCAAATCCAATACAGAGTCATAGGAAGATAAATCATCGGCCCAAAGAAAACTTTTTTTACGCAATTCAAAAGCGACCGGAAAAAATGTAAACAAAGCATAAAAAACAGGAAGTTGTAACAGCGCGGGGATACATCCCGCCATGGGGTTAGCTCCAGCACGGTTATACAAACTCATGGTTTCTTGCTGACGCTTTACAGCATTGTCTTTGTACTTTTTGTTCAATTCCTCTATCTCTGGGCGCAATACCTTCATTTTAATTTGAGAAACATATGATTTATAAGTCACTGGTGACATGGCCAAGCGAACTATTACCGTCATCAGAATGATGGCAATACCATGGGGTAAAAAAGCAGACAGAAACCCAAACAAAGGCAAAAATACAAACCGATTCAACCATCCAAAGATTCCCCAGCCCAAAGGAATTGAAGACTCTAAATCTCTATCATATGACTTCAGCGTTTTATAGTCTGTGATACCAAAATAATATTCAAAATTACTCTTAAACTCACCCGAATCATATACTAGCGGGATTTCTAATCCAAATTTTTTGGTAAATACCTCATTCAGAGATTCGTCTTCCGTAAGACTTTTTGAGCTCACCTTTACCTGGGCCAATGGTTGCTCTGGAATTAGTATTGCACTAAAAAAATGTTGTCTAAAAGAAACCCATCTGACCTCCTCTGGAGACTCCTCATCCGTTCCAGACAATGATAAATAATCGATCTTATCACCTTCATAGCCATAGGTCAATTCCGTATACCGTCCTTCATAGTCAATGCTTTTTGAATTTCTGTAAGCATCGGTTTCCCAAGTCAATAGCGCAGGCTCGCTGCTGTCCAATAGGGAAGCAATACCTGATGATTGAACACTAAAATCGACTAAAAAGTCATCAGCGTCAATGGCGTAAACAAATTCTAAATACTGGTTTGTGCCAATATTGGCGCGCAACGATAGGATTTGTTTTCGGTTATCAGTACTCAGGCGAGGGGTAAAATAAAAATCTTTGGTGTTGAGCCTCCTCCCATCTTTAGTTACAAATTGTATGTTAAACACATTATTACCTTCCTTTATCAACTCCAAAGGTTGGTCTAAATAATCAGTATAGTTCTTTAAACGCACCAAATTAAGGAGCCCTCCCTTGGGGTTGACTTCAAGATATAGGTCTTGATTTTCAATTTTTTGAACAACCGCCCCTTGATCCGTCATCCAATTACTAAAGATCCCAAAGGTGCTTTGTAAATTAATTTTTTGAAGGGAATCATTCAATGGAACAGCAAGGGTTTCAACCGCATCAACGGCAGCCTCCGTATTTTCGGGTGTGGCTGGTGGAATGGCGACCTCCTCGGGCTGATTGACATACAGCATCCAAGTGAGGATCATTGCGATCAGAACGAATCCGATGAATTGGTAGGGGTCAAATCTTCTTTCTTCCATTGTTTTTAGGTAGATTGCTGTGCGCTAAGATAGTCAATACTGGCTTTTATAAAAGCAACAAACAAAGGATGTGGGTTTGAGACCGTGCTCTTGTACTCGGGATGAAACTGCACCCCGATAAACCAAGGGTGATTTTCATTTTCAATAATCTCCACCAATTCCGTAGCGGGATTAACACCTGATACTTTTAGACCACCTTTGTCAAAAACCTCCGGTTTGTAAGTATTGTTAAACTCATATCGGTGGCGATGTCGCTCCGCAATTATATGATCTTTATAAATGGAGGCAACTTTACTGCCTTTGGTCAGGTCACAATCCCAGCTTCCCAAACGCATGGTACCTCCCTTGTTGACCACCCCCTTTTGACTCTCCATTATGTCGATCACGGGGTAGTCGGTGTTTTCATCTATTTCTGTGGAATTGGCATTGGGTTGCATTAATACATTTCTGGAATACTCAATTACTGCCATTTGCATGCCCAAGCAAATCCCAAAAAAAGGAATTTTATTTTCCCTGACATAACAAATTGCATCTATTTTACCTTCGATTCCCCGACCGCCAAAACCTGGCGCAACAATAATGCCTTGCAGGTCTTTTAGCTCCTCTTTTACATTGATCTGGTTCAAAAACTCGGAATGAATACTCACCACCTCTACTTCGGTTTCATTAATAGCACTGGCGTGGGTGAGGGCTTCCAAAATGGACTTGTAGGAATCTTGTAACTCAACGTATTTTCCAACCAGTCCTATCTTTACTTTTTTCTTTGGGTTTTTATATTTCTTTAGAAAAACTTTCCAATCCTCCAGATCGAGACTGGATTTGGGTTTTAATTTTAACTTATTCAAAACAACCTTATCCAAACCTTCTTCCAACATTTTAATCGGAACATCATAAATGGTATCTACATCGATGGACTGAATCACCGCCTCTGGCTTTACATTGCAAAAAAGTGCTAATTTTTTTCGTAGGTCATCGGACAGATCGTGCTCTGTTCTACAAACCAAAACATCTGCTTTGATACCACTTTCCATAAGTGTTTTTACAGAGTGTTGTGTCGGTTTAGTTTTCAGCTCTCTAGCAGCCGACAGGTAGGGAATCAAGGTCAGATGAATGACCATAGTATTGTCCTCCCCTAACTCGTAAATGAGTTGTCTCACGGCTTCAATATAAGGCAATGACTCTATGTCCCCAACGGTACCTCCTATTTCGGTGATCACAATTTCGAAATCACCCGTATTTCCCAAAAGCTGGAATCTGTCTTTTATTTCATTGGTGATGTGCGGTACTACCTGAACTGTTTTACCCAAAAATGCTCCACGACGTTCTTTTTCAATTACACTCTGGTAAACCCTTCCCGTAGTTACATTATTGGCTTGAGAGGTTTTTATGTTAAGGAAACGTTCGTAGTGCCCCAAATCTAAATCGGTCTCTGCTCCATCTTCTGTTACATAGCACTCTCCGTGTTCATAGGGGTTCAACGTTCCGGGATCTACATTGATGTAGGGATCGAATTTTTGAATGGTAACTTTGAATTGCTGGGCCTGAAGTAGTTTGGCTAATGATGCGGCTATAATTCCTTTTCCTAAGGAAGAGGTAACACCTCCTGTGACAAAAATATATTTTATATCCGGCATCCGGTTTTGTTTGTATAATGACTAACCGGGCTCAAATTTACAAAAAAAACCAATGCTACTTCTGCCCGATTTGATCTATTTCTTGAGCTCTTTGATGGCAAAATCGTCGTGTTGTAATAAAAAATATCCTGTATTCTGAAAAGTATTGTTTTCTTTTTGATATAAAAACCTACTTTCCTGATAATCGGTTTCACCAATTTCATTGATCGATTTGAGATCACCTCGGTAAACTTTCCTCAATATCAAATCCAACACCAAATCATATGCTCTGACGGCGGTGCGGTTGGGGGGCTTGCCAAAGGTCCTGATGTAGTGATTCTGAAAATGGTTGTATTCCCCTAATTTAAGTGGCAGCCGATCTGCAGTATAAGTAAACTGAAGATCCCCCAGTTGTTTCTGCGACAAATTGCTGTTCTCATAGGCATTACTGCGATAGGTAGTAAACAACTGAACCGATCTCATATCGGTTAATTGGGCACTCATCTGGGAACTCGCACTGGATATTAACGAAAAGTCTTGGCTCTCTAAAATCACCTTGTTGGGCAATGAATCTACCAACAAGGAGTCTACGAGTTCGGGCAAAAGATAATTACTTTTTTCAGGTCGCAATAGGGTCGCCTTCGGAAACATAGCCAAAAGCTCTTTCTCAATATTTCTGTTAAGAGAATCTACCACCAAAACAATATTATCCTCCCGATTCAACGACTTGTCTAAATACTCAAACATTCTTTTTCTCAGAAAACTTTTGGGGGTCACCGATTGGAAAACAGCATTCCTTAGGGCAACTGGATTGGTGGACAGTGGCGCTACTTTTGGTACGTCTCGTAGTGTTGTTTTGGTCGATAAATAATCAAAATTGGAGGGAATCAGCGGTCCAATAATGGCATCTGTTTTTGAAAAATCATGCGATCCGACAATCTCATTGATTTTAGTGATACTGTTTTCTGTGTCAAACACATCAAGCTTAACTGTAATTCCATAATGAGTAAGGGTATCCGCTGCCAGTAATACACCCGCATAAAAATCTGCCGACAAGGTGTGTAAATTTCGACTTTGAAGAAGTCTTCGGGTGTCTTCAATGGAGTCATATACTATTTCCTTTGACTTAAAAGGCAGTAAAATCGATAACGACACTTCCGATTTTTTATCTATAGAATCAAGAAGGGAAATCCGCTCTACCAATAGGTCGTCTTCAATCTTAAGCCCCCCCCTGGCCTCCTGAGGAACCCGTAGGACCATCCCTACTTGTAATCCCATTTCCAATAACTTAGGATTCAATGAATCCAATACTCTTTTTGTTACACCAATTTTCTTTTCAATCCTGTAATAACCCTCTTTGGGGAGAACAGTGTAATAATTGTAGCTGCTGTCCCAAGAAGTATTTGCTGTTTCGCTCTCTGTAATTGACTCCATCCGGGGAACAAGAATCTGCTGACCTTCTTTTAGCCCCATTCTGATGGAGGGGTTTAAGGCCTCCAACTCAGGAATAGTAATCTGAAAATTATAAGCAATTCGCCATTTGGTTTCTTTGGGTTTAACGATATAGGGCGCTGTCGTTAATTCTTTTTTCACCAGTTTTGGTGAGGAAGGCGCAACCACAGGTTTTGGGTAAACAGGAATGCGCAATATCATCCTTCTTCTCAAACCGACCTTTTCCAGTAGCGGATTGTATTCGTTGAGTTGCTCCTCCGTGATGTTGTAATTTCTGGTAATTCCAAAAATCGTTTCTTTTTTCTTGACCTTGTGGGAAATAAATTTTGTGGGGGTTTCCTGAGCCGCAGCAAAGCCAAGGCCTGAAATAATAAAAACAAACGCTAAAATTAGATTCTTATTCACCGTTCTGTCTTTTTGCTATTCCCATTCTATGGTTGCAGGTGGTTTGGAACTGATGTCGTATACCACCCGGTTTACCCCTTTTACTTTATTGATGATCTCGTTGGACATCTTTTGAAGAAATGCATAAGGCAAATCGACCCAGTCGGCAGTCATTCCATCAGTGGACTGAACGGCCCTTAACGCCACACACTTTTCATATGTTCGCTCGTCTCCCATCACACCCACACTATTTACGGGAAGCAGCATGGCTCCTGCTTGCCATACCTGATCGTACAGGTCCCAAGATTTTAAACCCGCAATAAAAATTGCATCTACCTCTTGTAACATCCTTACCTTTTCCGCGGTGATATCTCCCAAGATTCGAATACCCAAACCTGGCCCGGGGAAAGGGTGTCTTCCCAACAACTGCGGATCGATACCAATGCTGGCCCCTACCCTGCGGACCTCGTCTTTAAACAACATTTTCAAGGGCTCAACCAGTTTCAGTTTCATATAATCTGGCAGCCCACCAACATTGTGGTGCGATTTGATGGTCGCCGAGGGACCATTGACAGAGATAGATTCTATAACATCAGGATAGATCGTACCTTGCGCCAACCAGCTGACCCCCTTTATTTTTTTCGATGTCGCATCAAAAACATCGATGAAAGTATTGCCGATTATTTTTCTTTTTTTCTCAGGGTCTGTTTCGCCTTTCAAACCATCGAGGAACTGTTCCGAAGCATCCACTCCAGCAACGTTCAAACCCATTCCTTCATATTGATTCAGGACGCTCTCAAATTCATTTTTTCTAAGCAATCCATTGTTTACAAAAATACAATGCAGACGGTCCCCTATGGCTTTGTGGAGGAGCACTGCAGCCACTGTAGAATCAACACCCCCCGACAAGCCCAAAATAACTTTTTCCGAACCTACAGTCTCCCGAATGTCTTTGACGGTCATCTCCACAAACGAATCTGGTGTCCATTGCTGCTGAATCCCAGCGATGTGAATCAAAAAGTTCTCTAACAATTGTTTACCGTCTTGGGTGTGGTATACCTCTGGGTGAAATTGAATTCCATAGGTGGTTTCCTCTTCAATCCGAAAAGCTGCATTCTCAACGTCGTCCGTACTGGCCAACAATACTCCCTTCTCGGGCAGTTGGTCTATGGTATCACTATGACTCATCCATACTTGACTGCCTTCTTGAATCCCCTGAAAAAATGGCGCATCCGATTCGATGTGTGAAAGATTGGCCCTTCCGTACTCTCTGATGTTGGAAGGTTTGACTTCCCCTCCAGAAAAGTGAGCCAAATACTGAGCACCGTAGCATACCGCAAGTAAGGGCAACTTTCCCCGAATGGCTGATAAATCTGGGTGGGGGGCGGATTCCGAACGAACCGAAAAAGGTGAGCCCGATAAAATTACAGCACTAAAAGCACCCATGTTATCAGGGAGTTTATTGTAAGGGTGGATTTCACAATAAATAAATAGCTCTCGAACCCTTCTGGCGATCAACTGGGTATACTGCGATCCAAAATCAAGGATCAAAACATTGTCTTGCATAAATCAAAAATACAACTAATTCAAATGGATTGAATTGGCAAAAAAAGGAATTTATCAAAAAAAAATGTTGGTAAATTTCAACCCTCAATAATGGAGAATTCCTTTGAAAGAGGCTGGAAAGTTTCCATTAAAAAATCAAATAAATCGCTTCCGTGATCTATATAGTAGTCACTAAAATTATCCACTCTTTCCTGAAGGTTCCCCCCTGGAAAAATTTGCTCGTGTAAAATTACCAGTCGCTCAACCTGATCTTTAAGTTTTACCTTCTGTGCTTTGAGTAAACGTTTTTCCAAATGTTCTATACCCTTAAATTGTTTCACTTTTTGGGCTTTTACTGCTCCTTCAAAAGAACGGTCCGTTTGATCTACTAATGCTCCTAACGCATCAAACTGAGTTGCTAATATTTTCTTAAAAGGGGTTAAGTCTAAATCGATATTACTGATTTGCCTGACTTTTTTATTGATCAAGGAATTCCTGTTGAGAAACAAATCTTTTAAGGTCAAATCCAACTGCTCTACTTTGCGCGCATTTTTGGGGTTGATCAGTAAAGCACTGTTTCTCAAAATCAACAAAGGAAAAGGAATATTGTGGTATTCAAAATACGATTTCAACTCCAACCAATAAGCAATCTCTCCACCACCACCTATATAGGCTATATTGGGTAAAATCACCTCCTGGTAGAGTGGTCGCATCAATACATTGGGTGAGAATTTTTCAGGCGATACAGCCAACCACTTTGAGATTTTTTCGCCCGAAAGTACACTGTCGTTTCCTTCCCAAGTAAAACCATTTTCCCCTTTCATCAAACGATGTCTTTTGCCCTCCTCCAATAAAAACAGATTCACGTCACGGGGATTCACCTGTGGTTTGTATTGCGGATTGTAAGTTTTTTTTAATTCTTTGATTTGTTCTGAGACATTTTTTTCGCAAGCCTGATGCTCCAACTCTTCTTTGACATAGGGGGTGAAATGTTTTTTTAGCGCGGTGTGATCGCCATCGAGGATCAACAAACCATAGACTTTAAACAAGGAATGAACAAAAATCCGTGTGGCCTCCGAAAGATCGGTCGCCTTTTCATAACTATCTGAAATTATTTTTTTTAGTGCCTCAGCGTTTACCTGATCTCCTAATTCCTGGGTAAAGAGCGAAAGAAGTGGTTTTAATCCTGAAGTGGGTATTTTCCCCACAGCACCACCATAACCGTTGTTCCATTTGAATTTTTTGCCCTTAAAAACGAAAGCGCTTATTTCCTCAAAATCGTGATCCTCACTCGCCATCCAATAAATTGGAACAAAGTTGTATTCCGGAAATTTATCTTTAAGCTGCCGACATAACTTTAGGGTACTTATTATTTTATAAATAAAATAGAGGGGGCCCGTCATCAAACACAATTGATGTCCCGTGGTCACGGTTAGGGTTTTGGTATCGGCTAAAAGTTCCAAGTTTTTGGTCACTGCTGGTCCCATTTCCAAACCCTTGTACTGCTCTCCGAGGGCTACGCAAAGGCTTTTCCGGACGGAAGCAGGAAAGTTTTTCTCTTTGACTTGGGCTTGTTTAAAAAGAGAATCAAAACTGGGAACGCCACTGTGATACGGACGTAATTGATCTTCATCCTTTAAATAATCACACACAAGCGGAGAGAAGAAACCGGTCTCTAAGAATGGAATGTGATTTGCTTTCATGTCTATTTTCGGTTAAAGATATAAGGATTTTCAATCATTAAGAGAAACATTCTTAACAGGACTTCCATACAAGTCAAAATCTGTGGCTTTATCGATTTTTACCTCGGTAAAATCACCGAGCTTCAGATAGTACTTTTTGGCGTCAATCAACACCTCATTGTCCACATCAGGAGAATCTATTTCCGTTCGTCCCACATAGTGGTCCCCTTGCTTGCGATCGATTACACAGCGGAATACTTTACCCGTTTTCTTTTGATTGTGCTCCCACGAAATTTCTGATTGGATCTTCATGATCTCATTGGCCCGTTCCTGCTTGATCTGTTGCGGCACATCGTCGACCAAAGAATGCGCATGGGTATTTTCCTCATGGCTGTAAGTAAAGCATCCCAGCCGTTCAAATCTCATCGTTTTTACCCATTGCTTGAGCGTATTAAAATCTGACTCCGTTTCCCCAGGGTAACCAACAATCAGCGTTGTTCTCAATGCAATTTCAGGAAGTATATTTCGTATCTTATGTATCAGTTGGGTGGTTTTTTCTTGGGTCGTTCCCCTTCGCATCGATTTTAGAATAGGATCGGAAATGTGTTGCAGTGGTATGTCCAAATAGTTGCAAACCTTAGGTTCGTTTTTCATCACCTCAATCACTTCCATGGGAAAACCAGTTGGAAAAGCATAGTGAAGTCGAATCCACTTAATTCCGTTCACCTGAACCAAAGCGCGGAGCAAGTCGGCCAAGCGTCTTTTTTGGTACAAATCCAATCCGTAATAGGTTAAATCTTGAGCGATCAACAACAATTCCTTGACCCCGTTTTGCGCTAATTTTTCAGCGCGTTTCACCAATTCCTCTATGGGTGTTGACCTGTGTTTTCCCCGCATCAAAGGAATTGCACAAAAGGAACAAGGACGGTCACATCCCTCCGAGACTTTGAAATAAGCATAGTTTTTGGGGGTGGTGGTAAGGCGTTCTCCAATCAATTCGTGTTTGTAATTTGCCCCCAGTGCTTTGAGTAATTGCGGGAGGTCTGTGGTCCCAAAATAGGCATCTACCTCTGGCATCTCTCGCTCTAAATCGGGTTTATAGCGCTCACTCAGGCAACCTGTAACAAAAAGTTGATCAATGGCACCAGATTCCTTCTTTTTAATTTGCGCTAAAATGGTATTGATCGACTCCTCCTTTGCGTTGTCAATAAATCCACAGGTGTTCACCACCACTACATTACCCTCTTGCTCATGGACAACAGCCTTGTCGTTGGCCTTGAGTTGCCCCATCAACACCTCTGAATCATAAAGGTTTTTGGAACACCCCATGGTGATGACGTTAATTTTATTGCGCTTGGTACTTTTTGTTCTCAATGGTCTGTGTTTAATTTATTACAACCCCCAACTGGTTTTTTAAAAAATCCAGTGAAGCTTCTTCGGCTTGGTGATACTGATCGGTAGTCAAGTGGGAAATAATAACGTGGTCTCCTGCATCAGGAAAAGTCATTTTTTGTTTTTTAACTGCTGGGGTCCCCAGTTCATCAAACATTTTTAACATGGCGGGAATGGAAACCACCTCATCTTTTTCCTCCTCGCTTTTATAATAATACCCCATGAATACCGGTGCTGTTACTCTGTTAAATATTTCGGTTTGCATGCTAACCTCCACCATTTTTTGCAAATGAATGGTTGACTCCAGCCGGTAACGGGTGGTCCAATAATTTCTCTTTTTTGGGGTAATATTATCCATGATATGGTACTTACTTTTTACAACAGCTCGTGCCAAATACAAGCCCCAAGGTAGGGTCAGTAGCTTGGCATCAGGATTGTATATTTCTACATTGGGGCCAAAGAGCAGCAGTGCAGCGATATCAGGATCATTCCCTAAAATTAACGAGAGGGTTCCCCCTGTAGAAGAGGAGATTAAGATAACTTTTTCTCCAATTTTTTTGGCGATGGCCAAGGCCTCTTTAGCACTGTCAATATATTTCTGTCCCGTAAATTGTAACAGGGGCTCTTCTTCCATCAAACCGTGATCACTCAGACGTGGTAAGTACAGATTAGCTTTCAATGCTTTAGCGATATTTCTGTGGACGGGGTCTCCTTCGCCAATACTGGCTGAAAATCCGTGTAAATACAATACACTGTAAGCGGTCTTCTTAGGAATCGAATCATAAAACTCTAACTGAGAGGCATTGTCGGGTTTGATGTTGGTCAGGGCAGCCTCCTCGTCTGAAATCCATTTTTTTAGGCTGCTCAGCTCCTGATCAATAAGAGGCAAAGGACGGTCGATGTCGGGGGACGCTACCTCTGGACCAATGATGAATAATCCATAGAGAACGGCCAGGACAAATAAAGTAGTTTTTATGATTTTCATGAGGCTGTGTTAACTGAAAAAACTCCCTACAAAAGTTTCGGCATGGAAAAGCTGTAAGTCTTCCAAGCCCTCTCCAACACCAATGTACTTGACGGGGATTTGAAACTGATCGGATATACCCATCACCACGCCTCCTTTGGCTGTTCCATCCAGCTTGGTGATGGCCAAGGCCGTGACTTCTGTGGCTGCCGTAAACTGCTTGGCTTGTTCAAAAGCATTTTGACCTGTGGAGCCATCCAAAACCAGCAATACCTCGTGGGGTGCATCGGGAATGACTTTGTCCATTACTTTTTTAACTTTTGTCAATTCGTTCATCAAATTGACCTTGTTGTGCAATCTCCCCGCAGTGTCGATGATAACCAAATCGCTTTTTTGGGCAACGGCAGACTGGAGGCTGTCGAAGGCCACGGAGGCTGGGTCACTTCCCATCTGCTGTTTTACAAGATCAACACCCACACGGTCGGCCCAGATTTGAAGTTGGTCTATGGCGCCAGCGCGAAAGGTATCTGCAGCCCCCAGTAAAACTTTTTTACCTCCTCTTTTATAGTGATGGGCCAATTTGCCTATCGTGGTAGTTTTTCCTACTCCGTTTACCCCAACAACCATGACGACATGGGGTTGGTGCGGTAGTGGAACATCAAATCCCTTTACTTCTTCGGCATTGTGCCGCTCCAGCATTGTAGTGATTTCTGATCTTAAAATTTGTGATAATTCTGTTGTCCCCAGATACTTGTCCTTGGCTACTCTGGCCTCCAAAGCATCAATGATTTTTAAAGTAGTGTCAACACCCACATCAGAGCGGATAAAAACTTCCTCCAGTTCGTCTAACAAGTCAGCATCAATGGTTGACTTTCCAGCAACGGCCTTTCCCAATTTGGAAAAAAAAGACTTTTTTGTGGTTGAAAGCCCTTTGTTTAATTGCTCCTTTTTCTCTGAATTGAATACTGATTTTAAAAAACTCATGTTTGTAGCAATAAAAAAAGCTACTGTAAAAGTAGCTTATATTTTGGACAGGCGTAAAAATTATTTCTTACTCAACCAATCGTTGGCCATAGCAGGCGCAACAATGGTTTCTAAAAAGGAATAAGAACTGGAGCCTTCTTTTTTTACCATTTTAATGGCTTTGGTCAACCTTTTTGAATCGGTCTGAAGCGTAGCTACTGATTTTTTTGCCATGATTATTTGATTTCTTTATGAAGGGTCATACGATTCAAAATGGGATTGAATTTTTTGACTTCCAATCGATCGGGTGAATTTTTTTTATTCTTGGTGGTGATGTATCGGGACGTTCCTGGTTTTCCAGACTCTTTGTGCTCCGTACACTCTAATATTACTTGAACTCTGTTTCCTTTCTTCGCCATGATAATGCTTATAAAATACCTTGCGCTTTGGCTTCCTTAAGAACTGCGCTGATCCCTTTTTTATTGATGGTTTTAAGCACAGATGCTTTTACCTTCAAGGTAATCCATTTGTCTTCCTCAGGAATATAAAAACGCTTTTTGATCAAATTAATGTCAAAGCGTCTTCTCGTTTTGTTCATGGCATGGGAAACATTGTTTCCATACATTACTCTTTTTCCCGTGATGTCGCAGACTCTAGACATGATTATAGATGATTTTTACAGGATGCAAATTTACACTTTTTTGAGTAGTTACAAAATATTTCAAGAATTATTAGACTTTGTGTTTTAATAGTGCTTTATATAATATTTCAAAGGCTTGGTTAACACTTTTATTGATTACTCGTGTTCGGCTATTTCCCATATTAAATGAAAAGTCATAAACATCATCGGGGGTTGCTAGAGCAATAAAAACTGTCCCTATTTCCTTTTTATCATCACCTTTGGAGGGCCCAGCATTTCCCGTTGTAGCGAGGGCGTAGTCGCTGCGGTACTTCTGCTGTGCACCCTGGGCCATTTCCTTCGCAACCGCTGCACTCACAACTCCGTGCTCTTCTATGGTGCTTTCCTTAACGGCTAAGAGATCGATTTTGGAACCCGTTGCATAGGTAACCGCACTCCCATTAAAAAAAACAGAAGCGCCAGCTATGGCCGTCAACCGTGCTGCAATTTCCCCACCTGTACAACTTTCAGCACAGGAAAGACTAAGGCCTAATTCGGTCATTTTTTTGGCCACCAAATTTTCAATGGGTTCGTCTGCTTCCGAACCGTAATAGATGTCATCTATCAGTGGGATTACTTTTTTAATTTGCATGTCCACCTCCTTTATCAAGGCTTCCAAACGAGGTCCTTTTGTAGAGAGCCGCAAACGCACCCGTCCAAAACTGGGGAGGTAGGCCAGCTTTATAGATGCTGGCAGCGCATTCTCCCACTTTTCTATCCGCTCGGCAATTGCACTTTCACCCAAGCCATAGGTCAATAAGGTCTTGTGATAGAGCGCTGGCAGCACAAACTGTTGCTGAATCTTGGGCAACACCGCGTTTTTCATCAAGGCTTCCATTTCGAAGGGAACCCCAGGGAGGGAAATAAAAACTTGCCCTCGGTCCATAAACCACATCCCCGGAGCTGTCCCAAACTGATTGTGAAGCAAGTCAGCACGAGAAGGCAATAGCGCCTGTTCGCGATTCATATCACTGATCGGGGTAGTGACATATTTCTTAAAAATATTTTCGATGTGCTCTAAAACCTCCTCGTTCTTTACCAAATGATCGTCAAAATATGCACAAAGAGTGTGTTTGGTAAGGTCGTCTTTCGTTGGACCCAGTCCTCCCGTCATGATAATTATATCGGCGCGTTCTCTGGCCTGATCCAATGCGTCGATGATCTTATCTTTTTGGTCTGAGATGCTGCTGATCTGAGCGACCTCTACCCCAATACGGTTCAATTCTTTGGCCAAGAATACCGCGTTAGTATTGACGATCTGTCCAATTAGGATCTCGTCTCCTATACTTACCAATTCTGCTTTCACACTATTTAACTTTTATATTAAATGCTTTTTCTTCCTCCAAATAACCTTCCAATAGGTCATTTTCGGAAACTTTACCCACTCCAGCAGGAGTTCCTGTAAAGATTACATCACCAATTTTTAAAGTAAAAAATTTTGAAACTTCAGCAATCAGCGCATCAATGCCCCAAAGCATATGAGCGGTATTGCCTTGTTGTACTGAAACACCATTTTTTAAGAGTTCAAAATTGAGGTTATTGATGTCCTCAAATTTATTTTTATCGTACCAGTTTCCAATGAGTGCAGATCCGTCAAAGGCCTTTGCCTTCTCCCAAGGCAGTCCTTTTTCTTTTAACGATTGCTGGAGATCACGCGCGGTAAAATCTATCCCCAGTCCGATCTCCTGATAGTATTTTGGCGCAAATTGGGCGTCGATGTGTTTCCCAATCTTATTAATCTTCACCAATACTTCAACCTCGTGGTGTACCTGATCTGAAAAATGGGGGATGTAAAAAGGGTTTCTTTTTTGAAGAATGGCCGTGTCGGGCTTTAAAAAAATAACAGGCGTATCGGGTTTTTCATTCCCTAATTCCGCGGCATGTTGGGCATAATTCCTGCCGATACAAATAATCTTCACAAAAAAAAATTAAGTATTCAACTTCCTCAGGCGGATGGCAGTAAGGACTTTTTTGGTATATAGCGGAAAGTCAGCATTGAGCAGCCAACCGAAATAGCCTGGCTCTTGTTCCAAAACATTGTCCACTGTTTTCCCTTTGTGCTTTCCAAAAGAAAAACACTCTTGTCCTTCCTTATTGTAGACAATAAAACCAGCGAAGTCTGCCGCTTTTTTTCGTAAAGTAAATTCGTTTAAGGCGTCTACATCCGTTCCCAATTCCGCATAGCGATCCAACTGCGCGATCAGCACATCGTGGGTGGCTTTAGTATCTGCCATGGCTGCGTGGGCGTTGACCAGTTCTTCATCACAATAAAACTTAAGAGCAGCAGTCAAAGTACGTTGTTCCATTTTGTGAAAAATGGTTTGTACATCAATGGTCTTAAAATCAGCCATATCAAAATCTATTTCTGCCCGGAGCATTTCTTCAGCCAAAAGGGGGATATCAAACCGGTCAGAATTATACCCTGCCAAATCTGAATCCTTTATAAAAGTGTAAATCGCCTTGGATAGGGCCCTGAAATTGGGTTCATCAGCAACATCTTTATCGTAGATGCCGTGAACAGCAGAGGCCTGGGCTGGGATTGGACATTCCGGGTTGACGCGCCATACCTTTTCTTCTTTTTCCCCACTGGGATGTAGCTTTAACACCGCCATTTCTACTATGCGATCGCTGGCAATCTTCACTCCTGTGGTCTCTAAATCAAAAAAACAAAGGGGTCTGGTAAGTTTTAATTTCATTTTTTTTATTTTTCAGTCTGTCTGCAAATCAAAAAAGCTTTTCTCATGGCGAAGGACCTTGGTTTCAATATTTAAAGTGTATGGTTTTCATCCCATTGCTCTAAGTAATCTGCCATACTTTTGATGAATTGCCCCCCCATGGCACCATTGATGATTCGGTGGTCATAACTGTGAGAAATGATCATTTTTTTACGGATGGCAATGGAGTCTCCTTGAGAGGTTTCAATCACGGCTGGCATCTTTCTGATAACGCCCACAGCCACTATACCTACTTGTGGTTGGTTGATAATTGGGGTACCTGTTAGCGACCCAAAGTTTCCAATATTGGTGAAAGTAAAAGTACCGTCGGTTACCTCATCGGGTTTGAGCTGTTGCTTCCTGGCACGCAGCGCCAAGTCATTGACGGATTTTGCCAAGCCCACTAAATTTAAATGATCTGCATTTTTGATCACAGGAACAATTAAGTTCCCATCGGCCATGGCGGCCGCCATGCCAATATTAATGGCTTTCTTTTGAACAATAGTATCACCATCTACAGAACTATTGAGCAAGGGAAAATCTTTTAGCGCCTTGATCAGGGCCGTAATCAACAAAGGGGTAAAAGTCAATTTCTCGCCCTCCCTTTCATAAAAATCATTTTTTACTTTTTCCCGCCAATCCCATAAATTGGTCAAATCTGCTTCGATAAATGACTGTACGTGGGCAGAAGTTTGCTTGCTGTTGATCATATGACTGGCCGTCAGTTTGGCCATTCTCGACATTTCTATGATCTGGTCCTCCGCTTTTCTCCGAGCCTCAGGCTTTTGATAGGCCACCGGTCGGGGGGCTTGAGGCTTTAACACTACTTCTTTTCTCTGCTCCAAAAATGAGAGAACATCTTTTTTGGTAATTCTGTTGTTTTTTCCCGTTCCCTCAATTTGCTTTAATTCGGCTGCTGAAATCTGCTCCGCTCGGGCAATACTTTTTACCAAAGGAGAATAAAATTCGTTCGCATTGGAAGATGCTGGGAATGGCTCAGGATTTTTTTCAAATTCGGGACTCGGATCTTGAAGGGCATAGGTAGGCACCTCCACAGGGGGAGTATCCTGAGACTCTTCCACGGCAACGGGCTCGAATTCTATAGCCATTTCTTTCTCCACTACCTCCTCAAAAGCAGGCGCTGCCGATTCAACTTCTGGCGTATCCCCATCGGTTTGTATCACCGCCATAACCTCTCCAATCTGCACCACATCGTTTTCAGAAAACTTCTTTTCAATCAGGATACCACTGACTTCACTCGGTACATCAGAATCCACTTTGTCTGTGGCAATTTCAACGATAACGTCATCGACTTCAATGGGGTCACCCACCTCTTTGAGCCACTTGGTTAAAGTAGCCTCGATCACGCTCTCTCCCATTTTGGGGAGTTTTAAAAAGTGTTTTCCCATTTCTTAAGAAAGTACAAAATTACCAAATTTATAGCGCAATTAAGGGTTTTTGGTTTAGGGAATACGTGCCGTCCCTATTTACTGGCTATGGAGTTTTCATAGGGAACTCTTTTGAGAATACTCCTCCCCAAGGTTACCTCGTCGGTGTACTCCAGTTCGTCTCCTACTGGTATTCCCCTCGCAATCGCAGAGGTTTTTACGGTGTAGGGCGACAAAATTTTATACAGGTAAAAGTTGGTAGTATCGGCCTCCATGGTAGCACTCAAAGCAAAAATAATTTCTTTTATCGTACCTTCTTTTACTTTGTTTTCTAAAGAATCTAAATTGAGATCTTGAGGGCCAATGCCGTCAATCGGAGATATAATCCCCCCCAAAACATGATAATATCCCTTATACTGTCCCGTATTTTCTATAGCAATGACATCTCTAATGTCTTCTACAACACAAAGGAGTGATCCGTCTCGGGCAGGATTGGAACATATTTCGCAGAGCGGCAGGTCGGACAGGTTGTGACAGGAAGAACAAAAGTTGATGTGTTCCCTTAAATCATTTAAAGCACGTGTTAATTCAAGGGTATTTTCCTTGGGTTGTTTCAGCAAATGCAACGCCAAGCGCAGGGCGGTTCTTTTTCCAATACCGGGCAACTGGGCAATCTCATTGACTGCATTTTCTAATAGTTTTGAAGGATACTCCATGGCGTAAATTTAAAAATAATTCCCCGCAATGAATTTGTATCTTTAGAGAAGATTATGATGAATCCTACTTTCATTCTGATGCTTATACTGGGGTATTTTACTGTGTTGATGGGTATTGCCTATTTCACCAGTATAAATGCAGACAATCAAACTTTTTTTACAGCCAACCGAAGTTCTCCATGGTATTTAGTTGCCTTTGGTATGGTGGGAGCCTCTCTTTCTGGGGTTACCTTTATTTCTGTTCCCGGCTGGGTCGGCGATTCAGGGTTTAGCTATTTTCAGGTAGTTTTAGGCTATTGGGCGGGTTATTTTATAGTATCCTTTGTTTTACTCCCGGTTTACTACAAGCAAAAACTGACTTCGATCTACGAATACTTAAAAAAGCGTTTTGGAAACAACAGCCACAAAGTAGGCGCGGTTTCTTTTTTTATCTCTCGGGTTTTGGGCGCCAGTTTTCGCCTTTTTCTCGTGGCCATTGTGTTGCAGCAATTTGTTTTTGACGCCTGGGGTGTCCCTTTTGAAATCACCGTAATCCTCTCCATTATTTTGATCTGGGTCTACACCCAAAAAGGAGGCATCAAAACCATTGTTTGGACCGATACGCTGCAGACAATGTTGATGCTAATGGCGGTGGGTCTCAGCCTGTATTATATCGGTAATGAATTGAACTTGAGTCCTTTTGAGGTCCTTTCAGACCCGCGATTCGATCGATTGACCGAAATCTGGGTTACCGATGATTTTTTGGCCCGTAATCATTTCTTAAAGTCATTTATCGGTGGTGTGTTCATCACCATTTGCATGACCGGCTTGGACCAGGACATGATGCAAAAAAATCTCACCTGTATCAACCTTAAAGCTGCCCAAACCAATATGGTTGTTTTTAGCCTGGTCTTGGTAGTTGTCACTTTTTTGTTTTTGGTATTAGGGGCGATGATCTTCCTGTTTGCTGAGCAAAATGGCATCGCCATGCCCTTGATGGAGGGCCGTCCCAAAAGTGACCTATTATTTCCAGAAGTTGCCCTCTATGGGGGCTTGGGAATTGGCGTGGGCATTATCTTTTTATTGGGACTTATAGCTGCAGCCTACAGCAGTGCTGACAGTGCGCTGACCTCATTGACCACCTCTTTTTGTATCGACTTCTTGAAATGGGATCAAAAGGATGAAAAACAGCAGAAGATCATACGAAGAAAAACCCACCTGGGCATGAGTGTGCTGCTGATTGTGGTGGTGATTTTATTTAAATATGTACTGGACCGCAATGTCATCGATGGTTTACTGACGGTCGCCTCCTATACCTATGGTCCTCTGCTGGGCTTGTTCGCCTTTGGAATTTTCACCCCTTTTCAGATCGACGACCGCAAAGTTTGGTATGTTGTTTCGCTGTCCATACTCTTAATCATATTGTTGGGCAACCTTCCTCCCACTGCACTAGGGGGGTATCAGATCGGTTATGAACTACTTCCCATCAATGGGCTTTTGACTTTTGTGGGATTGCTGCTCATAAAAAGTAAAAAAACTACCACCTGATCAAGGCACTGCCCCAAGTGAAACCGCTACCGAAAGCTGCCAAAACCACTAAATCTCCCGATTTAATTTTTCCCGCTTCCCAAGCTTCTGTCATCGCTATGGGGATGGATCCCGCCGTGGTATTTCCATAACGCATGATGTTGTTGTACACCTGATCGTCTGTCAATCCAAATTTCTTTTGTATAAACTGTGAAATCCTAAGATTGGCCTGGTGGGGAATCAACATGTCTATTTGATCTGGGGTCATTTGATTTTCTTGTAAGCCCTCCATGATGACCTCTGAAAAACGAACTACAGCATTTTTAAATACCAGTTGTCCGTTCATATAGGGATAATAGGAGGTATCCTCCGCATCATTGGCAGCCATAATCTCAGGAACCCAGCGCCGGGTACTCGGACCAATCAGGGACAACTCCTCGGCATATTTTCCTTCAGAATGCAAATGGGTGGAGAGAATTCCAGTTTCCTCCGAAGAGGACCGACTGAGAACAAGAGCACCAGCACCATCGCCAAAAATCACAGATACCCCTCTCCCTCTTGTCGTCATGTCCAAACCTCCTGAATGATTTTCAGATCCAATAATTAAGATGTTTTTATACATCCCCGTTTTGATAAACTGATCGGCAGTAGACAAAGCGTAAATAAATCCCGAACACTGATTTCGAATGTCCATGGCCGGACAGGTGGGGATGTCCAACTCTTTTTGTACAATGACCCCAGATCCTGGAAAATAATAATCTGGACTCAGGGTTGCAAAAAGGATAAGTTCTATGTCGTTTTTATCTATCCCGGAACGTTCAATAGCAATTCGGGAGGCCTTCACTCCCATGGTAGCGGTGGTATTCCCATCACCTTTTTTTATATGGCGCCGCGATTCTATGCCTGTTCTCTCCAAAATCCACTCGTGGGAAGTATCCATCAATGCGGTTAAATCTCGGTTGGTTATTTCATTCTCGGGCACATACATGCCCATTCCCGTAATCTTCGACTTATACATAGTTCAGTTTCTTTAATTGCAATTTAAATAAAGATAATTGAACCAAATATCATTTAAAAATAGAATTGCCCATTGGAGTAATAAAACGCATAAATTAGGCGAATATCTGGGTTGGTTTTTAACTGTGGGAAAATATTTTTTTAGCGAAATCAGTAAGGAAGAATTACTTTATCAATAAGGTGCATCACTCCGTTGTTGGCTTGGATGTCCGGAAAGGTAATGTTGGCAGTTCTGGCGTTTCCATCGGTCAGTGAGGCCCCATCAGAAACATTGGCAGTGAGCTCTCCACCGAGAGTACTAATGGTTAGGTTATCGGTCAGGTCTGCAGAAAGCACATTCGAATCCAATACCACATGATGGTCTAAAGTCGCTTTGAGCGTAGGCTCATCGATGTCTATCAGATAGGAGAGCTCGAGTTCCGATAATACTTTTATAAATGCCTGATTGGTGGGTGCAAAAACAGTAAACGGAGCAGATGCATTTTCAACGCTGAGGATCTCGATATAATCTTCAGTTAAATCACTTCGGGTGAGTGCGAGGGCAAGATTGTAAAGTTCAGGGTCGGACACTACAAAAGTTACCAGAGAGGGAATTGGGATAATATTATCCACCGCATGGATGATCCCGTTGGTCGTTCGGACATTTCCTTGAACAATTCTGGCCGAACCATTCAACCTAACACGCATACTGACCTGATTGATGTAAAGGGACAGAGGAAGGTCATTCACAGCGCTGGTGGCTTGGGTCTGAAAATAGCCTGTCACAAAATTCCGATATTCTTTTTGACCCGCCATCACATGATTGAGCAGGAGCTGTCTTAGCAAGTCGGTAGGGACCTCCTCAACACTAGAATATCCATTTTCCATTAAAAATACGATGAACGCATCATTGTCTGGAGCAAAAAGTGTATAAGGGCCTTCACCGCTCAAAACAACATCGAGCTCTGTTTTCTGCAAGGCATAGCTCAGATATGAATATCCCATACTGGTGGAGATGGTCTCAAAAATCGTTTTTTCTTGAGGGAGGTCATCATCTGTTGTGCCCTTGGAGCAGGAAAATAAAAAAACGAATACCAGAAGAAAGGACAGAATTTTAATATTTTTCAACATGGAAATAATTGTTTTATGGGCAATATTTTCTGAAGGATTCGGTGTCTACTTTCGCATTGAGGTCGTTGAGCAAAGTGTAGAGCCCAAAAAAAGTTCGATTCATGTAGATAAAATGTTTTGACCCCCTGTTGCCATTCATCTTTCTCAATTTTTGATCAGAAGAAAGCAATTGGCTGAGTTCGTTTATTTCGTCCCAAAAAGCAGGCGCTCCAAAATCAAAGGCACGGTGGCTGAAAGGCATCGTTAATATTTTGATCAGTCTTCCAAACAGGGCCGTAAAATAGGCCAACTCCTCTGGGGTATCGTCTGATCTTAGGATTTCTAATTCCATTAGTATGGACTGAAAACGGTCTGGGTTATCGTCGATTTCCAATTCGGACAATTCAAAGTAGGGACCGTAAAAAGAATCTGGAATAGATTTTACACAACCAAAATCCAGCGCCACCAAATTCAACTCCTTATCGATTAAAAAGTTTCCGGGATGCGGGTCGGCATGAACCTTTTTGAGTTGGTGAATTTGAAACATATAAAAATCCCACAAGGTTTGCCCCAAGCGGTCGTTATCGGCCTGACTGTGGACTTCTTTGGCAATGTACTCAGAAACGTGCAGCCCTTCCATCCAATCCATGGTCAATATTTTTTGGGTGGAATACGCCGGATAATATTTGGGAAATTTTAGGTCAGGAATGACTTTGCACTGCTCCGCGATCCACTCACTTTGCTGGAGCTCCAATTGGTAATCGGTCTCCTCCAACAGTTTGTCTTCTACCTCCTTAAAATACTTGTCGGTATCTTGGCCCCTGAGGTTAAACATTTTTAGGGCGATGGGTTTGACCAAACTCAAGTCGGAACTGATACTGTCTGCTACCCCAGGATATTGAATTTTCACAGCAAGTTTTTTCCCATCTTTAGTTGCCTGGTGTACCTGACCGATACTGGCGGCATTTTCTGATTGGGCAGCAAACGTATCAAAAACCGATTCGGGATTGGCGCCCAAATTTTTTTGGACCACTTTTTTTACCAATGGCCATGACAAAGGAGGAACGGAAAACTGTGCCAAACTAAATTGCTCTACATACGCTTTGGGCAACAGGTTTTTCTCCATACTCAACATCTGGGCCACCTTGAGTGCACTTCCTTTGAGTGTTTTTAGCGAATTGTAAATGTCCTTGGCATTGTCTTCATCCAGTTGGGCCCTGGAGTCCTCGCCTTTAAGCGCTTTCACGCCGTAGTATTTTAGATAATTTCCCCCTAATTTTATGCCCGTACTCACCAAATTCCCTGCTCTTGCAATTTTATTGGTAGGGATATAATCTAATGTCTTCAAGAGGCCGCGAATTTTTCTTTCCACAAAAATTTCCCAAAATCAACCAAGGCCGACAGGGGGGTGTTCTCAAACACATCAAAAGCTGTTTGAACTGACTTTTCTATGGCCTGATCTGTTTTTTCAAAATCTGGAGAGGTATCGTCGGTCCAAAATTTGAGTAAAAAACAAAGCTGTACCCAAGCCGCCTCCGAGAATAACTTTGGGGGATGCTGTAAATAGGAAGGCTTGTTCTCATTCCCATCCTCTATTAGTTCCGTTGCAAAAGCTTTGAATATTTTTTTTAACGCAGCCAAATCAGCCATTTTGCCCATCATGCGCTCCTGACCTGAAAGGGAAAAAAGCACATAGCTTCTGTTGAGTAATAGCACTTCAAAAAAAGTAAAATAAAATGACAGCAGCCTGTCTTTTGGCGTCGCAGTTTTAAAGTTCTCGTCTTTCTCCAAAAGCGACATCACATTGTCATAAAATGATTCCCATACTATCGCCCTAACTGCATTTAAAGATCCGAAATACTTATAGAACAGTTTTTCATCCTTTTTGGTGTCCTTACAAAATTTATAAACGGACATAGGGTACTGATCTCGATCCAAAGTATACTCCATAAAAGCAGCCATAATGGCCATTCGCTCTTTGTTCTCTTTTTGACTCATTTTCTATTGATATTTTACGTAAAAATACAATTTGTTTATTTATTCTAAAAAAAACTTAAACATTAAATAATGCCAATATGTCATTTTTTTGAATTTGGTATTTTTTTTGTCCTTAATTGAGAAAATTATAACAATGGCAAATGGCAAAATAAACGTAGCAGTAGAGAATATTTTTCCGCTGATCAAGAAATTCCTTTATAGCGATCACGAAATATTTTTACGGGAACTGATTTCAAATGCAACTGATGCGATCAGTAAACTCCAACACCTGAGCAGCATCGGAGCGGTTAAAGGAGAAATTGGAGCGCCCCGAATTGAAGTTAAGATTGACAAAAAAAGTAAAAAAATCCACATCATCGACCAAGGGGTGGGGATGACCACTGACGAGGTAAACAAATACATCAACGAAGTCGCTTTCTCTGGCGCTGAGGAGTTTTTAGAAAAATACAAAGAAGAAGCCAAAGACTCGGGCATCATCGGCCATTTTGGTCTTGGTTTTTACTCCGCTTTTATGGTGGCCGAAAAGGTGGAAATTATTTCCAAATCCCACATGGATGCTCCTGCAGCACATTGGACTTGTGACGGTTCCCCAGAATATACCCTGGTGGAAGCAGATAAAAAAGATCGGGGGACAGAAATTATCCTTCACATTGCAAAAGACTCTAAAGAATTCCTGGAAGAAGAGCGCATTCGAACCTTACTGAACAAGTACAACAAATTCATGCCTTATCCCATCAAGTTTGGGACCAAAGAAGAAACACTTCCACTGCCAGAGGGTGCAAAAGAAGATGCAAAACCCGAAACCCAAACGGTAGACAACATCATCAACAACACCCAACCTGCGTGGACCAAAGCCCCCACCGATCTCAAAGAGGAAGACTACAAATCGTTCTACCGAGAGTTGTACCCCATGCAATTCGAAGCGCCTTTGTTCAACATTCACCTAAATGTCGACTACCCCTTTAACCTCACTGGAATCCTTTACTTTCCAAAAATTCAAAATGACCTCAACCTCCAAAAAGACCGCATTCAACTCTATCAAAATCAGGTCTTTGTTACCGACAACGTCGAAGGCATTGTTCCCGAGTTTTTAACCATGCTCCGCGGGGTCATTGACTCCCCCGACATACCGTTGAATGTATCCCGAAGTTATCTGCAAGCCGATGGAGCGGTAAAGAAAATCAGCAATTACATCAGTCGTAAGGTAGCCGATAAACTGAGTTCCTTGTTCAAAAAAGACCGCAAAAACTTTGAAGAAAAATGGAACGACATCAAAGTGGTTATTGAATACGGTATGCTCACCGAGGATAAATTCTACGAAAAGGCAGGGAAATTTATGCTCTACCCTACCACCGATGGAGAATACCTGACCTACGAGGAATTGGAAGCCGCTGTCAAAGACAGCCAAACCGACAAGGACGGGAAGCTGGTTTTCCTCTATGCCGCCAATGCCGAAGAGCAACACAGCTATATCGAATCGGCCAAAGAAAAAGGTTATAAGGTGCTCCTACTGGATTCCCCCATCATCGCTCACCTGATCCAAAAACTGGAAGGTGAAAAAGAGAACATTTCCTTTAGCAGGGTGGATGGTGACGCCATTGAAAACCTCATCAAAAAAGACGAAGCAACGGTTTCAAAATTATCGGATGAAGAAAAGGAAACCCTCAAGCCCATGATCGAAGCGGTGGTCCCTGGAGAACAATATACCGTTCAGTTAGCAGCCATGGACAGCGGAGGCCTGCCCTTTGTTCTCACTCAACCGGAGTTTATGCGGCGGATGAAAGAAATGCAGCAAACCGGTGGAGGCATGATGGGCGCCTTTCCCGAAATGTATACCCTCTTGGTGAACACCAACCACGAATTAGTAGGGCAAATCCTACAGACCAAGACCGCAAAAAAACGAGATCGCCTGATCCAGCAAGCTTTGGATTTGGCACGGCTGTCGCAAAACCTTTTAAAAGGAGAAGCGCTGACCACTTTTATCAAGCGGTCTGTTGACTTGATCAAATAATATTTTTTCTCGCGAATAAAATCCCTTGTTTTTATAAACAGGGGATTTTTTTTGTAGCTTCACTAAAGGGCCAAACCAACATACCTGCCGACACCTTGCCCAGGACCACTCAACAATAACAAAATATGCTATGGACTTAACCCCAATTATGATGCATCAAAACTATCTCAACAGTGCCCTAAAGCAATTCGGGTATTATAAAACCTTGGGAGAAAGAACCTTTGATCAACTAAATGAAAAGCAATTGTTCTAGCAATACAATAGTGAAAGTAATTCCATTGCGATCATCATCAACCACCTCTGGGGAAATATGAAATCCAGGTGGACGGATTTTTTAACCTCAGACGGTGAAAAAAAATGGCGTAAAAGAGACTTGGAATTTGAAACCCAAATAGAATCTAAGGAGAAATTAATGGCGAAATGGGAAACCGGGTGGACTTGTCTTTTCGAAGCGCTTCAAACTATAAATGATAAAAACTTCCAGACCGAAATTTTTATCAGAAACCAAAGCCACAGCATTCCAGATGCGGTCAACCGACAAATGATGCATTACGCCTACCACATCGGTCAGGTGGTCTATTTGGGGCGGATGATCAAAGCAGAAAAATGGAAAAACCTCTCTGTAGAAAAAGGTGGCTCCACAGCCTACAACCACAAGAAAAACAGTCAGGGAGAACACCGAGGTCATTTTACAGACGATATTTAGCAAGCACTGTTTTTAAAGTCCGCCGGCTTTGAGTTAAAAAAATCTTTAATTTTGGGTATGGCAAAAAACTCCTCCCCTGGGCTGCGCTGGCAGCGCGATTTACCCGACGCCACAGTGCGGTATTTTCAGGATTTTTTACCCCAAAAAGAAGCCGGTCAATTGTACACCACCCTCCTCAGGGAAATCCCCTGGCGCCAGGACGATGTCAAGGTTTTCGGAAAGGTCTATGCCCAACCGCGCCTCACTTCTCTTCACAGCAATTCCCTCAGCACCTACACCTACTCGGGCCTCACCCTGCACCCCCACCCCATGACGCCAGCGCTCTTGGATTTAATGGAAAAAATGCGCCAGGTCTGTGACCATCCGTTTAACTGTGTGTTGCTGAACCTCTACCGCGACGGGGCCGACAGCAATGGCTGGCACGCTGACAATGAAAAAGAGCTGGGAAAACACCCACAAATCGCGTCCTTTAGCTTGGGTGCTGAGCGGGTTTTTCACTTTAAACACCGACGACACAAAGATCAAAGACACAAAATGGAACTCCACCACGGCAGCCTGTTACTGATGGAAGGGGCCATGCAGGAACACTGGCTCCATCAGATTCCCAAAACCAAAAAAGTAAGCGACCCCAGGATCAACTTGACCTTTAGGCACATTATTTAAAAATCGTATTGAGGGTGGCTGCGAGGCGCAAGCCCGCTTTTTGTAACTGCTGGTAAACCAGGGGTAAATTTTCTTTTTGATAGACTGAGCTCAGATTACTATTGGGTAGAGCATTATCATAAACCTCATAGGCCAAGGGTGTTGAAAAAACGGCCAAAGCGTGGGTCTCAGCCACCCATTGCGCCAAAGTTTGGGATGCAATATCCCTGACTTGTACTCCAGTCGGGATGGGGAGCTGGTCCATAAGGGTATTAAAATCCTGATAATCTTCCAACAACTGGGTATCCCACAATCGGTGTAAATTGGTAGACTTCCCCCGCCAGCGCAAGCGAATGCCATTTCCTCCGCGGTCCTCTTTCCTGCCCACATGCAAGGGTTGGTGGACATCTCCCACAAAATGCACCAGTAGTTTGAGAAAAAAAGTACGATCCTCTTTAGCGACCTTATCGTCTTTTAGCTTTTTGATGCAGTGCTCAATGGCCATCACCACATCCCCCTTGGGGTTTTTTTCCGCCTCGGCATAGGCAGTTCCAAAGGGAATATTCACATAGTGCCATGGAGAATAGGACTTGTATCGAGGGTCTGATTTAATCTGGTCTGCAAAAACCGCTACACTTTCCAAGGAAGCCCCGTCCAACAACTGCGCTACGGCCTGCTGGGCTTTGGGGGTGAGGTGTTGCGATGCAATGGCGCCAACCACCTGATGCCCCTTAAAACCCCAGTCCAAAGGCATTAACATTAATAAATATAGTAAGCCCAAAAAAGAAGAAATAGCTGTCATTGGATAACAAAATTAGAAAAATACGGTTCTTGTTGTACACCATCGGGATGATAGGCCTTCACTTGGGCATCATATAAAGTATTTTTCTAAAAAGGCAAATTGGACTACCTTTATAAAAATTAAAAACCAAATGCTTAGCAATAAATATTTTTGGGCCTTGCTGATCCTTTTTACGGTCCTTATGGGCTGTGATCAAGCATCAAAATCCTCAGACAACACCATGCAGTTGAGTGGATCGATCGATGGACTGCGAAAAGGAACGGTCTATCTGCAAAAAATGCAAGACTCCACCTTGGTGAGCATTGACTCGGTGGTGGTGAATGGAAGTCCAAAATTTGCTTTTAAAACCGAGGTAGAAAGCCCAGAAATCTACTACCTCTATCTCAATAAAGAAGATGGCGACAGTCTCAACGATCGGATATTGTTTTTTGGAGAACCCGGCCAAATCACCATCAACACCTTGCTCAAGACATTTGAGAGCAGTGCTGAAGTAATCGGTTCAAAAAACCAGGTCCTTTTGCAGGAATACCGCAAACTGGCCCGACAGTTCGATTCGAAAAACTTGGACTACATCAAGGCCTATTTTGAAGCAACAAAAGAAGACAGCAATGGCGCTGCGGTGGATTCGATTCAAAGAGCGATGGACAATCTCATCAAGAGGCGCTATCTCTATGCGCTGAACTTTGCCAGCACCCACGGGGACAATGTGATCGCCCCTTTTATCGCCCTTACGGAAGTTTACGATGCAAATGTGAGGTTTTTGGACACGGTGGCATCCAAGCTGAGTGACCGAGTTAGGGATTCTAAATACGGCAAAGAGTTGATCGATTTTATTGCGGAACGCAAAGCAGCAGCAGCAGCGGCAACCACCCCATAGATCAGGCGAGTTTGCCCAACTCTTTTTCTAAGCCTACCAATGATTTTTGAAGACTTTCCCGAAGGGGACCAAAAGTGGTTTTGCCTTCTTTTCTTTTTTCTTCGTGAATTTTTTGAATCAGGTCGTCGAACAAAGCAATGGCCTTATCAACCAACTTTTCACTGGATTTAAGATCGGCTTCGGGGTGACTCAGTTCCCACTCATAGACCTGCTCAATAAATGCTCCTATGGTATTATTGATTTCTTTTTTGAATAGTTTGATACTGGACATAATGTTTGTTCTTTAAGTTAATGGGCCACTGTATTTGACAAAATTTCTTGGTGTTTCGTATAAAACCACTTCCAGTGATTTGTCACTGTCTAAGTGGGGCAACAGTTTGTCGTAGATCACGACGGCAATATTTTCTGCCGAGGGGATTAAATCCGCAAACTCGGGTACTTGTTCGTTCAGGTTTTTGTGATCAAAGGCATCTTCTACCTCGGCTTTGATCAAGTCTTTGAGTACTTTCATGTCCATGACATAGCCGGTGAAGGGGTCTATGGTTCCGGTGACGTTCACGATGAGTTCATAGTTGTGACCGTGGTAGTACGGATTGGCACATTTCCCAAAAACGGTTTCATTTTTTTTGTCGTCCCACGACTTTACAAACAGCCGGTGGGCTGCGTTAAAATGCGCTTTTCTGCAAACGGTTACCCTCATGCTGTTTTATTTATCTCTTGTATGTGTTTGTAAAATCGGTCAAAGATAATGGCAAACCAAACGGTGTAGTGGTCGGGGTTTTCGGTCAGATCCTTTTGCAAGGCCTCCATTTCCATCCATTTAAAATCTGCGACCTCCTCGGGGTTGATTACTGGATCATCGTCGGTGTAACCAACCATTACGTGGTCCAGTTCGTGCTCGGTGAGGCCATTGTCAAAGGTTGCCTTATAGATAAAAGTAAATAATTCCTCCAGGGGGACAGTCATGCCCATTTCCTCCATCATGCGGCGTGCCCCAGCCTCTCTATTGGTTTCCCCAACCCGCTGGTGGCTGCAACAAGTATTGGTCCACAAGCCGGGTGAGTGGTATTTTTCGCGGGCGC
This sequence comes from Flavobacteriaceae bacterium, assembly GCA_022428005.1. Taxonomy (GTDB): domain Bacteria; phylum Bacteroidota; class Bacteroidia; order Flavobacteriales; family Flavobacteriaceae; genus UBA8316. The sequence continues at coordinate 45,024 of JAKMDI010000013.1, forward strand.
GCTGCTGCAGCAGCAGCTCGTTTTTGGAATTGAGGACAAAAACGGAAAAAGCCCGGTGCAGCTTAGCTTTTTCGTGCGCTTCCATTTTTCCCATGGTACCGATCTGTTGATCTTGAATATCAACTAAAACTACTTTTTCTTCTTCCATTGGGTCAAAAATACCCAATAAATTAGACAAAACCTATCGGCAAATTTCAGCCGTGCCATTTAATTAAATATTTTTGCCCAAATTCATCCCTATGGACTTACGCCAGGAAATTCAAAAAAGGCGCACATTTGGTATTATTTCCCACCCCGATGCGGGAAAGACCACACTGACGGAAAAACTCCTCCTCTACGGTGGGGCCATTCAAGAAGCGGGGGCCGTAAAATCCAATAAAATCAAAAAAGGCGCCACCAGCGATTTTATGGAAATCGAGCGCCAAAGGGGAATATCGGTGGCCACCTCCGTGCTGGCATTTAACTACCGTTCCAAGAAAATAAACATTCTGGACACCCCTGGGCACAAAGATTTTGCCGAAGATACCTTTAGAACCCTCACCGCTGTGGACAGCGTGATTGTGGTGATTGATGTGGCCAAAGGAGTGGAAGAACAAACCGAAAAACTGGTAGAAGTCTGCCGGATGCGAAAAATTCCCATCATTGTTTTTATCAACAAACTGGACCGGGAGGGAAAAGATGCTTTTGACCTACTGGACGAAGTAGAACAAAAACTGGGGTTAAAAGTAAGTCCCTTGAGTTTTCCCATCGGTATGGGTTATGATTTTAAGGGCATCTACAACCTTTGGGAACAAAATGTCAAAATATTTAAAGGCGAAAACAAGCAAAAAATTGCAGAGACCATTACCCACAACTCCCTTGCGGACGCGGGCTTGGCTGAGAGTATTGGCGACGCGGCACTGGCCGAGCTCAAAGAATCCTTGGAGCTTATAGAAGGGGTTTACCCCCCTTTTGACCAGCAGGCCTACTTGGAGGGCAACCTACAGCCTGTTTTTTTTGGTTCGGCGCTGAACAACTTTGGGGTACAAGAGCTCTTGGATTGTTTTGTCGACATTGCCCCACCGCCGCTGGCCAAGTATAGCGATAAAAGAACAGTAGCACCCGACGAAAGTGCCTTTTCGGGTTTTGTTTTTAAAATCCACGCCAATATGGATCCCAACCACCGCGACCGACTGGCGTTTATCAAAATAGTCTCTGGGACTTTTAAGCGCAATACCCCCTACCTGCATGTGCGCAACAAAAAGAAATTAAAATTCTCCAGCCCCAATGCCTTTTTTGCGGAGAAAAAAGAAGTAGTGGACGTTTCTTTCCCCGGGGACATCATTGGGCTGCACGACACCGGGAATTTTAAAATCGGAGATACCCTTAGCTCGGGTGAGGAAATTCACTACAAAGGGATTCCCAGTTTTTCCCCAGAGCATTTTAGATTTATCAACAATGCCGACCCCATGAAGGCCAAGCAACTCAACAAAGGCATCGACCAGCTGATGGACGAAGGCGTGGCGCAACTGTTTACCCTTAACCTCAACGGGCGGAAAGTGATCGGCACCGTGGGGGCACTGCAGTTCGAGGTAATACAGTACCGCTTGGAACACGAGTATTCCGCCAAGTGTACTTTTGAAAACCTCAATGTACACAAAGCCTGTTGGGTGAGTACCGAAACAGAGGAAAACGACAACTACCAGGACTTCCTAAAAGTAAAACAGAAGTTTTTGGCACAAGACAAACAAGGGCAATTGGTGTTTTTGGCAGATTCCGCTTTTTCCCTGCAAATGACCCAACAAAAATACCCTGAAATCACCTTTCATTTTACCTCTGAGTTCTAAGCCGATCCCCACTTTTATTTTTTTTATTACATTTACAGTAAGCAGCCCCAATCTGCTCTTTGTCCATGAAAAACCTACGGCCTATGCCCGTCTTTGACCTTCAACAAGCCATTGAAAATCGAACTTCCGCTGGGTTTACTCTACAGCTGTTGTACCCTAGCTTTGCCACTCATCTGTTAGATAATGGTACCGATATCCGCTTTATACAGGAACTATTAGGACATAATTCTACTAAAACTACACGAGGGAATACCCATGTTTCACAGCCTATGTTGAAACGGATTGAAAGTCCTATTGATCGAATTTTATGAATAATAACCTGAACTTAATTTTGAACAAAAACTGTCTAAATAATGGGGGAATGATCAGTAGAGTTCATATTTAAATCTACAAAAAATTAATAAGGAAACGAAATAGATATTATCGCACCTTTATGCGACTTAAAATCCATAGCCCCATTTAATTTATTGACCATTGCCCAAATAATTTGATATCCAATTCCTGATTGGTTTGAATTCTCTTCTGCAAAATTATCGGGAAAGCCAATTCCATTATCACTCACTTCGAACAAAAAACCACTGGGTTTTTTCTTAAAAACGATTGAGATGGATCCCTTTCTTTTATCTACAAAGGCATATTTTGCTGCATTTACCAAAAGTTCATTTAAAATAATCCCCAATGATAAGCCCCTCTCAAAATCTATTGAATGATTTTCAATTTTATCATTAACATCTATATTTTGGGCTTCAAATGAAGTGTCAATATGGTTCTTAATTATTTTTTTTAAATAAAATTTTATGGCAATATATTCGAATTCTTTTTGAGAATACAATTGCTCGTGCATCAATGAAATGGTTTGAATTCTATCTTGACATTGTGAAAGAATCACTTCAGTATCTAAGGTATTTGGATTGCGTTTTTGAATACCCAAAAAACTTGAAATTACTTGTAAATTATTTTTTATTCTGTGATGGATTTCACGCAACAAAACCTCCAATTGATCCTTAATCTGAATAATCTCTTGTTGTTGTTTTTTAAGCAGTCTGTTTTTTTGTCGAAACCGAAAGAAAGCAAGTGTCAATATTACCAAAAGCAAAAAGATTATCAAAAGAATGATTCGAGTTAAAAAGAAATTTTTTCGAATCTGCTCGTTTTCACTATTTAGGTATTCTATCCGTTGATTTTTAAGTTTGTTTTCATAGGAATTGTTGATTTCCAGGGCTTTTTTTTCAAGTAAATTCGAATACATACTATCTAAATAATCTTTAGAACGTTGAACTTCATAGATGCCTTCTTTGGCTTTTCCTTCCGCAAATAACTGCCATCCTAAATTACCGTATGCCCCATCCAACTTTCCATACTTATCCTTTATATCACTTTTTTCAACCAGATCAATATATTTTCTTAAATAAAACCTAGCACTATCCAAATGAATTGATTTAACATGGAAAAAACCTGATTTTCGGTAACAGTACGATATATTAATCAAGCAAAACAAATAATTCTCAATACCTTTTGTTTCAGATAATTCATACGACTTTATAGCCCGTTTAAAATACTTGATGGACTTTTCATAGTCAGTATTGGCATAATCTACACGTCTAATTTCAGCCATTCCTAAGTTGATATACAAATCTGTCTTATAAAAATCAAACCAACAGTTCTGTGGATTCAATTGAGGTAATGTTTTTTTTGCAGCATATAAGTGGACAAAAGCACTATCAATTTGATCTTTAAAGATGTATTTAAACCATCATCTACTTCACTCCTGAATCGTTTAAAATCAGTATTCGCAAATTGTTTAGCTCTTTTAAAATGGCTATCAGCATTAATCCAATCACTGAGAAAAAGTAGTGTCTTTCCCAGTAAGGTATGGGTTTCAAAAAGCCCGTTTGAATCGTTAATTTTCAAAAACAGCTCTTGGGATTTTGAAGCATATTTTGTGATTGAATCTAGTGGTTGCTCGGAAGAATGATAATAACCTAGAGCTTTCCAATAATGGAGGTAGGCTTTTGTCTTAAGTTCACCCTCCTCATCTACATATTGAAATAAGCTGTCTGCCACTAGATGAATTTTGACATCATCTGTTTTAATTTGATCGCAGATTTTTTGTTCAGCTAAAGTTAAGAAATCAGCTTGAGCCTCTAATTTAAAAAGCACTCCAAAAACAAATACGATAAAAACAAACGGTTTCATAATACGAATTTGAGGTCTAAATTTGGTATAAATTTACTCCTTATGGGTGAAATTTGCCATAAAATCAATAACAGCAATCCATTTTTTATTTAAGCATATTTTTAATAACTCGACCAAACTTAAGCAACCGCCCAACCTAAGCGACCCTAAATGAAGTCTCCTGAGTCCATGAAAATTTGGATGGAAAACAAAAGAAGGGCTTTTGATGCTTTGTAATTTGGCATCAGGTTGAGGTCTCCCCAACACTCACCCATAAAAAAACCCCCAACTTTCGTTGAGGGTGTTGATGTTAAGCTTCTCCCGTAGGACCAAAATTTAATGGAATGGGAGGCTGCTCTTGGGTATTGATTTCTCCATGGCTGTCCTCATAGCGGCGGATGTTGTCCCCCAGCGCACTGTAAAAACGTTTGGCGTGCTCGGGCGTCAATATGATCCTGGACTTTACTTTGGCTTTTGGTGTTCCTGGCATAATGGCCACAAAATCCACGACAAACTCCGAAGGAGAGTGGTTGATGATGGCCAAGTTGCAATACTGGCCTTCAGCCACAGCTTCATCCAATTCAATATTGATTTTTTGTTCCTTTTGCGCTTTGGGATTGCTCATGGGTTTATAAATTAATTTCTTCCTCTTGCTGTTCTTCTTTGTCAATCAACAAACTGGTGTATTCGTCTCTAGAGCCTACGATGATGTTATCGTATTCTCTTAGACCAGTACCAGCAGGTATCTTATGACCGACAATTACATTTTCTTTCAGACCTTCCAAAGAATCAATTTTACCATTTACGGCAGCTTCGTTAAGCACCTTGGTGGTTTCCTGGAAAGAAGCGGCAGAAATAAAGGACTTGGTCTGCAAAGAAGCTCGGGTAATTCCCTGCAACTCTGGTGTTGCCGTGGCAGAATGGGCATCTCGCGCCACCACTACGGCTTTGTCCTCACGAATCAAGAGGGAATTTTCATCCCGCAACTGACGTGCAGTGATCATCTGACCGGCCTTTAAGTTTTCAGAAGCGCCAACCTCCTCGACAATTTTCTTACCAAACAGGTTGTCGTTTTCGATGATAAAGTCGGATTTGTAAACCAACTGTCCTTCTAAGAAAATAGAATCTCCAGGGTCTTGGATTTTGACTTTACGCATCATCTGTCTAACGACTACCTCAAAGTGTTTGTCGTTAATCTTAACCCCTTGGAGGCGATAGACTTCTTGTACTTCGTTGACCAAATATTGTTGCACTGCCGATGGGCCTTTGATACTCAGGATATCGGTAGGCGTAATGGATCCATCCGATAATGGCATTCCGGCTTTTACAAAGTCGTTTTCTTGTACCAAGATCTGATTAGATAATTTCACCAAATACTTTTTGATATCTCCAAATTTGGACTCTACGATGATCTCGCGGTTCCCCCTTTTGATTTTACCAAAAGAAACCACACCGTCAACTTCAGAGACTACGGCTGGGTTGGATGGATTTCGTGCTTCAAACAATTCTGTCACACGTGGCAGACCACCCGTAATATCTCCAGACTTAGCAGATTTACGTGGGATTTTCACCAATATTTTTCCTTCTTTGATTTTTTCTCCATCGTTGACAATCAAATGGGCACCTACGGGTAGGTTGTAGGACCTCAGGGTATTTCCTTTGGTGTCGTTGATGTGTAGGGTAGGAATCAGCTTTTTGTTTCGCGATTCGGAGATCACCTTCTCTTGGAAACCGGTTTGTTCATCGATTTCTACCTGGTAGGTAACTCCTTGCTCTATGTTCTCAAAGCTAATTTTCCCTGAGAATTCAGAGACTATTACTCCGTTAAAGGGATCCCACTGACAGAGAACATCTCCTTTTTTCACCTTGGATCCTTTTTTAATAAATATCGAGGATCCATAAGGGATATTGTGGGTATTGAGTACGTTTTTAGTTTTGCTGTCCACCAACTTTAACTCCGTTGTTCTGGAAATAACGATGTTGGCATCTTGACCTTCAACGTCTTCTCCTTTTACAGTTTTAAGGTCTTCAATTTCGGCGATACCGTCAAATTTGGCTACCAATCGGTTTTCCTCAGAAATGTTTCCTGCAACACCCCCAACGTGGAATGTTCTAAGGGTCAGCTGAGTACCGGGCTCGCCAATAGACTGTGCGGCGACAACCCCTACGGCTTCCCCTTTTTGAACCATTTTCCCTGTGGAAAGGTTTCTTCCATAGCACTTGGCACAGATGCCCTTGAGCGCCTCACAGGTAAGTGGGGAACGCACCTCGACACTGGTAATCGGGGCAGCTTCGATTCGTTTTACTACCTCCTCAGTAATCTGATGTCCTGCCTCAATCAGAACCTCATCGGTACTCGGATCTATAACGTCTTTTAGAGAAACCCTTCCCAGGATACGCTCTCCTAGTGATTCAACGATTTCTTCATTTTTCTTTAAAGGCGCTACGTCAATTCCTCTTAGGGTTCCGCAGTCCTCGATGTTGACAATCACATCTTGTGAAACGTCTACCAATCGACGGGTTAGGTACCCGGCATCAGCCGTTTTTAAGGCGGTATCGGCCAGTCCTTTTCTCGCCCCGTGGGTAGAGATAAAATATTCTAAAATAGAAAGCCCTTCTTTAAAGTTAGAAAGGATAGGGTTTTCAATAATTTCTCCCCCGCCTACATTAGATTTTTTTGGCTTGGCCATCAATCCTCGCATTCCTGTCAACTGACGGATCTGTTCTTTAGACCCTCGGGCGCCAGAATCCAGCATCATAAAGACAGAATTAAAGCCTTGCTGGTCTTCGCTGATGCGTTTCATGGCCATTTCTGTTAGCTTGGCATTGGTAGAGGTCCAAACGTCAATCACCTGATTATAACGTTCGTTGTTGGTAATCAATCCCATGTTGTAGTTGCCAGAAATACCATCTACTTGCGTATTTGCATCATCAATCATTTGGATTTTTTCTTTTGGAATAATGATATCACCCAAGCTGAAGGAAAGCCCTCCTTTGAATGCAAATCCATATCCCATGTCTTTTATCTTATCCAAAAATTCAGCAGTTTCCGGAACACTGGTAACCTTGAGTATTTGACCGATGATTTCTCGTAAGTTCTTCTTGGTCAACACTTCATTGAAATAACCTGCTTTTTCGGGAACCACCTCATTGAACAATACTCGGCCTACTGTAGAATCGATGACCTGATCTACCAGCGCGCCTTCATCATTAAAGTCTTTGGTTTTAATTTTGATCATGGCATTGAGGTCCACGCGCTTTTCGTTGTAGGCGATGTGTACTTCTTCCACGTTGTAAAAGGTTAATCCTTCCCCTTTAACAGGAACTTCTTTGGTAGATTTCCTGGCTTTGGTCATATAGTAAAGACCCAATACCATATCCTGTGAAGGAACGGTGATGGGAGATCCATTGGCGGGGTTGAGGATATTGTGAGATGCCAGCATTAACAGCTGCGCCTCTAAAATGGCCTCTGGCCCCAGTGGCAAGTGAACCGCCATTTGATCCCCGTCGAAATCTGCGTTAAACGCAGTACATACAAGGGGGTGCAATTGAATGGCTTTACCTTCAATCAGTTTGGGCTGAAAGGCTTGGATACCCAAACGGTGCAATGTGGGGGCCCGGTTCAATAAAACGGGATGGCCCTTGAGCACATTTTCCAAAATATCCCATACAACGGGTTCTTTTCTGTCGATGATCTTTTTCGCAGATTTTACTGTTTTTACAATCCCGCGTTCAATCAGTTTTCTGATGATAAATGGCTTATAGAGCTCGGCAGCCATACCTTTGGGCAAACCACATTCAAATAGTTTTAACTCAGGACCAACAACGATTACTGATCTGGCCGAATAGTCGACCCTTTTTCCCAATAGGTTTTGACGAAAACGTCCTTGCTTTCCTTTTAGGGAATCGGACAATGACTTCAATGGGCGATTGGAATCTGTTTTTACTGCCGATGATTTTCGGGTATTGTCAAATAAGGAATCTACAGATTCTTGAAGCATTCGCTTCTCATTTCTTAAGATCACTTCCGGCGCTTTGATTTCCACCAAACGCTTTAGTCGGTTGTTTCTGATGATTACCCTTCGGTATAAATCGTTCAGATCGGAGGTAGCAAAACGACCTCCATCAAGGGGAACAAGAGGCCTTAACTCTGGGGGAATCACAGGAATCACTTTCATGATCATCCACTCGGGGAGGTTCTCTCTGTTTTCGTTGGCGTCCTTAAACGCCTCTACCACCTGAAGTCTTTTTAGGGCTTCTGTTTTTCTTTGCTTAGAAGTTTCGTTATTGGCCTTATGCCGCAGTTCGTAGGAAAGGGCCTCTAAATCAATTCTAGAGAGCAATTCTATCAAGCACTCTGCTCCCATCTTGGCGATAAATTTCTCGGGATCGCTGTCTTCAAGGAACTGGTTTTCTGGCGGCAGTTGCTCCATGATATTGAGGTACTCCTCTTCCGTTAGGAAATCCATTTTCTGTACCGGCTCTCCTTCTTCATTTTTGGTATTCCCCGGTTGGATGACCACATAGCGCTCGTAGTAAATGATCATGTCCAATTTCTTGGAAGGCAATCCTAACAGGTATCCAATTTTGTTGGGCAGGGATCTAAAATACCAAATGTGTGCTACAGGAACCACCAAATTGATGTGTCCCACGCGGTCGCGTCTTACTTTTTTCTCGGTCACCTCAACACCACAGCGGTCACAAACGATTCCCTTGTAGCGAATTCGTTTGTATTTTCCACAGGCGCACTCAAAGTCCTTTACTGGACCAAAAATTCGCTCACAAAACAAACCGTCGCGTTCTGGCTTGTGTGTTCTGTAGTTGATGGTCTCTGGCTTGAGAACTTCTCCTCTGGAACTCCCGAGGATAACCTCTGGTGAGGACAAACCGATGGTGATTTTATTGAATTTTTTTTGGGTAATGATTTCGTTATTTCTAGGCATAATTCAATAGCAATATTTTAATTATTCTTCTAATCTAATGTCTAATCCTAATCCCTTCAGCTCATGCATTAACACGTTGAAGGATTCTGGTAATCCAGGTTCTGGAAGGGTTTCCCCTTTCACGATGGATTCATAGGTCTTGGCACGACCAATGACATCGTCTGATTTCACGGTTAATATTTCCTGCAAGGTGCTCGAAGCGCCATAGGCCTCGAGAGCCCATACTTCCATTTCACCAAAACGCTGACCTCCAAACTGGGCTTTTCCTCCCAGTGGTTGTTGTGTGATCAGGGAGTAAGGTCCAATGGATCTGGAGTGCATTTTGTCGTCGACCATATGACCCAGTTTCAACATGTAAATGACTCCAACAGTCGCGGGTTGATCGAATCGTTCTCCCGTCCCGCCATCATACAGATAGGTATGACCGTATTGGGGTACATTGGCCTTATCGGTCAAGGCATTGATTTGATCAATGGTAGCCCCATCGAAAATCGGTGTAGCGTATTTTTCACCCAAATTCAATCCTGCCCATCCAAGTACGGTTTCATAAATCTGTCCAATATTCATCCGCGAGGGGACTCCAAGTGGATTGAGAACGATATCAACCGGTGTTCCGTCTTCTAAGAAAGGCATCTCTTCTTCCCGAACAATACGGGCGACAATTCCTTTGTTTCCGTGACGCCCTGCCATCTTATCACCAACTTTTAGCTTTCGCTTTTTGGCGATGTACACTTTGGCAAGTTTCTTGACCCCGGCAGGTAATTCGTCTCCTACACTGATGGTAAACTTCTCTCTTCTGAGGGAACCTTGAAGGTCATTTTCTTTGATCTTATAATTGTGGATCAAGTCGGCAATAAGCTTATTGGTGTCACCGATGGTGGTCCAGGTACCTTTGGTCAAGTGGGTGTAATCTTCTACAGCCGTCAACATTTTCAAGGTGTACTTTTTTCCTTTTGGAAGTATTTCTTCTCCCAGGTCGTTTTGCACCCCTTGACAGGTTTTACCGTTGACAATCGCGAACAGCTTTTCGATCAAAACTCCTTTGAGGTCCTCGAATTTGGTCTCGTATCTTTCTTCTAAGAGCTCGAGTTCTTGCTTGTCTTGATTTCTTTTTCTTTTGTCCTTGACAGAACGGGTAAACAACTTTTTGTCGATGACCACCCCTCTTAGCGATGGTGGTGCTTTGAGTGATGCGTCTTTTACATCTCCTGCTTTATCTCCAAAAATCGCCCTTAATAATTTCTCCTCAGGCGAAGGATCCGATTCTCCCTTTGGGGTGATTTTTCCGATAAGGATATCACCAGGATTCACCTCAGCGCCAATGCGAATCATTCCGTTCTCATCCAGATCTTTGGTGGCCTCCTCGCTGATGTTGGGGATATCGTCGGTCAATTCCTCAGTTCCCAACTTGGTGTCTCTTACATCAATGGAGTATTCATCGATGTGAATAGATGTGAAGATATCCTGACGAACTACTTTTTCAGAAATCACAATGGCATCCTCGAAGTTGTATCCTTTCCAAGGCATAAAAGCCACTTTCATATTCCTCCCCAAGGCCAATTCTCCTTTTTGTGTAGCATAGCCCTCGGAAAGTACCTGTCCTTTGGTAACCCGGTCGCCTTTCTTAACGATAGGCTTGAGGTTGATACACGTACCCTGATTGGTTTTCCTGAATTTAATCAGTTCGTAATTTTTTGTATCTCCATCAAATGTGACTAGTTTTTTATTTTCATCCATGTCATACTTGATGGTGATTTTATTGGCATCGACATATTCAACAACACCATCACCTTCGGCATTGATCAACACCCTAGAATCAGAAGCTACTTGTTGCTCCAAACCGGTTCCCACAATGGGGGACTCGGGACGCAAGAGCGGCACAGCCTGTCGCATCATATTGGATCCCATAAGGGCTCTGTTGGCATCATCGTGCTCCAAGAATGGAATCAAGGAGGCTGAGATCGATGCTATTTGGTTGGGGGCCACATCCGTGTAGTTAATTTCATTGGGCGTCACCACCGGAAAGTCTGCCTGGTCTCTGGCAATTACTTTCTCAGAGGTAATTTTTCCATTTTTATCATAAGGGATATTGGCCTGAGAAATCAACTGATTTTCTTCTTCCTCAGCACTGAGGTAAATCGTCTCGGAAAGATCAATTTTTCCGTCGTTTACCTTTCGGTAGGGCGTCTCAATAAATCCTAAATTATTCACTTTGGCATAGACACCGAGTGAAGAAATCAATCCAATATTGGGTCCCTCTGGTGTTTCTATGGGGCAAAGCCTTCCATAGTGGGTATAGTGAACATCACGTACTTCAAACCCTGCACGCTCTCTGGAGAGACCGCCTGGGCCCAATGCCGATAATCTTCTTTTATGAGTAATCTCAGCCAATGGGTTGGTTTGATCCATAAACTGGGACAACTGGTTGGTACCAAAAAATGTGTTGATCACCGAAGAGAGTGTCTTGGCATTGATCAAGTCAATGGGAGTAAATACTTCATTGTCTCTCACGTTCATTCTTTCTCTGATGGTTCTGGCCATTCTGGCCAATCCTACACCAAATTGAGAAGAAAGCTGCTCCCCTACTGTTCTTACCCTTCGGTTTGAAAGGTGATCAATATCATCGATTTCTGCTTTAGAGTTGATCAACTCAATCAGGTATTTGATGATGGTGATGATGTCCAATTTTGTCAATACCTGCTTGTCCATCTCTACCTCGAGATTGAGTTTTTTATTCATCCGGTAGCGACCCACCTCGCCGAGGTTGTATCGTTGGTCGGAGAAAAATAACTTGTCAATAATACCCCGGGCCGTGTCCTCATCGGGCGGCTCGGCATTTCTCAATTGGCGATAAATATGTTCTACCGCTTCTTTTTCAGAGTTTGTAGGATCTTTTTGCAGTGTGTTGTGAATGATGGCGTAGTCGGCCATATGGGCATCTTCTTTGTGTAAGAGAATGGTTTTGACATCTGCTTCCAAAATGACATCAATGTGCTCTTTTTCTAAAAGGGTATCCCGGTCGATGAGAATTTCATTTCGTTCAATAGAAATTACCTCTCCTGTATCTTCATCTACAAAATCCTCGTGCCATGTTTTTAACACGCGTGCTGCGAGTTTGCGGTTTAAGGTTTTTTTCAGTCCAGTTTTAGAAACTTTCACTTCTTCTGCTAAATCAAAAATCTCCAAAATGTCTTTATCACTCTCGTATCCAATGGCTCTAAATAGCGTGGTTACGGGTAATTTTTTCTTACGATCGATGTAGGCATACATCACACTGTTAATGTCGGTGGCAAATTCAATCCATGAGCCTTTAAAAGGAATTACTCTTGCCGAATAGAGTTTGGTTCCGTTAGCGTGGAATGATTGTCCAAAAAACACACCAGGGGAACGGTGCAATTGAGATACTACAATTCGCTCAGCGCCATTGATTACAAAAGTACCACTGGGGGTCATGTAAGGAATAGTGCCCAAGAAAACATCCTGAACTATGGTTTCAAAGTCCTCGTGTTCGGGATCGGTGCAAAACAATTTCAAGCGTGCCTTGAGGGGAACAGAATAGGTCAATCCTCGCTCAATACATTCTTGTATGCTGTACCTTGGCGGATCTACAAAGTAGTCTATAAATTCTAAGACAAACTGGTTCCGGGTATCGGTAATCGGGAAGTTTTCTTTGAATGTGTTAAAGAGACCTTCTTCAATTCTGTCGTTGGATTTAGTTTCCAACTGAAAGAAATCTTGAAATGATTTGATTTGAATGTCTAAAAAATCGGGGTAATTAGGAGAGTCTTTTGCTGCTGCAAAATTGACTCGTGTGGACTGTGTATTCGGCATCTACAAATTTTTATTAATAAATAATAATTGGGTATAAAACCCCAGGGGCAATGAAACACAAAATGGTTTAGGCCCATGGACAGCTGTCCAAAAGCCTAAACCTTAATTGTTGTGGAGCAAGAACTATTTCAGTTCGACCTCAGCTCCTGCTTCTTCAAGGGACTTTTTAAGTCCTTCCGCTTCGTCTTTGGAAACGGCTTCCTTAATATTGCTCGGTGCATTGTCTACCAATTCTTTGGCTTCTTTGAGCCCAAGACCAGTAAGTTCTTTTACCAATTTAACCACTGCAAGTTTTGAACCTCCAGCAGCAGTGAGTACTACATCGAATTCTGATTTCTCTTCTGCTGCAGCGTCTCCACCACCTGCAGCAGCACCGCCAGCAACAGCTACCGCTGCTGCAGCAGGCTCGATACCATACTCCTCTTTTAAAATATCGGCCAACTCATTGACTTCTTTTACAGTCAGGTTGACTAATTGTTCTGCGAATTCTTTTAAATCTGCCATTTTTATTAATTTGAAATTCCTGTTTTAATTTGTTGTTATAATACTGTTTGTTTTTTGAACGATCAACGTTCGGACAATGTTTTGATGATCCCGGAAAGATTCGTTCCACCCGACTGAAGTGCCGAAATAACATTCTTTGCGGGAGATTGTAGAATTGCAATCACATCACCGATCAACTCCTCTTTAGACTTGATAGATTCCAACAAGTCAATCTGGTCGTCGCCAATGTATATCGCTTCTTCAATAAACGCTCCTTTAAGAATGGGTTTATCCGATTTCTTACGAAAATTTTTGATCAATTTGGCCGGTGCACTACCCGCCTCAGAAAACATCAAAGAGGTATTTCCTTTCAACACCCCCTGCAATTCTCCAAAGTCAGTTTCAGAAGCCTCCATGGCTTTCGCCAATAGGGTATTCTTCACCATAGACAATTTGATGTTTGCTCTGTAACATGCCCGTCGTAAAGCGGTGGTTTGGACGGCGTCCAAGCCCGCGATATCGGTCAAGTAGAGATTTTTAACCGAGGACAAGTCCTCCGTTAAATCTTTTATTTCTTGTGCTTTTTGCGCTTTTGTCATTGCTTAAATTTAAAGGCTAAGCTATTTTGGTTTCAATACCAATCCCAGGACTCATGGTACTGGACATGGTAATGCTTTTTACATAAGTTCCTTTGACCGTAGTAGGTTTCAGCTTTTGAATCGTTTTCAACAATTCGTTGGCGTTCTCCTCGATCTTTTTCGACTCGAAAGAGACTTTTGCAACGGACGCATGAATGATACCATTTTTGTCCACTTTAAAGTCAATTTTACCTCCTTTAACATCAGTAACTGCTTTCTTAATATCCATGGTTACTGTACCAGTTTTAGGGTTGGGCATTAGCCCTCTCGGACCTAAAACGCGTCCCAATGGACCTAATTTACCCATCACACTGGGCATGGTTACAATAACATCGACATCTGTCCAGCCGTCTTTGATCTTTTGGAGGTATTCATCCAAACCTACAAAATCGGCACCAGCCTCTTGGGCTTCTGCCTCTTTATCTGGAGTCACCAACGCCAAAACCTTGAGTACTTTTCCCGTCCCGTGAGGAAGGGTCACTACGCCTCTGACCATTTGGTTCGCTTTTTTGGGATCAACTCCCAAGCGGACAGCCAAATCAACCGACGCATCAAATTTTGTGGTGGTCACATCCTTGACCAAAGCAGCAGCATCGGCCACAGTGTAAGCAGCATTGCTGTCCACTTTGGCCCTGGCTTCTTTTTGTTTTTTTGATAATTTTGCCATAACTAATTTTTAAGAGTTAGAAGGGAATTCTCCTTTAACAGTGAATCCCATCGAACGGGCCGTACCGGCAATCATCTTCATCGCAGACTCAATAGAAAATGCATTTAAATCTTGCATTTTGTCTTCAGCGATGGTTCTGACCTGATCCCAGGTAACCGACGCTACCTTGGTTCTGTTGGGTTCACCGGACCCTTTTTTAGCTTTGGCTGCTTCCATCAATTGAACGGCCGCTGGTGGTGTTTTAATTACAAATTCAAACGATTTGTCTTTGTAAACAGAAATTACTACTGGTAATACTTTACCAGGTTTATCTTGGGTTCGCGCATTGAACTGCTTACAAAACTCCATGATATTAACTCCTGCGGCACCCAGCGCGGGTCCAACCGGTGGCGATGGATTCGCAGCACCTCCCCGAACTTGAAGTTTAAGAACTTTACCTATTTCTTTTGCCATTATTTAATAATTAACATTTCAGAAGTTTCAATTGGAAGCTAAAACTTCTTATATTTATAACATTTATAATTTTTCTACTTGCATATAACTCAATTCCAGAGGCGTCTTACGACCAAAAATCTTAACCATTACCTCCAACTTTCTTTTTTCCTCGTTTACTTTTTCAATGGTTCCATTGAATCCGTTAAAAGGACCATCTATTACCTTGACGCTCTCCCCTTGAGTAAAAGGAATGGCGATATGTTCCGTGGTCATGGTCAACTCATCGACTTTACCGAGCATTCTGTTTACCTCTGCTATTCGCAGTGGAACAGGATCCCCTCCTTTGGTTTCTCCGAGGAAACCTATTACGTTGGTCACCGATTTTATAATGTGAGGAATCTCTCCACTCAAGTTGGCCTTGATCATGATATAGCCAGGAAAATAGACCTTCTCTTTGTTTATTTTTTTTCCATTTCGGATCTGGACCACCTTTTCCATAGGCACCAGGATGTCTTCTACTTGAGCAGCATAACCCAATCGGGTGATCTCAGACATGATGTAGTCTTTAATCTTGGCCTCTTGTCCACTGACGGCCCTTATCACATACCAATTTTTTGTAGCAACCTCTGCCATGCTTACCCGTTTATCAATTGAAAATAGAATCCTACAACCTCAGAGAGAACAGTATCTGCTCCCCATATGGCCAGTGAGAAAATGACTGAAAATACCAATACGATAACAACCAAGCGTTGAAGCTCCAAACGAGGAGTCCAAGAGACATTGTTCTTGAGCTCTTCAAACGAATCCTTTATGTAGTCAATTATGGCTGACATTCTTTTTTTTATTTGCACGGGTTGAGAGGCTCGAACTCCCGACACCTGGTTTTGGAGACCAGTGCTCTACCAACTGAGCTAAACCCGTTTTTATTTGACACAAAAGGCATCCACCAGAGGCGGACACCTTGACGTGTCAGTAAAAACTTTTTTGTTAGTCTAAGATCTCAGTTACCTGGCCTGCTCCAACAGTTCTTCCTCCTTCACGAATCGCAAATCTGAGGCCTACATTCAATGCAATAGGCTGTAGCAAATCTACGGTGATGGTGAGGTTATCACCGGGCATTACCATTTCAACACCATCAGGCAATACAATATTACCGGTTACGTCAGTAGTTCTTACATAGAACTGTGGACGGTAGTTGTTGTGGAATGGGGTGTGACGCCCTCCTTCTTCTTTCTTTAATATGTAAACCTCTGCTTTGAATTTAGCGTGTGGCGTTACAGAACCAGGCTTACAGATAACCATCCCTCTTTTGATATCGATTTTTTCAATACCTCTCAAAAGAATTCCTACATTATCTCCAGCTTCTCCTCGATCCAATATTTTTCTAAACATCTCAACACCAGTAATGGTGGACTTCATTTTCTCAGCCCCCATACCAATAATATCTACTTCGTCAGCGGTATTGGCAACACCAGTCTCGATACGACCAGTAGCAACAGTTCCACGACCTGTAATAGAAAATACATCTTCAACAGGCATTAAGAAATCTTTATCTACATCTCGTTTTGGTAACTCAATCCAAGCATCGACTTCCTCCATCAATTTAAGTACTGTATCAACCCACTTCTGCTCTCCGTTGAGTGCACCAAGCGCTGATCCTAATACCACAGGAGTATCGTCGCCATTGTAATCATAGAAAGAAAGCAATTCTCTCACTTCCATTTCTACTAATTCCAAAAGCTCTTCATCGTCAACCATGTCGGCTTTGTTCAAAAACACTACAATTCTCGGAACACCTACTTGTCTTCCCAAAAGGATGTGCTCTCGGGTTTGTGGCATAGGTCCGTCTGTAGCAGCAACAACTAAAATTGCACCATCCATTTGCGCAGCTCCCGTAACCATGTTTTTCACATAGTCGGCGTGACCTGGACAATCCACATGGGCATAGTGTCTGTTAGATGTTTGATATTCTACGTGAGAAGTGTTGATGGTGATACCACGTTCCTTTTCCTCAGGTGCGTTATCAATTTGATCAAAGCTTCTCGCCTCTGAAAAACCTGCGTCTGCAAGGACTTTTGTAATCGCTGCAGTAAGCGTCGTTTTACCGTGGTCAACGTGGCCTATTGTTCCAATATTTAAGTGGGGTTTCGACCGATCGAAAGTTTCTTTAGCCATAATTATATTATATCTTTATTGTTTAAGCGGGTGCAAATTTAAAAATTTTTTGTAACAATAAGTTTATTTGTATATATTTTTTGAAATTTTTAAGCTTTTTATTTGCATTCTATTTTAAGTGATCTTTTGTGACAAAAAATAAGCCGTAATCTAAAGGAAAATCTTTACATTTTAAAGTTTGTTTGATTCGCTACTCTCTGATCCTGTGATCCGTAAAGGCGTTCTTACTTTTATTTGTTGGTTACAAAATAATCCCGTTAAAAAGCAGAGGGTGATGATTTCGGATTCACTCTTATTTCTTATTTTTGTTTCGATTTAAACTAAATGGATATGGTTTTCGACCTCGAAATGATTAAGGGCAACTATGCGGCATTAGAAGCACGCATTCTTCAAGCCAAAAAAATAATTAACAGACCCCTCACTTCCAGTGAAAAAATTCTGTACGCCCACCTTTGGGACGAAAACCCAAAAGACGCGTACGTCCGTGGATCTGATTACGTAAATTTTGCTCCAGATCGGATAGCCTGTCAAGATGCAACTGCCCAGATGGCTTTATTACAGTTCATGCAAGCGGGGAAATCCAAGGTTGCCGTGCCCACAACGGTTCATTGTGATCACCTTATTCAAGCAAAGGAAGGTGCTGCGATGGATTTAAAATCGGCCAACAGCAGCAGTGCAGAAGTATTTAATTTTTTAGAATCTGTATCCAATAAATACGGCATAGGATTTTGGAAACCCGGAGCTGGAATCATACACCAGGTGGTGTTGGAAAATTATGCTTTTCCTGGAGGTATGATGATCGGAACAGATTCCCATACTGTTAATGCCGGTGGATTGGGAATGATTGCCATAGGTGTAGGGGGTGCCGATGCGGTGGATGTTATGGCTGGAATGCCCTGGGAATTGAAGTTCCCTAAAATGATTGGGGTAAAGCTTACCGGAAAACTCAACGGCTGGACAGCTCCCAAGGATGTTATTTTAAAGGTAGCAGGTATCCTCACCGTTAAAGGAGGTACGGGTGCTATCATCGAATATTTTGGACCTGGAGCGGAATCCATGTCGTGTACAGGAAAAGGAACCATCTGTAATATGGGTGCTGAAGTAGGAGCAACTACTTCAACCTTTGGGTACGACGAGTCCATGGAACGGTATTTGAGGGCCACAGGAAGAAATGAAGTTGCCGACGCTGCCAATGCTGTTAAAGAACACTTGACCGCCGACCCTGAAGTTTATGCAGCGCCTGAAAAATATTTCGATCAAGTCATCGAGATCAATTTAGATGAACTCATGCCACACATCAACGGACCTTTTACTCCGGACTTGGCAACACCCATCGATCAAATGAGTGAAAAAGCCAAAGCCGGTGAATGGCCCTTAAAAGTAGAATGGGGACTGATTGGCTCCTGTACCAATTCCTCCTACGAAGATTTATCACGTGCGGCGAGTATCGCCCAACAGGCTGTAGACAAAAAATTAGTGACCAAAGCGGACTTTGGGATCAACCCGGGTTCCGAGCAGGTACGCTACACCGCTGAAAGAGACGGCTTGCTGGATATATTTGAAAATTTAGACGCCAAAATATTTACCAACGCCTGCGGACCTTGTATTGGTCAATGGGACCGAGCGGGTGCAGACAAAGCAGAAAAAAATACCATCATTCATTCTTTTAATCGGAATTTTTCCAAACGTGCGGATGGAAACCCCAATACCCATGCATTTGTTGCTTCTCCGGAAATGGTGGCTGCCGTTGCCATCTCTGGTCGGCTGGATTTTAACCCCATGACCGATACCCTTCTCAATGAAGAAGGTGAAGCAGTAAAATTAGACCCCCCTCACGGAGTAGAGCTCCCACCCAAAGGATTCGATGTAGAAGACAATGGTTACCTGGCTCCCGAAAAGGACGGATCTGGTGTAGACGTAGTGGTAAATGAAAGTTCCGAGAGACTGCAACTCCTCACCCCATTTGCTCCCTGGGACGGCAACAACCTCAGTGACTTAAAATTACTTTTAAAAGCCCAGGGCAAATGCACCACCGATCACATTTCTATGGCCGGACCCTGGCTGCGATACCGTGGTCATTTGGACAACATTTCCAACAACTGCTTTATTGGAGCAGTCAATGCTTTTAATGAAAAAACAAACTTTGTGAAAAACCAATTGACCGTTGAGTATGGTGGGGTGCCCAATGTTCAAAGGGCATACAAAGCTGCTGGTATTTCCACCATTGTTGTAGGAGATCATAACTATGGTGAAGGGTCTTCCAGAGAACATGCTGCAATGGAACCCAGACATTTGGGCGTAAAGGTAGTGTTGGTGAAATCCTTCGCGAGGATTCACGAAACCAATCTAAAAAAGCAAGGTATGTTGGGTATTACTTTCAGCAACGAAAATGACTACGATCTGATCCAGGAAGACGATACTTTCCACTTTGTTGATCTGGCCGACTTTTCACCAGGGAAACCCCTCACCATAGAGGTGGTCCATGCCGACGGAACTAAAGATACTATCATGGCCAACCATACCTATAATGCTCAACAGATTGAATGGTATGCAGAGGGTTCTGCACTCAACCTGATCAAAAAGCAAAACGCATAGGGTTGTTCAAATCGATACCGCCAAAACTACACTGATTAAAATTAATCAGTCGTTTGACCCGACTTCAACTTGAGCCAAGGCTACAATATCCTCAAACGCGATAAGGATATTCGCCAGCCCCGATTTATATTGGTTGATGTAAACCATTACCTGGTTGGACTGCACAATATCAATGCACACCCCTCACGTTTTTGAAACGAAAAAGAAACTCTCACTAATAATTCAATTTATAAGTTTGTTGAAAAGTGATTTGGTTCACTAATAGGTTCACCATAAATAAAAAAAGGAGTCCGATATATTTCGTAACTCCTTGAGAATAAGAGAGCCAATGACGAGATTTGAACTCGTGACCTCTTCCTTATCAAGGATAGTACAAGCTAATAAAATCAATACTTAACAAAGTAAAAGTAAACCTAAAGTAAACTTATTGCTTCCTTAATTCCCATCTTATTTCATTTTTTATACTTTAGTTTTTATTAATTAAAATTTTAAACGATGAAAAACATTAAAGACATTACTATTTCAATCTTTGCAATAATTGGTTTTGTTGCTATCATTACTGCTTTTACAAATCAACCACAACAAGGTAATCAAACTACCACACCTGAAAGCCACGCGTGGCAATCAGATATAAGTCCTGAGGGAAGATTTTACTTGTATAATAAAGTTACAGGCGAGGTAAGAAAATACGCTCAAAAAACACACGGTAAAGAAGGTTATAATATCTATGTAGAAACCACAAGGTCAACTCATTATGACAATTAAAATCTAACCCTAAAACTTAACCTATTTATTGTTTTCTAAGTTCCCATCTTAGCTTATAGAATTTACTTGCTGAAATACGCTTTCCGTTAAAATAATATTGGATTTTACCCTTGAATGAGGATGAAATATTAGCCTTAGAAATTGACGGGTAAAACTTCTTGAATTTGCAAATCTTTATTGGATTGATGGGTCAAAAAGAAACTTTAATGAGAAGAATATTGCTTAGTCAATAAGGGGTGGGTTTGCTGCCCCTTCCCTTTTTGCATTATTCGCAATTACCTACTGTAGTCCAATAAATAGTATTATGTAAAATAGGATAATAAAGTGTTGATAAGCAGAACGTTATAAAATGCTCTTCGTTTTGAAGGTCTAAAA
>JAKMDI010000004.1 GCA_022428005.1 Flavobacteriaceae bacterium
TTTCCCAAGAAGCTTCATAAGGTTTACTCCAATGTTTCATCGCTTCACTGCTGTACATGGTTCCCTTCACAGGGTCAACCTCAAAGTTTTGCTTAATCCTTGAGGACACATTAGCATAATGAATCATGGCCATGGAAACATTGGCCTCATCGATCGGAGCGTTGGGTTTGGCTTTTCCTCTTATGGTATCGAAGAAATTCATCACGTGAAGTGTAGACATATTTCCACCACCTCCCAGGGCCATACCACCTTCGTTTCCATCGTTGCTCACTTCTTCAATCACTTTTCCTCTTCTGTCAAAGAGTTTATAGAGATTTCTATTTACAAATACGGAACCTTCAGATCCAAAGATGACCACGCCACGGCCACTTCCGTAGGTATTGTAGCCATTTCTACTTTTTCCGTCCCACTCTATGATTTTATTGTCTTCGAAAGTGAATCTCGCCAACATGGTATCATACATTTCCCACCCATCATCGACAAAATGTCTTTTATCAGATTCTACCTCAACCCGATTGGGGAGATTTACATTAAGTGCCCATCTGGCAACATCCAATTCGTGTGTTGCATTATTCCCCATTTCGGCAGTGCCGTAATTCCAACCGTACCAGTGCCAATTGTAATCCCAAGTTTCTGAGGTATATTCTCTGTGGACTGCAGGGCCTTGCCAAAGGTTCCAATCCAACCCTTCTGGCACAGCCGCCTTTTTTTGATGGGGTACTTCAGGGCGTCCGCTGCTGTAAAATGCTACGGCCTTGTAGACATCACCAATAATTCCCTCATGAATTTTTTTAACAATTTGCTGGGTGTGAGCTGATGATCTTTGCTGATTCCCCATTTGGACTACTTTACTGTATTTATCTGCAGCCGCTACGAGAAGTGCATTTTCTTTCATGGTACAGCTGCTGGGCTTTTCTACATATACATGCTTTCCAGATTTCATGGCCATAATGGCACCGGGTGTATGCCAGTGGTCTGGCATAGCATTGATAAGAACATCCACTTTTTTGTCTTCTAAGACTTTAAAAATATTTTGTTCCAACTTTGGTTTGTAATCGATATGCTTTTTAAACCTTTCATCGGCTCGGGTCATTTGACTTTGTTTCGCATCACAGAGGTAGGCCAATCGAACATTACTGTCTTTGTGTGCAATGGGGGAGAAAAAGGCTCCCAATCTTCTTCCCAATCCGGCGATGGCCACATTAAGGCGGTCATTGGCACCCGCAATGTTCCGATAGCTTTGGGCACTCATTCCCATGGTCGAGGCGCTGGCCAAGCCCAGTCCACCTAAGGTAGATTTTCTGATGAAATCTCTTCGATTTTGTTTACTCATTATTGTATGTAGTTTTACAAATTATTTTAGTTTATTATTCATTAACAAGATATTATTTTTTTAAAGAAGTTAAAAGCCCAAGATTATAAGATTGTCACATAAACGAAATTTTATAAGCCTGTCCATGGTTTACTTTACTTGTAAAAACTTATCAAACGCTTTAGAATATAATCGCAAGGGCACGACTGTAATGGAGTAGAGGAGGGCTTAAGCATTTCAGTGTTATGATTTTCAATTAAATATATAATGCGCAAAAACTCATTTTCAACTTTTATCATTAAACTTGTATAAATTCAATAAAAAATGAAAATTAGACTGCTTTTAACCCTTTTATTTTTTGCTTTAAATATTCCAATGATTGCGCAGGAGCCCGAAAAATCTTCGCAAATTCGGCCCAACATCATATTTATACTTACCGACGACCAGCGTTTTGATGCCATAGGGATAGCGGGAAATCCCTATGTGAGGACCCTTGAGATGGATAATTTAGCCAGATCAGGTACTTTTTTTAAAACAGCAATGGTTACTACTCCAATATGTGCAGCCACGATTTTAACGGGACTCTACGAAAGGGCGCACAATTTTAATTTTCAAACGGGTAATATTCGTTCAGAATACATGAAAAGCTCTTATCCCGTATTGCTTAAGCAGCAGGGTTATCACACTGGTTTTTTTGGTAAGTACGGTGTGAAATATGACGATTTGGACCAACAATTCGACACCTATGAGTCCTATGACAGGAACAATCGCTACAGAGATAAAAGAGGTTATTTCTATAAAAAAATAGGGAATGACACCGTTCATCTAACCCGTTATACGGGTCAAAAAGCATTAGACTATATCGATAAAAATGGCTCCGGCGATAAACCATTTTGTTTGTCCATCAGTTTTAGTGCTCCACACGCCCATGACGGCGCTGAGGAACAGTATTTTTGGCAACAAACCACAAATAAGTTGTTACGTAATACCAGCATTCCAGGACCAGCATTGGAAGAGGATATGTATTTTGAATCACAGCCTAAAATCGTTCGGGAAGGCTTTAATAGACTGCGCTGGACTTGGCGCTATGATACCCCCGAAAAATATCAACACAGTCTTAAAGGATATTACAGAATGATCTCGGGTATAGACTTGGAAATCAAAAGAATAAGAGAAAAGTTAGAGGAGCAGGGTATTGCCGACAACACGGTAATTATCCTGATGGGTGACAATGGTTATTTTCTCGGTGAGAGACAATTTGCTGGTAAGTGGTTGATGTACGACAATTCGATTCGGGTACCCCTCATCATTTATGACCCGCGGGTAAAGCCACAAGCTCCAGTAGATCAAATGGTACTCAATGTTGATGTACCCTCCACCATAGCCGATTTGGCAGGGGTAAAGATTCCTAAATCTTGGCAAGGAAAAAGCTTAATGCCGCTGGTGAGTAACAGTTCAAATTCAATTAAAAGAGATACGGTTTTAATCGAGCACTTGTGGGATTTTTCAAGAATTCCTCCCAGTGAGGGACTGAGAACAGAAAAGTGGAAATATTTTAGATATGTCAATGATAAAACCATTGAAGAGCTCTATGACTTGAATGCTGACCCGCAGGAGATCAACAATTTGATAGGAAAGAAAAAGTACGCTACTGTTGCTCACAATCTCCGCAGCAAATTGGAAGAATTAATAAAAAATAAGGGTAATGCCTACCGGAACCCTCCTAAAGATTTAAATATTGATTTTCAGAAAAATGAATCTGATGAGATAAAAGCGGTTTTTGGATGGAAACTCTCAGAAAAGTTAAAATCCCAATCTGCTTATCAGATTTTAGTGGCTTCAAATGCCAAGACTATAGAAGGAAACAATGGTGATTTATGGGACACCGAGCGCGTGGTTTCGACCGCTTCAACTGCAATCGAATACAAAGGAAAACGACTCAAGCCAGGAAAAACCTATTACTGGAAAGTAAGGGTCTGGGATGAGGAAAACCGCTTGGTAGACTACACCCAACCCCAAGTGTTTTCACCCTTGATGGATTAGTCTTAGAAGTTTAAAACCCCATTATTCATCCCATCTTTTGGGTTTGTAATATATTCGGTAACATTTCCTTTTTTATTTAAAATCGACCTTGGTGGCATCCTCAAAAGGTAAGACCAGTTTCTTTTTTTGACCGTTGAAGGTGAATTCTATTTTAAAATGGTCTTCGTGGGTTTTTATCTTATCCATTGATAAGGCAGAAGAATCCTCTGATTCAGGAAAAATCAACCACAAGAAATGTTGCTCCTGGTCTATATTCGTAGAAAATTCTGTCACGCTATTGGGTGCATAAATGTTGTATTCAGGACTATACCAACCTTGAACGCTGGGTTCTAATCGTCCTTTTATTTCTGAAATCTTAAAATTTTGATCGCTTAAAGCCGTCAAACTTAGCGTCCCGTTTTTATGGCGGCCTTTAATATTTTTTTTCCCTTGTATGATTTTTACGTCGGGATGCCAGTGCCACAAAAATTTTAGCGCTCTGGGGCGATCGGTTTTAATTTTGTCCGCTACCAACCAAAACCCATTTCTGAGATAAAAAACAGCTCTGGTATGTTGGGCACTACCCGATAAATTTTCAAAGTCATTAAAGTCTCCGAAGGCGTAATCATAATCCTTGTGAATTTTGAAATGGGTGTTGTCCAGTGCATTTTTTACTTCTGTGGGACCAGGATTTTGATTTTTATCATCGATCAAAACCACGTTGTGCGCAGCACTGCTTCTGGCGTAAGACCTGTATTGATCTGCTACAGAACCGCGGTAGGCAAAACGCCCAGAATCGACCAAGAAGTCGGTGCCAAAAGCGGTTACGGACAGGTGGAGTTTGTCCTGGTGTTGATGTCCTGTTCCCCAGGGGCCCACATCAAAAAACGACCAATGGGCTTGGATGTCAAATCCACTTCTGGAGATGAGCTGCCCTGCCCAAGGATAAAAGAACGAAGGCTGAAGGGGTTTTGACCCTGATTTTCCATTGGTGGCTATGTATTTCCATTCGGGCCTATCGAATTTTTTGAGGGCGTTTAGAATAACAGCTCGGTTGTTGTCTGTTCCATTGCCCCGATCAGAATCATTGTTGAGGACCCTGCTGCCATCGGGGCGCATGTTTTTAGCAGTATAATCAAACATTTTGATGAGTGTTTCCTCATACTCTTGGGGGAGGGTTTTCCCAACTTCTGTACAGATAGCATAGAAGAGTTCAAAATTGTGAAGCGAAACATTGTGGTAATGAGAAGCCAATTCTGTTTGAATACCGTCGGAATATATTTGTTTTTTCATACTGGCCAACATCTGATCTATGGAATAGTTGATCCATTTCAAAGATTTTTTATACTCAGGAAAATAGGCTGCAACACTGGTTAGTGCCGATATTTCCATGGTCAGCCAATTCCCTTTTTTGGAATGGAAATGACGATTGTAATGTGCGTGTTCGGGGAGACTGGCAAGGATCATCAGTTGGGTGGCAGGATTAAAATATTCTATTCCTAATGAGGTGTAAAAAATTTCACTCCATTTCTTGGCCCTAAACGAAACTTCCAGTCCCCTCCATACCAATCCTTTACTATTAGTTTTACTATTAGGATATGGCCAGCTCTTGATGATAAAATCACGCAGGAACTCATCTGCATATTCGGCATATATTGGATTTCCAGTTTCCATATAGGCTTTAAAAACGGTATACAGCTGACTGTGGCGATTGGAAAGCCATGCCCATTCAAGGTCATTGTTGGGGCCTTTGCAATCCCAGTCGCGATGTCCATCTTTTAGAATGGGAATTTTACCTTTTACATTTTGAACTTCAAAAACATTACTTAGAATGGTGTCTGCTGCTGCGATTTTTGATGAACTTATTGGGGGCTGCGACTTTCTGTATTTCTTAACAGTTTTACTTTTTTTATAATAATCCAGCAGGGCTATTGAGGCTGCTACATAGTTTTGTTTGTCGTGATATTGTTTTACCGACTCTAATCCTTTTCTGTCGAGATTAATTTGATCGAACATAAAAATTAAACGTTCGGGATAGGCTTCGTAAAAATCCTCTACCGATTTTACCTCTTTCCAATGAATTTGTGCTGTTGTTGGAGAAAGGCTGACGGCGATCCAGAAAATAACAGATAAAGACTTGATAAATCTCATAATTTAATATTTTATGTTATGATCATTTTAAAGTTGAATTGAATTGTTTTACTTCCTGATTCAATATTACCAACATTTTATCTACTCTTTCAAAAGGATCATAAGGTTCATTTTTCTTTTTTAAAGATTCAACGGGTACAAACCCTTTATATCCCCCTGAAATAATGAGGTCAATAATTTTACTGTAGTCCATTTTTACTTCGCGTTTACTTCCATCGGTATATTCTTTTATTTGCCAGTTAACAGCATAGGGCACCATTTCTTCGATGTCTTTGTAGGGGTCGTCTGTGTGAAAGTGACCTGTATCCAAAACAAGACCTACCCACTCGGAATTCAATTGATCTAAAATATAAGCACATTGATCTGCAGTCCTCAAAACGTCGCCATGGTTCTGAATTCCAATTTTAACCCCATATTTTTTTGCATAGGGGATCAATTCTCTGACAGATTCAACGACCCTGTCTGCCGTTTTTTCCCAAGCTTCGTCCAAATTTTTTGGGATTTTTCCGGCAAAACACCTCAATACAGGGGCTTCCAGTTTTGATGCCACGGCCAACCAAGCAATGGCCCTTTGGATACTTTCACCTCTAACTTTAGGATCTCGATGAGCAAAATCATTTCTTATTCCAGTACCACTTATTTTGATCCCGTATTTTTTTGCTTTGCTTGTGAACTTGTGGATGAACGCATCAGAGGGAGGATTGGGATATCCAGGGAAATAATACCCTGTTGGATCAATGGCTTTAATTTTTTTATAATGAAACCAATCCAGTAGATTTAAAAGCGAAAAAACTTGCTCGTTGTTTTGAGGGTAAGTGGTTGTTAGCAGGTCATGAAAAGAAAAAGCATTGACACTAAATTCAATGTCTTGTTCATCAGCTGTTGAAGAACGTTTTTCAATGCTATTTTCAGTTTTACACGATAATAACGAAAAGAAAAGAATTAATAATTTGAGGGAGTACCTACCTAACATAATCAAGCCTTAGTAATTAATTTTTATGGTTTTAAATAAATATATGCAAAATCAACGTAAAATACATATTAGGTTGATCGGTCCGTTTTTATAAACATAAGAGACTTTATCAATTTACTGGTATATTTGGCCCCATGGAAAACAAATCCAAACACAATCAGGGGGTGGTTGTACCCAAATTATTGCTGTTTTCAATTCATTTGATGGAATTCATCAGCCCCTATTGGGGGATGCGACTGGCTGCTTTTTTCTTTAGTAAACCCTTCAGGTATAAAAGACCAGAACGAGAAGTTTCCATTTACAAAGAAGCAAAAAAGTTTTCTTATAAACTAAATAAATCCAGCAAGCGCGTGGCTTGTTATCGGTGGGAGGGAAGTGGACCAAAAATTCTTTTTGTACATGGATGGAGTAGTAGGGCTACAAATTTCTACAAAATCATAGCCCGGTTTAGGGAGCTAAACTATGATGTATATGCCTATGATGCCCTTGCCCATGGTGCATCGGAAGGGCTTACAACCAACATACCCGAGATGATTGATACATTAGAGGAAATGATGACACACTGGGGTCCTGTTGAAATATTGGTGGGGTACTCTGGTGGTGCCTTTTCCAGCGCTTATGTAGCCGCCCATAAGCACAGCATTAAGAAATTAGTGTTGATCAGTCCCTTCGATAAAGTAATTACTGTTTTTGAGAAATATTTTAACATGATTTCCCTAGGGGCAAAAGCCAGTCAGCTGATGTTGGATTACTTTACTAAAAAAACAGGGCATCAGGTGGAAGAACTTTCAGCATCGCAATTTTCAAAGGCAATAAAAGCCAAGACCTTGGTGATACACGATAAAAATGACAGGGAAGTGGATGTTGGTGAAGGAATAAATATAAACAATAGCATTAGTAACAGTAATTTGTTACTAACGGAAGGCTTGGGCCACCGAAGAATATTGCGGGATTCATCAGTAATTCAAAGCCTTGAATTTTTTGTATTAAATGATTAGTTTTTATTAATTTAGATGTAAATCTCTTGACTATGGCACATCGTTTTGGCATTCTCTTTCTAATGTTACTTACCCAGGTTTTATTTGCTCAAAGAGGGCAAACAGGAGATAAAACTTTTGCCGACCGTTATCCCGATGACGTCGTCAACCCTATTGCAAAAACCTATCTTCTGGTTAAAAATACCGTAGACCACGATATCATTGTTTGTGTTCGAGATCAATATAAAAACTACCTAAATCACGTGTACATTCGTAACAAAGATGAATATTTGTTTACGGGCATGCCGATTTCTCGGGTTTACTTACAGTATAAATCCAAAGAGTTTTATTTCGAGGATACCCAGAAAACAGTGATCAACTTTGGAGAACGACACACCTTTACCTTTTTTTACGACGCTTCCATGGAGGGGAATTTCATGGTCATCAGCGAAGAAGACTTTTTTAAACCCTAAAGCGCAGTGTCTATTTTCTGGAATTGAGTTTGGCAAGAAGTCTTAATATTTCGAGGTAGAGCCAAATCAAAGTCACAAGTAAACCAAAGGCACCATACCACTCCATGTATTTTGGAGCTCCGCTTTCCGCACCTTCCTCGATAAAGTCAAAATCCAAAACCAAATTGAGGGCTGCAATGATTACAACCACAACACTGAAGCCGATGCTCATTGGAGAGGCGTTGTCAATTTGCATCACCCCCATACTGGAACCAAAGAACCCCATGACCATGTTGATTATATAGACAATTGCAATACCTCCTGTAGCAGCAAAAATACCCAGTTTAAAGTTTTCCGTAGGTTTTATGAGTCCTGATCTGTATGCGAAAAGCAATGACAATAGAATGCCCACAGTAAGGAAAATCGCATCGGTAACAATACCATTATACATACTGTTGTACATAAAAGATACGCCTCCCAACAATCCCCCTTCCAAAATGGCATATATAGGAACTGTGATGGGGGCCCATTGTTTTTTAAATACTGTAACGATGGCTGTTATAAAACCGCCGATACCACAAACGATTAAAATAATGGGATTAATAACATCAAATGTAAAATAGCCCGTTCCTATCAATAAAAATAAACTGATGGCGGTTTTGTTTACCGTTCCATTGATGGTCATGGTTTCAGATACATCTAAACCTCTGTTAAAAGTACTTTTAGTAAGAACTGGATTTCCTGATCTTAATGATAAATGACTTGCCATAGGGATGTATTTTTAAAGTTCAAATTTATAAATATGGTTTTATTTGGGGATTAATTTTCTCCCAAATATTTTTCCAGAACAGCAATATCTTCTTTAGAGGTCAGGTCTGGAACATGCTCTGCTATGGGTATGCCATTTACCACTGCGTTGTCATGGATCATATTCAACAAAGCGGTGGGCAATTCTTTTTCATTTCGGGAGGGGTGCAAGGGGCAGTTTTCCAAGTGTTTAAAAATCAATTCCCCGTCGAATAAAAAAATGTTCATGCTGACCCTTATCTTTCCTGAGGAGTCGGTGTATTGCTGAATTTCATTTTCTTCAGGCTTTTCAACAATAGACAGTAATTTATTGTCCGCATTGAATCGCATCACAGCAAATCGAGAAATGCGAGCCCTACTGAAATTTAGATGATTGATATCATAGGCCAGAATCGCTTGTTGGGCAGTGCTGTTTTTTAATAATTTAAGCGCTTTCAGGGAATACAAGTTATCGCTGTTACAGACACAAAATTTACTTTCCTTTAGATGAGGGAACTCATTTAAACACTGATAAAGCGCATCGGCGGTACCCATTGGTTTTTCTCTCCCCTCAGGGATAAATTGGGTAGCAAACTGGATTTTTAAACCTTCAAACTCAGCTTTGTTTTCAAAAGCCTTTCTGAAGTTATCAGATTTGGCTCCCGTGATGATGAATACATTTTTAAACCCGGCTTCCAAAATGTGTTTAAGTAAATAACTTAAAAAGGGTTTTCCTTTGAGTTCTATCAAACCTTTACTTAATTGATTGGCCTGCGTAACTTTGTCTGGAGTCAAGTTTTGTGCCGTTGATTTTTTCATTCGAGAGGAGGCTCCTCCTGCTAAGATTATTATATTGTCTGTCATGAGGCAATTGTTTTAATGGTTGGCCCACCAGTTATTTTTACAGAAAAAGCGTCCGCGGCGCCTGTTGCCATGATCGCCTCAATAATGGATTCATTGTTTTGACCTGTAGTTATGGCCACGATGCATCCGCCGCCGCCAGAACCTACAATCTTACTGCCGAGTGCTCCAGCTTCATTGACAGCCGTTATCATTTTTTCCATCAAGGGAGGGGTTATTTTTAGATAAGATGAAAGAATGTGGTGATGTTCATTCATCAGTGAGCCAATTAATTTTGGGTTTATTTTTTTATCATTAAACGCTTGCAAGGCTCTTTTTGTGATGTCATAATTGTGAACTGCTGCATAGAAATAGGGCTTTAAAGGTTCGGATACCCTCATCATTTTTTCACTTAAATCCTCAACTTTACATTGCGCAATATCAAAATGTGATTCTTTTTCCATGACTTGGCGAATCGCTTTCCACGCATTTCCTTTTAGGTGGGACAGTGTTCCAAAAGTGTCTTTAGACAAACCCGATACACCTACAATTAGGTTCAATTCAATACCGTTAAAACTCTCAACGGCATCGGTTTTGGTATCCAGGAATATTGTATTTCCCAAAGCAATGGTAAACTGATCCATTTTCCCTCCGGAAGAGCCTTGTTCGATTACTTCTGTTTCGTAGGCCAGCAGTGCAATTTCCTTGGGGCTAAAAGACTGGTCAGAAAAAGCAGCAATAATAAATTTTATCCAGGCAACAGTAAGCGCTGAGGAGCTGGACAAACCCGCATTTATGGGGATGTCACTGGTGATGACAACCTCATATCCACGTGCAGGAAGAACCCCCCTTTTTTTTAACACCTTTAATGCGACCCGAAGGAAGTCACCTCTTTCAATCTTCTCTGAATTATCGCTTAGGGAAATTTTCCTTTTCTGATCCAAATCGGGCATATAGATATCAAAAAAATCATTTCCATTTTCTACGGCCTCAATGGTAATAAAACGATCTATTGCGCTTGCAATTACGGGTAATTCCAAATAGTCTTGATGATCTCCGAACAAACAAACCCTGCCAGGGGCCTCAGCAATAATTTTATTCATAAAGAATAATACTAGATTTTGGGCAATTGATATCCGTTGTGATATTCCTTGGTGAAATACTTTTCATTAATCCCGGAATTTTCAAATTGGTTGATTTTTGCTGACCAGCTCAATTTTTGGTTGGCGCGAAAAGATATATTCCCCATCTGAGCTACTTTTGCCACATGGGCAGCTTCCTCCACATTGCAATTCAGTAACTCGGGTTTGTTTTCTCTGATGGCTTGCATAAAATTAAATTGGTGTTGTTGGTGACCATTATTAGATTTTTTTTGAAGCGGAACAATAACTTTATTTTCACTCCTTTTTTCCTCTATAACCTCCCAACCACTTCTGTCAACAACCAATGTTGCGTTGTTGCCTATAAAAGCAATACAGTGATTTCTACCATAAGAACCATTGTCGATGCCCATGGCCGAATCCCATACCAGATTAAAACCATCAAATTCATATAATGTAGTGAGCGTATCTGGTGTTTCTTGACTGTAATCGGGATATGCAAACTGACCTCCTAAACCGACGATGGTTTTTGGAACAGTTGCTTTCATGCCAATAAGTGCATAATCGAGTAAATGAACACCCCAATCTGTCATCAGCCCACCAGCATAATCCCAGAACCACCTAAAATGAAAATGAAATCTACTGGCATTAAAAGGCTTGTTGGGGGCGGGTCCCAACCACGCTTTGTAGTCAATCCCATCTGGAACAGCACTATCAGCGACGATGGGTTGGGGACGCATCCACCCTTGATAACAAGATACTTTTACAGTTCTTATGGGGCCGAGCTTTCCACTGTGAACAAATGACATGGCCTCTTGAAAATGTGTACTGCTGCGTTGCCACTGACCTACTTGTATAATACTACCATATTTTTTTTGTGCAGCGACCATGGCTTCACATTCTCCAATGGAATTTCCAATAGGCTTTTCGACGTAAATGTGCTTCCCTGCCGCAGCAGCGTCAATCATCATTAATGCATGCCAGTGGTCGGGCGTACCGATATAAACCACGTCAATGTCATCTTGTTCAAGCATTTTACGGTAGTCACTGTAAATCTTGATCTTATCTTTGATATCGGCAACCGCTTTGTCATTCAAGCGGCGTGCAATGGCATTTTGATCAACATCGCAGACTGCAACGAGGTTAACACCTGGGACTTTTAAGGCTTTTAAGGTATTTGCCCACCCCATTCCGTTGATTCCAATACTTCCAATATTGATTTGATCATTTGCGGAAGTGTTTTTTAGATTTTTAGAAAATCCATAGCTATTTAGGTTGGGTAAAAACAAGCCTGCTGCTCCTGCTGCCATTGATTTTTTTATAAATTGATTTCTATTCACGAATGAAATATTTTTATCTAATATAACAAACTTGGAGGGTATTTTTATTGAATTAATCTCACATAATTATTTGTAACTGTGGGGCACGAAAAAAATCTATGTGTTATATTTGCCCAAAATTTATTTTAAATAAATAAAATTGGGACGCGTAGCTCAGCTGGATAGAGCATCTGCCTTCTAAGCAGACGGTCATAGGTTCGAATCCTATCGCGTTCACAAACAATTAATAAAAAAAATGCTAAAACAATTATAGCGTTTTTTATATTAAGGGAAAATTAAACCGCAGTGTAGCTGTAATGTGAATTTTGATTCTGTAGTATAATTATGTTGGATTGTACCCCCAAGTCTTGAGGAGTTTTTTCATTTTCACCAACATTTCTAAACCCTTGATATAGTCCGAATCTTTTCCATTTACGATCCAATCTATATTGTATTGGGGGTAATGTTTACAAATTTTAGATAGTACTTCGTGACCAATTGATGATTGATTTCTGATAGCAGAAGAAATGGAATTTCTACCGACACCAATGTTCCTCTCAAAGGCAGCTATAGAGATGTCCTCATTTTCAATGATCATTAATAAGCGGTCATATATGGTCTTCAAATCGGTTTTTTAAGACTCAATTTAATTAAAGTTTAAAAAGATGTTTTAATTTGACATTAATTACAGTCAAATCAATTGAAAGTCATTAAAAATCAATATAATAAAAGAGTTTGTTACTAATAAAAAACAGTAATTATTGATGAATTTTTATCATTACCATTTCAAACCAAAGTTTTAATTCTACCGAAGTTTTACAAAAGTGTTATTTAAATAATATTATTGTATTAATAATTGTTTAAACACTGTATATTGAGT
>JAKMDI010000018.1 GCA_022428005.1 Flavobacteriaceae bacterium
AAAAAAATCTAGTGACCCAGGGAGGATTCGAACCCCCAACCCTCAGAGCCGAAATCTGATATTCTATCCAGTTGAACTACTGGGCCATTTATTCTGCCACTAACTATATGATAATTAGTCTGTTGAAAGAATTTAATTAAAAACAATCCTGAATCGGCTTATGGATTGTTTTTCAACACAGCAAAAATAAAAATTTTACTGCACAAGAGCCCGATCTTATTCAATAGAATAACAAGTTTTACTTTAAAGTGAGTAAAATTAAATACTGAAAAAAAATATAATAATTGGTTATCAGTAAGTTATACTCAAGAAGTCTTTATAGAAACTGATCCAAACCTAATATTTTTTTAACTTTAGTAGACAAAACAACAGTCAAGCATTAGAATTGTTTTATTCATTTAAATTACACTTATGAAAACCCAATCATCTTATTTGAATTTATTCCTCTCTATTTTGATCCTCACCATGTTCGGTTGTAATCAGACAAACAAAGAGAATGTAAATCTACTTTTAAAGCCTTGGGACGGACCTTTTGAAGGAGTGCCTGCTTTCGACAAAGTTAAAGTAGAGGATGTAGAAGAGGCCATGCTCACTGCCATGGAATTGCATTTAGAGGAAATTCAAACAATTGCCAACAACACTGCGTCTCCTAGTTTTGAAAACACGATCGAAGCCATGGAACTGTCAGGAAATGATTTACAAAAAGCTCCGTCAACGCTGATTTTATTGTTAAGCACCATCACAATCCCAATTATCTCCCTTCCACAAAACTCAAAACCAAACGTTTAAAAATAAGCACTGATATAAATGACGTTGTCTCAAACGCAGATTTAATCATTGTCGCAATTCCCTCGGCTTTTATTACTTCAGCTTTTGAAAAATTGGATCAGCCCCTGGACAAAAAAATTATTTTTTCCGCAGTGAAAGGTGTCATTCCTGAAACTATGTTAATCGTCGGCGAACATTTCAAAACAAAATACAATGTTTCTTTAGAGAAATTTGGAGTCATTTCGGGACCCTCTCACGCAGAGGAGATCGCCATGGAACGTTTGTCTTATTCACCATTGCCTGTACAGATCAAAAATTGGCCAAAATAATGGCAGCCCTGCTCAGGACCGACCATGTAAGAACCAAATTGTCTAATGACATCATAGGAACGGAATATGCCAGTATGCTTAAAAACATATATGCGATTGCTGCGGGTATGGCCCATGGGCTTGGGTATGGCGACAATTTCCAAAGTGTTCTGATAAGTAACGCCATCCGAGAAATGAAACGTTTTATCAATAATGTCTACAAAATGAAACGCAATATCAACAATTCTGCTTACTTGGGCGACCTGTTGGTAACCAGCTATTCTGTTTTCAGCAGAAATCGTTCTTTTGGCAATATGATTGGAAAAGGTTATACCGTAAAAAGTGCTCAACTGGAAATGAGAATGGTAGCAGAGGGTTACTACGCGACGCAATCCGCTAAAAAAATGAGTCAATTTTTTAACAGTGATCTACCCATAATTGACTGTGTATACGCAATTCTTTACGAAGGGAAAAATCCCGAAAAAATGTTCAAAAAGATGAGTAAAAAATTGAATTAACTCCCCGATTCAAATTGGGAAAGAAACCGAATATCATTTTCAAAAAACAGTCGGATATCGCCAATTTGATAGAGCAACATTGCTATCCTTTCTATCCCCATACCAAAAGCATAACCAGTGTATTTATCAGGATCAATATTGCAATTTTTTAATACGTTGGGATCGACCATTCCGCAACCCATAATTTCCAACCATCCCGTTCCTTTGGTAATACGGTAATCAGTTTCTGACTCTAATCCCCAATAAATATCGACCTCAGCACTGGGCTCAGTAAAAGGAAAATAGGAGGGCCGAAGGCGAATTTTAGACTTTCCAAAAAGTGCTTTTGTAAAATAAAGCAGCGTCTGTTTAAGATCAGCGAAGGATACCTGTTTGTCAATATATAAGCCCTCGACTTGGTGAAATATACAATGGGATCTGGCTGAGATGGCTTCATTTCTAAAAACCCTACCCGGTGAAATGGTCCGGATGGGGGGTTGGTTGTTTTCCATAAACCTGACTTGGACAGAGGAGGTGTGGGTTCTCAACAAAATGTCTGGATCGGTTTGAATAAAAAAAGTGTCCTGCATATCTCGAGCAGGATGATACTCGGGAAGATTCAAGGCCGTGAAATTGTGCCAATCGTCTTCTATCTCTGGACCCTCTGAGATACTAAATCCAATCTGAGAAAATATTTCTACGATCCTGTTTTTAACCAAAGAGAGGGGATGCCTTGCACCTGAGTTAATTGGAAATCCAGGTTTTGACAAATCTCCATAATTGTGCTGAGCAGCAGTAGATTTTTGTTCTGACTGAAGGTTTTTTACTTTATCAGAAACTGCATTTTTCAACTCGTTTAACGCCTGTCCGTATGCTTTTTTATCCTGAGGGGGAACCTCTTTAAAGGCAGCAAAAAAATCGTTTAGGATCCCTTTTTTACCCAGATATTTTATTCTAAAAGACTCTATCTCCTCTTTTGATTTTGCTTCAAAAGTGCTGACCGAGGCCAGTGTCTCTTTTATTTTATCAATCATACTACAAAAGTAAACATTTATTGAATTAGGGCACGTTTTAAAAAATAGCTTACTAAAGCTTCTTTCATCAGAACACTTTGCTCGCCAGGTTTGAGCGGGGGTAACTCCTCGAGGAGTTCGAAGTGGGGCCAGCCCTCATCATCGATGTAGTCAAAGCGGTAATACCCAAAAGGTTCCAGAACAGCGCAGATGCCTATATGGATCAAATTGACATTGTCATCTTTCTTCATCTTCCTGTGTACCTGACCCAATTCTTGCAACCCGACCAAGTAGAGGATACCCTCCACATCCAATGCCTCTCCATCGGAAAAACGATCACTGAGGACTGCTACCAGTTCCTCCCAGCGTTCTTTAAGTTTTTGATCTCTGCTTTGATTTAATGGCATTTTCAAAGATACTGGCTTTATGATAAATCTCAAGAGGAGATTCCCAAAAAAAAAGTACATTAGTGATTAGTGAATTTGATCGATATCATACTGTCTGTCGCCTTGGGCTTTGGTCTAATCAAAGGGTTTTTTAAGGGGTTTATTGTTGAAGTAGCCAGCTTGGGAGCCCTCTTTTTAGGACTTCTGGGGGCTGTTAAATTTTCTGGGTTTTTAACCGATTTATTGAAAGAATTTGTTGACTGGAACCCCATCGCCATTAAAACTGTAGCCTACCTGATTATTTTTATGATCATTGTCTATGGCGTATCAGTTTTGGCACGTGCCATGACCAAAATAATAAGTAAAGCCTCACTGGGTCTATTCAACAAGTTTTTGGGCGCTTTATTTGGGATGTTGAAATGGGCGGTCCTAATGAGTGTCGGCTTGTTTTTTATGGGAAAACTCAACAGTTGGATTAGTCTTTTGGATGAAGGAATGATAGAAAGTTCTGTCCTCTACCAGCCCATTAAAGCCTTGGGAGAATTCCTTTTCGATTGGGGAAGTACAATGACACAAGACCTCCCTGAGGATATTATTTAAAACCTTTCAGGTCTCTGATCTCTCCATCTTTAACCCATCCCTCCGATCCATTGGCAATTCTGATCTTTTGCCATTCCTGAAGTTTATCCAACATTTGAACCTTAGTTCCTTCATGGAGTAGGAACAAAACCTCGGCACGGGTATTGGGTTCTGCCCACACCGCTAACTTTTCGTTAAATAAAATCCCATAAAAGGTATTGTCTTCATTCGAGGATTTAACAAAAGCGACAGACACCGAAAAAATCAATATTACCCCAGCTAAAATCGCGGAAATAAAGAAAGACCTTTTTATAATAGGTACTTTATTCCAAACATAGAGCCCCCAAAGTATGGCTAAAATCCAAGAACAGACCACTATAAAATATGCCCACCCCTCTGAGGAAAACAGAGTAAATATCTTCTCACTCAATAGTGTAATTTGAGATTTGGGCAACACTTCGACCGCATCGATGGCCATATTTTGAGCAAATACAATGTTTATATTCAAGTCCTCATCTTTGGGATCTAATTGTCTGGCTTTTTCAAAATAAAAAATACTCTCTCCAACTTGATTCAAACGATAGTAGGAATTGGCGAGGTTATAATATAATGCTGCACTGTGATCGCCAGCTTCCAATATTTCCTTGTACAACATTACTGCCTTCTCAAATTGGGCAGCGTTGTATGCAGCATTTGCATTTTCAAAAGTGGCGTCATTGTTCTGAGCTGAACTAAAAAAACAAGACAGGACCAACGCCAAAAAAAATCTTAAAGGTTGCCTCATAATTTTTTATCGATATTAGCTATTACAGTAAGTGCATCGTCAAAATCCTGTTTCATTTTGGTGTCAGAAGCGGGTGCATATCTCGCTGCTTCACAATTTTCCAAAAGATCAATAAAGGACTTTATCTCGTCTCGGTTCAAGTTTTTATCCGCTAAGATTTCAGAAATTTTTTCCTTACTAAAATCGTCGGTGCTGATTTTTAACCTGGATTTTAGATAGTTGTACAAAGCCCTTTCTAATGCATCGTAAAACAAAGGTTTATCCGTCAAATTCTTTTTGGCTTCCCCCAAGTATTTTTTAGACAAACGATTGGCCAATCGCAAGCGAGAGCCTTCGACATCTCCTGAGATCCTACGATTTCGTTGCATCAACAAAATAAAAGCAATTAACAAAAGTAAGGGCGCAACCATCAGCCCATAAAAAAGTTTACTTTTCCAGAATTTTTCCTGTACAATGGGCTGGAGATTAGGCCTTAATTTTATAAATCGAAAAGATTCATCCGTATTGGTGATCAAGGGATTGGAGAGGGTCGGGGTTTTTCCTTGGGAAGAATTGTTAGACAGAGGACCTCCAAAAACATCAACAATCTGTTCACTTGATCGCAGTGTAAAATACTGCTGCTTCTTAGGGTCAAAATAGGAAAAAGACAATGGAGGAATCGGATATTTTCCTTGAAAACGGGGTACAACCGTATAGTTGTCTTCAATACTCCCCTGCATCCCCAAGAGGTTTGTTTTGACATTTTCTATGTGCTCCGGCTCAAAAATTTCTAAGGTATTTGGTAAAACCAACGCGGGAATATTAAAAAGTTTGAGGTTTCCTGTACCCGAAACCTTCAGCTTAATTTCAAAAGACTCTGACGCCTTCAATGACTTCTTGTTGAGTAGGGCGTCAAAATTAAATTGACCTACTGCACCAAAGAAGTTGGCTGGTTTTCCGTTCTCTGGCAAGGGCTTGACGTTGATGGTTCTCCTTCCTGCAGTCACCGTTCTATTGGATTGTTGAAGGATTCTGTTGCCAAAGAAGTCTCTGCGGTTAGAGGGCAAGTCAATGACCAAGTTCAAACTTAATGGTTCTAAACTGAGCTTTCCTGTTTTTTGTGGATACAAAACGCTCTTTTTCCAAATCACCATATTATAGGGCTCTCCCTTATAGGTGCCATCTTCAACCTTTAGTTGAGCAATGTCAATGTTATGACTCCAAAAATCAGCGAATTTGGGGTTTTCAACTGCCCTCCCATCGGAGATTCTCAAGGGGTTCCTGAAATACAATTTATAAACAACGGTTATTGCCTCATTGAGGTAGGGTTGCGTATTGGAAATCTCTGCCACCAAATGAAGATTGTCATCGATCAGGTATTCAGGACTGTTGGGATCTCTGGGGACTTCTACTGCTTCGGTAACCGTAATTTTTTGAGGAGTAGTTTTATAGGTTTCCCCTGCAATGTTAATCGTTGCCTGGGCAATGGTCAGTGCACCCTTTTGGGTGGGGGTCAAAAAATAAGTATAAGTTTTGGAGAAACTTCTTTTTCCATTGACCCAGGAATTACTTATCGACTGATTGGGACCCCCGACCACTCTAAAGCCTGTAAAATTAGGGGGCGTAAAATTATCCCCATTTTTGTTCATAATAAAATCAACCCTCAGGCGCTCGTTTAATCCTAAGCTTCTTTTACTCAGTTTGGCCTGAAAGCTAACTTCCTGGGCAATCGTAGGAACGATTCCTGTCAGCAATAAAAAAACAATTATAAAAGTCTTTTTCATCAGAAATTTTACCAGTCTTTTTGTCCTCTTACAGGTATTCCTTGCACTTTTTCAGCATTGACTTTATCCTGAACTTTTTTCTCTTGATTGCTCATGGCCTCTAAAAGGCTTTTTACCTGCTCTGGAGAAAGCTCCGTTTTTCTGGGCTGAGCAGGTTGCTCTTTTTCCTGATCTCCTTGCTGGGGCTGATTCTCTTTTTTCTGGTCTCCCTCCTCTTTCTTATCCTCATCCTTGTCCCCTTCATCTCCTTGCTCCTCATCATTGTCTTGTCCTGAATCTTTATCCTTGTCCCCTTCCTTGTTTTGGTCTTGATTCTGGTCCTTATTTTCCTGCTCGTCCTCGTTCTGTTGGTCTTGTTGATCTTGATTTTGCTGGTCCTGTTCTTTTTTTAACAGCTCCTTGGCCAAAGCATAGTTGTAGCGCGTTTCTTCGTCTTCAGGGTTGTTTCTCAAGGCATTTTTATAAGCCTCGACGGCTTTGGCATAATCTTTTTGTTTCATAAAAACATTCCCTAAATTGTGGAATGCCTGCTGTTTACTGAATTTGTTTTCAGTGAATTTTTGTGTCTGAAAATACCGTTGTTTGGCTTCATCAAAATCTTGTTCTTCGAAGTGTGTATTGCCCAAATTGTAGAGCGCTTCTGGTTTTTCTGGTGCCTTGGAAAGTGCTCGACGATAAGCCATTTCAGCTTCATTAAACTTCTTTGATTCAGCCTGTTGGTTTCCGTCAAATATATGGTTGATGACTTCTCCTTCTTGGGCGGTCAAAGTCAGTACCCCGATGATATAAGCTGTCAAAAAGAAAATTTGTTTTTTCATCCTTTTTCGTTAAAAAGATTTAGACGTTCCACCCATTTCGTTTTGGTGTCAAAAAGAAAAATCTCAAACAAAATTAACAGGAATCCTGCGAAAAGAAAAGCTTGAAATTGATCTTTATAACTGACAAACTGCTTTGCCTCAAATTCCTTTTTCTCCATATTTTTCAAAGTTTCAACCACAAAGTCTACAACGACTTGGGTATCGTTCCCATCAATGTACTGACCATCGGATACCCTTGCAATATCTTGAAGTATATCCGCATTTCTTCGGGTAATCACTGTTTCCCCTTGTAAATCTTTCTTATAAGAAGACACAATTCCGTTTTGTTTGATGGGTATGGGGCCACCGTTATCACTTCCAACACCAAAAGTAAAAATCTTAATCCCCATATCAGCAGCCCTTTGCGCAGCAGATTCTCCTTCCTCGGAATGGTCTTCACCATCAGATATTAAAAAAACAACTCTGTTGGTTTGGTCCTCGTCATCGAAATAAGTCCCCGATAAATCCAAGGCAGCATCCAGTGCGGTACCTTGGGAGGAGAGCATATTGGTGTTTAACCCTTGAAGAAACATTTTAGCGGCTCCATAATCAGTAGTGATGGGTAACTGTGGTATCGCTTGTGCAGCATAGGCAATGATCCCGATACGGTCACTGGCCAATTGATTGATGATGGCCGACACCAATCGCTTTGACTTCTCCAAACGGTTGGGTGCAACGTCTTCGGCCAACATACTTTTTGATACATCAATGGCAAAAACTATGTCCACACCTTCTCTTTTTACGGTCTCCAACTGGGTGCCAATTTTAGGATTAACCAAGCCCAAAATCAATAAAGAGATTCCCAAACTGAGCATTAATAACTTTAAAAAAGGCTTAAACTTTGAACGGTTGGGGCTCAATTTATCCATTAGTGTTGAATGGGCAAATCTGTTTTGTGCGCGCCGCTTCCAACGCATCAATAAAAAATAGGCAACCCA
Source organism: Flavobacteriaceae bacterium (assembly GCA_022428005.1). GTDB lineage: Bacteria > Bacteroidota > Bacteroidia > Flavobacteriales > Flavobacteriaceae > UBA8316. The sequence continues at coordinate 7,894 of JAKMDI010000018.1, forward strand.
AAAGATTGGTAAAATCCCTAATCCATAAATGTAAAAAGGTGCGTCTAATTGGTACATATCAGATAAAACTTCTAAATAAAGTATTCTTTAAAAACCATTCTATAAGTATCAAAACCAGTGCCAGTAAAACCAAAGGCCTAAATTTTTCGTTATAGTTGTAGTATTTAAACTCTTCTATCTCTGTTTTTTCGAGTTTGTTTATTTCGCCATAAATTTCCTCTAACTTTTTGTTATCGGTGGCTCGGAAATACAAACCTCCTGTTTTTTCGGCTATTTCTTTTAATAAGTCTTCATCAATTTCAACTTTTGTCATTCCATATTGGAACTTTCCGTTGGGTAAAAGCCCCACAGGGGCGCGGGCCCTTCCATTGCTTCCCAATCCTATGGTGTAGGTTTTTATCTGGTATTCTACAGCCAACTCACTCGCTATTTTTGGATCGATAAATCCAGAATTATTAACCCCATCGGTAAGTAAAATGATGACTTTACTCTTCGCCCGGCTGTCTTTTAAACGGTTTACTGCAGTGGCCAATCCCATTCCTATGGCAGTCCCATCCTCTATCAACCCTTCAAATCGAATGGCGGCAAGTGCACTTTTTACAATAGAACGGTCGCTGGTGATCGGTGTTTTGGTATAACTTTCTCCCGCATAGATTACCAGCCCTATGCGATCACTAACTCGGTCATCGACAAAAGATGATGCTACCCTTTTTAGAGCGGTTAGGCGGTTGGGTTTTAGATCTTGGGCCAACATACTTGATGATACATCTATCGCCATCACAATATCTATTCCTTTGTTGGTTTTGGTGCGGGTAGAAACATCCATGGTTTGTGGGCGAGCCAGCGCGAATATGATCAGTGCCAAGGAAAATATTCTGAATAAAAAAAGAAAAGGTTGTAATCGGGCTAAAAAACTCGACTTGAGGTGAAATCCATTTAGAGAAGAAATCTTCAATGCGGCTTGGGATCTCTTACGGGTAAATAGGTGCCAGCAGATCACCAAAGGCACTGACAGTAGTAGCCAAAGGTAGTCGGGATTTGCAAAATATATACCTTCAAACATTCCTTATAGTTCTTTTATCAATTCAAAACTGTCCATGACCCTTTTTTGGATTGATTCACCATAGCGGTCTTCTTTTTCAAAGAGCAAGGTCAGTTCTATCCCCCCCTGATCAAAATCGAAAACATGGGTCGTATAATTACAACGTACCCGTTTATCATTCCCCTTTTTGGGATAATCGAGTGTCCCATATATCTTTAACGCCGGCAAACCGGAAAGCGTGGTGATCTCCTCCTCTTTTATCAGGATATTAACAGCGCCTCTCGATTGAAAATCGTTAATGATGCTATTGACCAGTTCTTGAATCTTTTGCTTCTGCAGCGCTTCCATCTCCTCCTCAGAGGGGGATGTCTCACTTTGTTGTTTTGGTGCCTTTTTGGTAAATACCAAATCGATATAAAAAGGAGCATCGTAATCCCCAGAAGAAAATCGCAATGGGCTTCCTTTTTCTGAATTAATCCTTTTCAACACCTCGGGGGTAGAAAGCTTTACGGGCGGGGTTCCATATTGACTGCTGATCCATGTCTTGTTTTTCAACTTTATGGTAGGGTATCCTGCCAAGGTGTCTCTTACAGGGTAAAAACCATAGGTCCACACGGCAATACTAAATCCTAATATCAATAAAATTCCAAGCGAGGTAAAAGTCCACTGCAACTGTTTCTTTCTTCTTCTTTTGGCCAACAGCAAGTGGTACTCCTCGCGTTCCCTTATTTCCTCTGGAGTGGGCTCAGGAAGGGCTTCTTTTGTCTCAATGACAATCTCCTCTACAAGGCCTCTGTCTTTGTTGGTCGTTCCAAAAGCAGGTAAGGAGCGGGCAAACTTAACCAAGTCCGCAGTTTGTAAAACTGTTTTAAGATTTTTTATGGTTTCTCGTTCCAGCTCCAATGTCCCGGACTGTTTTAGGGCTTCTAATTTTAACATCAATTCATCGGTAGTACTCTCCAAAGCAGAGATTTTTACCTCCTCTTCTAAGTATCTTCTAACGACATCTGTTAAGCGAGAATAATAATCTTTAAACTCCTGTTGTTCAGCAGGTGAAACACTCTCTAAGGCTTTTAATTCTTCTATGGCGCGCTCGAAAGGGAGACGCTTTTTTTTGCGTTCCTCTCTTTTTTTTCTGGCAAAGAAAAAGGCGTAGATCAACCCTATCAGTAACAACACTATCAAAAAGCCATAGACGATATTTCGGGTGATGGCATCGTAGTTTTTTTCTACTTCAACAATGGGTTTGATGTCAAATAGATTTTGTTTTAGAGTGTCCACTGGTACCGTAGCTACTTGGATCAACAACGAATCTGATACTTTTGTAAAACCATTGATCATCACCTTTTGTGGCGGCAGCCAGTAGGCTCCAGAATCGAATTGTATGAGAGCATATTTTTTGGTGAATAAATAGTGACTTTCTGCCCTAAGAGTATCGATGGCGCTCTCTTCCAATACTTCAAAAGGCGCAAAAAAAGGAGGGTCGGAAAAAGTTACTAATGCAGAAGAATCTGCTTTGACCTGGAGCAGGTATTCTATTTTTTCACCAATGCGCATTTTGGTTGTATCTACAGCAATCGACACATCATAATCTGTTTGTGCTTGGACCCACGAGCAGGTGAAAATACTCCCCCATAAAAGCAAAATTATTTTGGTCATTTAGCCCCTGGATTTAAAATAATTCAATAATTTTTTTACATAACTCTCATCCAAACGGCTGTGTAATGTTCCCGCACCGTTTTTATGAAAAAGGCCTTCAAACTCTCCCACCATCGATTGGTAATGTTTCGCATAAGCTTTTCTGACACTACTAGATTGCGTATTGACCCACGCGGTTTGTCCTGTCTCGTTATCGATCATGGGGACCAAACCTATAATGGGGATATTTTCCTCGTGACGGTCATAGATGCGAATTCCCGTTAAATCGTGTTTTTTGGCAACTATTCTCAAGGTTTTCTCATAGCCCCCATCCATAAAATCTGACATCATGAAAACGATGGCTTTCTTTTTCATAACGCCCGATAAAAACTCCAATGCATTGCTTATACTCGTTTTTTGACTTTGAGGCTGATACTCTAAAAGCTCCCTGATGATCCTCAAAATATGGGAACGGCCTTTTTTTGGTGGAATGAATAATTCTACTTGGTCCGAAAAAAGTATGAGACCCACCTTGTCATTGTTTTGCATGGCAGAAAAGGAAAGAGTAGCTGCAATTTCGGTTAGCTCCTCCCGTTTAAATTGCCCTTGTGTTCCAAACAGTTCAGACCCACTGACGTCGATCATCAACATCAAAGTCAACTCTCTTTCTTCCTCAAAAACTTTTACATAGGGTTCATTGTAGCGCGCAGTTACATTCCAGTCAATACTCCTAACGTCGTCACCATATTGATATTGTCTGACCTCACTGAAAGTCATTCCCCTACCCTTAAAAGTACTGTGATATTCTCCTCCGAAAATATTGTCACTCAAACGACGGGTCTTGATTTCAATCTTACGAACTTTTTTTAAGAGCTCCTTAGTATCCATGAATGTAAAAATTTGAAGTAAAAAAAGGAAAACTTCCTAAGGGACTTCCACCTCGTTTATGATTTGACTGATCAAATCTTCAGTAGTAACATTTTCGGCCTCTGCTTCATAAGTCAGCCCTATTCTGTGCCGGAGTATATCGTATATCACAGCGCGAACATCCTCAGGAATGACATACCCTCGATGTTTTAAAAAAGCGTGACATTTCGAGGCTGTCGCCAAATTAATACTTCCACGAGGAGAAGCTCCAAAATTAATCAATGGCTTAATAGAGGAAAGGTTGTAACGATCGGGATAACGTGTTGCAAATACTAAGTCGAGAATGTATTTTTCAATTTTTTCGTCCATATATATTTCCCTCACCGTTTCTTGAGCCGTTTGAATCTGCTTGGTGGTGACTACCGGTTTTATTTTTTCTTGGGTATTTTTTAAGTTAGAACGAACGATAATTTGCTCCTCTTCCAATTTGGGATAATCGATCACTGTTTTTAGCATAAAACGGTCTACCTGGGCTTCGGGTAAAGGGTAGGTACCCTCTTGTTCCACGGGATTTTGCGTGGCCATCACCAAAAAAGGAGCAGGCAGCTTAAAGGTAGTATCTCCAATGGTGACTTGCTTTTCCTGCATGGCTTCTAATAAAGCTGATTGTACTTTGGCAGGGGCTCTGTTTATTTCATCGGCCAACACGAAATTGGCAAAAACAGGTCCTTTTTTAATGGTAAAATCGTTCTCCTTGATGTTGTAAATCATGGTCCCGATTACGTCGGCAGGTAGTAAATCGGGAGTAAACTGAACCCTGCTGAACTGGCCTTTTACGGCCTGACTCAGGGTATTGATCGCCAAGGTTTTCGCCAATCCAGGAACCCCTTCCAGCAGCACGTGGCCTCGGCCCAGCAGTCCGATGAGTAAACGCTCAACCATGTCTTTTTGCCCTACGATGACTTTGTTGATCTCTAAGGTCAATAAATCTATAAAAGCACTCTCTTTCTCAATTTTTTCATTGATTGCTTTAATGTCAACGGTCTTGTTCATTGTTTCTTCCATAATAAAGTATCAATTAAATCAACTTTTTGAGATTTCAAAATTGAAAAATATTTCTTTTAAGGGTTGTTAATAATTGGTTAAAAGTAGAGGCTTTTGAGGTTTATTTAATGCCTTTAAAGTTTCTACATTGAGTTACTCAAAATTAATTTAATTTATAAAAATTACAAAGGGCTTTACAGCAATATACAGCTTTATAAAAGACTTAATTGATTGTTAAAGTCATTAATCTATTTATAAATTTATAGGTTGAGCGTTTCAGAGTATAAATAAAATGTTGCTCACTCATAAGCTTAAATTAACCACGTCACATGAGAGAAAAAGTCGTAATGATCACCGGAGCAAGTAGCGGTATTGGATGGGCTGCAGCACAAAAGATGGCCGAACAAGGTGCTCAGCTTATCCTTTGTGGCAGAAGAGAAGACCGGTTAAAAGAACTGCAATCACAATTGGATACCCCCTCCCATATTTTAGTATTTGACGTTGGCGATAAACAGGCCGTTTTTGAAAAAGTAAATTCCCTCCCTGACGCCTTTTCCTCCGTTGATGTATTAATAAATAATGCTGGGAACGCCCATGGACTCAGCCCTGTTCACGAAGCTGATATTGAGGATTGGGATGCCATGATTGACAGCAATGTAAAAGGGTTGATGTATGTTACCAAGGCCGTGCTACCCCCCATGGTCCAGAAAAAACAAGGGCATATTCTCAACATAGGATCAATTGCGGCAAAGGAAGTGTATCCCAACGGTAGCGTATATTGTAGCAGTAAATACGCTGTTGACGCTTTTACCAAGGGGTTGCGTATCGATTTAAATCCGATGGGCATAAAAGTCAGTGCCATCCATCCCGGAATGGTAAATACGGAATTTTCACAAGTCCGTTTTAAAGGAGATAAAAACCGAGCCGACGGCGTTTACAAGGGGCTACAACCCTTGGTTGCTGAGGATGTTGCCCATGTAATCTGTTACATGATTCAGGCCCCTTTGCACGTAAACTTGGCGGATGTTCTCCTGCTTCCCAATGCCCAAGCCAGTACCTATGTGGCTCATAGAAAACCATCTTAATTACTTTAAACCCAAACTTTAACATTTAATCCGAATGTAATGGGCAGGCTCAAGTAATTAGAGCTTATGGAAAAACACCCCTTGTAAATTGAATCTAACTGGCCATGGAAATTCGATTCCCATGACTAATTAAGTGGAGCTATTCCAACCCCTCGGGATATAAAAAGTGATTGTAAGGAAAACGCGTAATATGGATTTTTCTGGTTTTTGCATATACACGCTCCCTAAAAAATTGGAGGTTTTCTTTGTTCAAAGCCGAAATAAAAAGGGCCCGGTCATTGACCCGATGCATCCAAGTATTTTCCCATTCTTTCAAAGTGTAGTGTTTCGTAGATCTCTCCGCCACCAGGTCGGTCTCATCCCAGGGCGCTGGACGATAGGCGTCAATTTTATTAAAAACCATAAGGGTGGGTTTGTCTAAGCTCTTAATCTCACTCAAAATTTGATTCACAGAGGCTATGTGCTCTTCAAAATTGGGGTGGGAAATGTCTACCACGTGCAGCAGTAAATCAGCTTCTTTTACCTCGTCCAAGGTGCTTTTGAAAGACTCTACCAACTGGGTGGGTAGTTTTCGGATAAACCCTACGGTATCACTGAGCAGAAAAGGTAAATTTCCAATTACTACTTTTCTGACGGTGGTATCCAGTGTCGCAAATAGTTTGTTTTCAGCAAACACCTCACTCTTGGCGATGACATTCATAAGGGTAGATTTTCCTACATTGGTATAGCCCACCAATGCCACCCTAACCAATGCCCCTCGATTGCCCCTTTGGGTTGCCATCTGTTTATCGATGATGATCAGTTTCTTCTTTAACAATGCTATTTTATCTCGAACAATTCGCCTGTCAGTTTCTATCTCGGTTTCTCCAGGGCCCCGCATTCCAATCCCTCCTCGCTGTCGCTCAAGGTGGGTCCACAAACCCTTCAATCGGGGGAGTAAGTACTCATACTGTGCCAGCTCAACTTGTGTCCTGGCATAACTGGTTTGGGCACGTTGGGCAAATATGTCCAATATAAGGCCCGTACGATCTAAAATCTTACAACGCAGTTTTTTTTCAATATTTACTTGTTGGGCAGGGGTTAGTTCATCGTCAAAAACTACAGTACTTACCTCTTGGTCACTGATGTATTGATCTACCTCTTCCATTTTTCCAGAACCAATAAAGGTCTTAGGGTTGGGGATTTGCATTTTCTGAACAAATCTTTGACCTACTATGCCTCCTGCTGTATGGACCAAAAATGCCAACTCATCTAAATATTCCTTGGCTTGATTTGGGTCTTGTTGGCTGTTAACAATCCCAACTATAACGGTTTTTTCGAGGGTTAGAGATTTGGATTCAATCATTGAAATTCCTTTTCCAATTTTTTAATTCTAAAGATCTTCCGTCATATACTGCATAGGTAAAATGAGTGATCCAATCTCCCAGATTAATATACCGTGCACTTTCGTTCAGTTTGATGTCCAGCGGAAGATGGCGGTGACCAAAAATAAAATAATCAAAATGCTCTTGCTTCAATTTTCTTTTGCAATAAGCAACCAACCACTCTTTTTCTTCGCCCATAAATTTTACGTCTTTGGCTCCAGAAATCAATTTATTTTTTTGGGACATATACTGCCCCAAGGACACGCCCCAATCGGGATGAAGCCATCGAAAAAGCCATTTGGAAAGCGCATTGGTAAATATTTTTTTCATTAATTTATACCCTTTGTCCTCAGGACCTAAACCGTCACCATGACCAACAAAAAAACGCGCATTACCCACTGACAAATCAATAGGGTGGTGGTGGACTTCTATACCCAGCTCTCTCTGAAAATAATCCCGCATCCAAAGGTCGTGATTGCCGACAAAAAAAATAATGGGAATCCCCGCATCAGAAATTTCCGCCAATTTCCCCAATACACGGACAAAGCCTTTGGGAACTACAGTCTTGTATTCAAACCAAAAATCAAACAAATCTCCCAATAGGTATATCGCGGCTGCATCCTTTCTTATTTCTTCCAACCAAGAAATAAAATATTTCTCACGTACCCGGCTTTCCGCTGGGTTTGGTAAACCCAAGTGGTTGTCCGATGCAAAATATATTTTTTTGTTTTTTGGAAGTTCCATAAAGGAGGAAGTTACACTAACCAATCGCCTGATCCAAATCTTCAATCAGATCCTGAACGTCCTCTATTCCGACACTGAGACGAATTAAACCATCAACTACTCCACTTTTTTCCCGTATTTCTTTTGGAATGGAAGCGTGGGTCATTGAGGCAGGGTGACCTGCCAAGCTCTCAACACCTCCAAGGGATTCAGCCAAAGTAAATATTTTTAGATGCTCAACAATTTTAATCGCCGATTTTAAGTCTCCTCCTTTGGGAATAAAAGAAAGCATTCCGCCAAAAGCTTTCATTTGTGTCTTGGCGATATCGTGATTGGGGTGATCGGTAAAACCAGGCCAGTACACCTTTTCTATTTTTGAATGTTGTTGCAGAAATGCCGCAACCTCAGCTCCATTTTCGCTGTGCCTTTCCATCCTTAAATGGAGTGTTTTTATCCCTCTTAGGGTGAGGAAACAATCCATGGGGCCAGGAACGGCTCCTGTGGAATTTTGAATAAATGCCAATTGTTCCTCAAGGGCGTCATCATTGACTACCAATAGCCCCAACACCGTATCGCTGTGACCCGCGAGGTACTTTGTCGCCGAATGCATCACAATATCTGCTCCAAAATCGAGGGGTTGCTGCAGGTAGGGCGAGGAAAAAGTATTGTCAACCGCAACCAAGGTATTGTTGGCCTTTCCCAAAGCGGCAATAGCTCGAATATCTACAACATTCATCATTGGATTGGTGGGGGTTTCTATCCAAATAAGTCGTGTTTTATCGTTGAGGTGTTGGGCCACCATTTCGGGCTTGTCCATATTCACAAAGTGAATTTTCAAGCCATATTTTTCAAATATTTTAGTGAACAGTCTGTACGAACCTCCATAGAGATCGTTGGTGGAAATAATTTCATCTCCTGGATTAAAAAGTTTTAAAACGGTGTCCATGGCCGCCATTCCAGATGCAAAGGCCAAACCATGCTTGCCGTTTTCGATACTGGCAATGGACCGTTCCAAAGCAGATCGGGTGGGGTTGTGCGTGCGGCTGTACTCATAACCCTGATGTCCACCGGGTGTGGATTGCGCATAGGTAGAAGTTTGATAAATCGGTGGCATCACTGCCCCATAGGCTTTGTCGGGTGATTGACCCCCATGGATCGTAGCACTGTTAAAACGAAGTTTTTTCTCCATTAAGTATTTCTTAAACACTGCAAAGGTATTGGATTTTAAAGAAAGTTGATTCCTTATTTACATTTCATAACAGCTAAGCTATTTTATCCGTGCAATTGGGGAACCAAACCTTGGTTTACCAAAATGGCTAAATTGATTTTGGACTCCCATATATTTACAAAACCAGACTAAAAGGCTTTTTTAATTCCACCTAAAAAGCATTTCTTTGCACTATATTTTTTAAATGAACTATTTTCTTTATCTGAGCAGTTGTGATACCTGCAAAAGAATCATTGCAGAGCTACCCCTTACCCAGGACGTAGAAATGATTGATATAAAGAAAAATCCCATTACACAGAATCAGTTGACGGACCTGCACCAGGCCACTGGAAGCTATGTGGAATTGATCAACAAACGGGCGCAATTGTTCAAAAAGCGCCAAATCGATACTCAAAATATAAGCGACGAAACAGCAAAAAAATTACTGCTGGAGCACTATACTTTTCTCAAACGCCCAGTTCTTGTCTACCAAAATAGGGTTTTTATTGGCAACAGTAAAGCCACTATTGCTGAGGCTAAAAAATGGTTGGATGAACACTAGATCATTAGCGCTACTGGCAGCGGCGGGAGCCACCACCATTTACGGACTCAACCACACCGTTGCCAAAGTGGTCATGCCAGACCATGTTGGGGCTTTTGGTTTTATATTTATTCGTACGGCTGGCGCAACAATACTTTTTTGGTTGCTCAGTTTGGTATTACCTCGCGAGAAAATAGAAGTCAAAGATTACCTGCGGTTATTTTTGGCTGCTTTGATGGGAATGTGCATTAACATGCTTTCATTTTTTAAAGGTCTAGAGCTCTCTACTCCGGTGAATAGTGGGATTTTTGCTACCACTAATCCCATTATTATTCTTTTACTCTCCTATCTTTTTCTAAGTGAAAAAATTGGTGCGAGAAAATTTCTGGGAATAGGTCTGGGTTTTACTGGGGCCATTATGCTTGTTTTGTACGGTTCCGAAAATTCAACAAATGCCCCCAATGTCTTCTTGGGAAATATCTTTTTTATGATCAACTCCATTTTCTTTTCTGCTTTCATTGTGGTCATAAAACCCTTGTCAGAAAAATACAGTACTGTTTCGCTAATGAAATGGCTATTTTTGATTGGTTTTATACTCACCTTCCCCATAACCTTAGAAGAATTTACAGAAGTTCAATGGAACAAACTCCCTTTTGATATCATTTGGAGGATCGCTTTTGTGGTTTTTGGGACTACCTTTTCAACCTATCTTTTAAACCTTTATGCCTTGAGAAATCTTCAGGCGTCTACCGTTGGGGCCTTTGCTTATGCCCAACCGATCATCGCGATCAGCTACGCTGTTTACACCGGAAACGACCAGCTGGACGAGGTCAAAGCCATCGCTTGTCTCATCATTATGATAGGAGTATATCTGGTGTCCAAAAAACCAAATTTTAAGAAAAAAGTAAAAAGAGTATCTTAAAAAAAGTTTCTATTGAAGCTTAATTATTTATTCTTTATTATTTTTAGCAATGAATCTCAACTCGTAAATCTTTAATCATGAAAAAAAATATTTACTACATTATCCTTATCGCATTAGTCGTTGGCTGTGGTCCAAAAAAAGAGGAAAAAAAATCGTTTGAATACAAACGAACTACGGTTGAGGAAAAGGCTGATACCCCGAAAGTTGAAAAAGCAGCTGTAAAAATTGAAAATCAGGGGATTGGGCCCATCAAATCAATGGTTTTTGACTCAGATATCAATAAAGAAATGGCAGATGAAGGGGCGCTAATTTTCAAACAAAAGTGCACCGCTTGTCACATGGCCAACCGAAAGCTGATTGGTCCTGCTTTAAAAGGAATATACGATCGTAGGAGCCCTGCTTGGGTAATGAACATGATACTCAATCCCACTGAGATGCTACAAAAAGACGAAACCGCAATTGCTTTGCTAAAGGAGTACAACAACGTAATGATGCTCAATCAAAACCTCAGTCAACAGGAGACTCGGGCATTGGCGGAATATTTCAGAACCCTATAGGGACCAGGCTTTTCCTCCTGTAGCTTCCATTAGATCTACACAACCCTTTTGCTCACCTGGAATGGGGGCATAGGCCAGCACATTCTCAGCGATATACTCATTGGTTTTAAAAGCAGTGATGGTCATGTTTCTAAGTTGATCCACAAACGCATAGGCCTTTGCTGAAACGGGTGCCGATGCATTCTTATTTTGACTTTTCCATGTTGCTTGCTGATCGGCATCTGCCTTTAAAAACTTGGCCAATTGACCATCGAGATCCGATTTACTCAACTGTGACGCTTTGCTTTTGCTCGTGTCCTCAAGAGAGACACCGATAAAATGACCCAGTCCATCTGATACATTTTGTTGCGCTTTTTTATTGTAAATAATATCTATAAAACCGTCTATAAACTCAGGTAATTTTAATGCTACTGCTCCAGGTATATCTGTGGTAGGAATGATTAAATCCATGAGCTGGGATACTACCGAAAACTCATCCTTAGAAAAATGAATGGGTGTAAATGCATCGGTTTGAGATTGGCAACCTTGAAGTAATCCAACAACTGCTGGGGTTACTGTGATGGCGGTTGTTCCAAAACCTATCGTTCTTAAAGCTTTTCTTCTGTCCATAATTTGATGTTATTAAATATTCATTTTTTTGAGCTCTTTAACAGCATGATCTACTGCTCTTGCAGTGAGTGCCATATAGGTGAGCGATGGGTTTTGATTCCCGGCAGAGGTCATCCCCGAGCCGTCAGTAACATAAACATTGGCAACAGCGTGTAAGTTATTGTACTTGTTGAGTACCGATGTTTTTGGGTCACGACCCATTCTTGCAGTACCCATTTCATGAATTCCCAATCCCATGGAATATCCTTTGTCGTACTCCGTTACATTTTTAAACCCTGCGGCGTCAAGCATTGCTGCAGCTTGTTCAGACATGTCTTTTCGCATGGTTTTCTCATTGTCTCTTATCTCAGCATTAAAAGTAACGGTTGGAAGTCCCCACTCGTCTTGATTGTTGTAATCTAAGTGCATTTTATTGTCGTGATAGGGCAAAGTCTCTCCAAATCCATTGATTCCTACTCTCCAACCTCCAGGTTTCATGATCGCTTCCTTGAGTTTTTCTCCATAACCCATTTCGCTGATCATTTCAGTCCAATTTCCACGGCTGGCTCCGCCTTGGTATCCATAACCACGAATAAAATCTTTTCGATTGGTAACGCCCCCTAAATTTCTAAATCGAGGGATGTAAATGCCATTGGGCCTCCTCCCTGTGTAATATTTATCCTCGTACCCCTCTACTGTGGCAGTGGCACCCACTCTAAAGTGGTGGTCCATCAGGTTATGACCCAGTTCTCCAGAGTCATTCCCCATTCCATTGGGAAAACGATCTGAAGTAGACTGCAGCAGAATGGAAGTAGAAGCAACTGTTGAAGCACATAGAAAAATAACTTTGGCTTGGTATTCTATAACTTCTTTGGTTTCAGCATCAATCAGCCTTACACCAGTCGCTTTTTTGGTGTCAGCATCATAGAGGACTTCACTGACCACTGAATTGACCCTAAGGGTCATGTTACCCGTGGCCTCGGCGGCAGGCAAAGTAGAAGAGTTACTGCTAAAATAAGCGCCAAATGGACAACCACGACGACATAGATTTCTGTATTGGCAACTATTTCTACCCAAGCCAGGCTTGGTGCCTTCAGTAATATGGGCCACCCTTCCTATGGTTACCAGGCGGTCGTCATTAAATTTGCTCGATAAAGCACTTTTCAGATCTTCCTCAACACAATTCAGCTCCATCGGTTTTAAAAACTCACTGTCGGGAAGATGAGGTAACCCCAACTTTTCTCCACTGATCCCAATGTATTTCTCCACATAACTGTACCATGGCGCAACATCTTTGTAACGAATGGGCCAATCCACAGCAATACCGTCCTTGGCATTGGCTTCAAAATCAAAATCACTCATCCGATAGCTTTGTCTTCCCCATAGCAATGAGCGTCCACCTACGTGATAACCCCTGATCCAATCAAATCTCTTCTCTTCATTGTAGGGGTGTTTGTTATCATCTACAAAATAATGAGACGTAGACTCAGTATTAACATAATTTGTTCGGCTTTGTTTGGGTTGGCGTTTTCTAATTTCTTGGGTAATCCTATCTCCACCTTTGAAATCCCATTTGTCCATGTTGGCGGTTTTGTAGTCCACCGGATGGGTAATCATTGGGCCTCTTTCTAAAACCAGTGTTTTGAGTCCCTTTTCGCACAGTTCTTTAGCAGCCCAGCCTCCACTAATACCAGTACCAACCACTATGGCATCGTATGTGTTATTCATAATAAGATAAAGATTTAATTGTTTAGTCTTTGTAAAAATATCTTTTTGAGTGACAAACTACAAGGAATTTCATTTTTTTTTAAACCAGAGTACATCGAAACATTCAATATAATTGGCTTTTAAGATGTCCTTAAATGGATTGCTTTAAGATTACATTTTGGTTTTGAAAAATTAATCCTATTTTTACTTTTAACTGAAATATTTAATCAAATGAGTAAAATTAGACTGGGCGTCTTAGGGGGTGGAGGAGATTCCCTTATAGGTGTTTTGCATCGTGTAGCTTCCTACATGTATGACTATTATGAAATAGTTGGAGGTGTTTTTAATCCTGACTATGAAGAAAATGTAAAATTTGCCAAAAAAATCGGTGTGAATACCGACCGTGTATACAAGGATTTCGATGAATTTGTGGCGGTTGAATCTGCCAAACCAGAGGATGAAAGGGTCGAAGTCGTTTCTGTATTGACCCCAAACTTTTTACACTACCCCATGGCCAAAAAGTTGTTGGAGCATGGATTCAATGTGATTTGTGAAAAACCGTTGACCACCTCGCTTGAAGAAGCAAAAACACTACAAGAAATTCAAAAAAAGAACAAGGCAGTTTTTGCTGTAACCTATACCTATACTGGCTACCCTATGGTCAGAGAAATGAAGGAGATGATTGCCAAAGGTGTCATTGGAGACATTCATAAAGTAGATCTACAATATTATCAAGGTTGGATAAATCCTGTTATTCACGACAAAGAAAAGAGAAGTCAAGTCTGGCGATTGGACCCCAAAAAAGCGGGAATCAGCTCCTGTATTGGTGACATCGGTACGCATATTTTCAATATGGTAGAATATGTTACAGGCTCAGAAGTATCAGAACTACTCTCCGATTTGAATACACTTTACGAAGACAACCCATTGGACATAGACGGTTCTGTACTGATCAGAATGGACAATAAAGCCAAAGGCATACTGCGTGCGAGTCAAATTGCAACCGGGGACGAAAACAACATTACCGTGGCCATATTCGGACGAAATGGTGCCCTTAAATGGGAGCAGGAAAATCCCAATTATTTGTACCTCTTAAAAGATGACGAACCCAGAAGATTGATAAAGCCCGGAAATGCTTCCTACAATACTGAAGTGTCTTTAGACGGCACAAAACTGCCGGCGGGTCACCCCGAGGGTATTTTTGATGCGATGGGTAATATTTACAGAGGTGTTGCCAAAGCCCTCAGGGGAGAAAATTCCTACAATGGTGAGTTCCCTACCCTTTATGAAGGGGTTAGGGGGATGTTGTTTATAGAAAAAACGGTTGAATCTAATCAAAACGGAAATGTATGGGTAAGCATGGAAAATCAATGAAAACCATAAAAGGACCTGCGGTTTTTTTAGCGCAATTCGTAGACAAATCTGCACCCTTTAACTCTTTAGACGGTATGTGTAAGTGGGCGGCTGACTTAGGGTATAAAGGAATCCAAATCCCGACCTGGGAAAGCTTTCTGATCGATTTGGATAAAGCCGCAGAAAGCCAAACTTACTGTGATGAACTCAAGGGGAAAATAAATTCCTACGGTTTGGAAATCACGGAACTTTCTACCCACCTCCAAGGTCAACTGGTAGCGGTTCATCCAGCCTATGACCTGATGTTCGACAACTTTGCCCCCGATGCCTACAAGAACAACCCAAAAGCGAGAACCCAATGGGCCATTGAAACCCTTAAAAAGGCTGCCAAAGCCAGTAACAGACTCGGACTCAATGCCCACGCCACTTTTTCCGGTGCGCTGCTGTGGCACACCTGGCACCCCTGGCCTCAGCGACCCGACGGCTTGGTTGAATTGGGATTCAAAGAACTCGCCGACCGATGGCTACCCATTCTCAATACCTTTGATGAAAATGGTGTTGACGTTTGTTACGAAATACATCCTGGTGAAGACCTTCACGATGGGGTCACCTTTGAACGGTTTCTCGAAGCTACTGGAAATCATAAAAGAGTAAATATACTTTATGACCCAAGCCATTTTGTACTTCAACAACTGGACTATATTGAATACATTGACCACTATCACGAATTCATCAAATCCTTCCATGTAAAAGACTCCGAATTCAAACCCAACGGAAAAAAAGGAGCCTTTGGAGGCTATGGCGATTGGATTGACCGTGCTGGGCGCTACAGGTCACCAGGTGATGGACAGATTGACTTTAAAACTATTTTTACTAAACTCACAGAATACGGATGCGATGTTTGGGCCGTAATGGAATGGGAATGTTGCATTAAAAGTCCTGAACAAGGAGCAAGAGAAGGCGCTCCATTTATCCAATCTCATATTATTGAAGCCACTCAAAAAACATTTGATGATTTCGCTGGTTCAGAAATTGATGAAAATCACTTAAAAAAAATACTTAATCTTTAATTCTCAATAAAATGAAAAAATTAATCTTAGTTACGCTTATCGCGTTCACCGTCTCCTGCAAACAAAACCCCAAGAAAAAAACTGTTGCTGAGGCAAAACCCGTCGAAAAAGAATGGGTAGATATATTTGATGGCGTTTCCTTTGCGGGATGGCACCAGTTTAATTCCTCTGAAATTAGCGATGCTTGGACCGTTGAAGACGGTGCCATGGTATTCAATCCCGCTCTAAAAGAAAAAGGAACTAGCAATGATATCATTACTGATAGTGAATATACCAATTTTGAACTTTCATTGGAATGGAATATTGGTGAAGTAGGAAACAGTGGGATTTTCTGGGGTGTAAAGGAAGGCGAGGGATTTAACAAACCTTATCAAACCGGACCAGAGATTCAGGTCTTAGATAATGAAAGGCATCCAGACTCCTTCAAGAATCCAAATTTTCATCAGGCAGGTGCGTTGTACGATATGGTAGAACCCACACAAGATGTCTGTAAACCCGCTGGCGAATGGAACCATGTGTTACTTTCCATAGACTACAATGCCAACAAAGGAAGTGTAAAACTCAACAATGTAGAAATTGTTACTTTTCCGCTCAGCGGACCAGAATGGGATGCTTTGGTGGCCAAATCAAAATTCGCCGACTGGGAAGATTTTGCAAAATACAAAACTGGAAAAATTGGCCTTCAAGATCATGGAGACAAAGTCAGTTATCGCAACATCAAAATCAGGGAACTCTAAGCTCCTATGATTCAATCGATGACAGGCTTTGGGAAAGCCGAAAAACAATTTGAAAACAAGAACTACGTTTTGGAATTGCGGTCACTCAATAGTAAAGGTTTAGAAGTAAACGCACGCTTGCCCTTACAGGTCCGGGAAATTGAAATTGAACTCAAAAAAATTATTGGAGAGCACTTAGTGCGAGGGAAAATAGACCTAAATCTCAATATCGAAAACCTCGGTTTACCCAGTGTCAAAACCATCAATACCAGCGCCATCAATCACTATATTGATCAACTGAAAAGCATTGAAGATGGGGACAGAATGGAGCTCCTTAAAATGGCCATCAAATTGCCGGAAACCCTCACCACTGGAAAAGAGGAATTTGAGGCAGAGGAAATTCAAATGATCAAGGAGTTGTTAAAACAAGTCATTGGAACGCTGAACCAATTCAGAGGAGATGAAGGAAAAGTCTTAGAAACCGAATTCCAAAAAAGACTGGTCAATATTGAAAAACTGGCAAGTGATGTTGAAGAAATTGACCCAGAACGAAGTGCTAATATTACAAAAAAGTTAAAAGCTTCTTTGGAGACCCTCCAAGTTGAAGTGGATCAAAACAGGTTTGAGCAAGAATTAATTTATTACCTAGAAAAGTACGATATCACCGAAGAGAAAGTCCGGTTAAAAAATCACATCGATTATTTTAAGGAAACCATGGATCAAAGCAGCTCCAATGGAAAAAAATTAGGCTTTATCACCCAAGAAATGGGGAGGGAAATCAATACCATTGGGTCCAAAGCCAACCATGCTGGTCTCCAAAAATTAGTCATCCAAATGAAGGATGAATTGGAAAAAATAAAAGAGCAATTACTCAACGTTTTATAATTGAAAAGAGGAAAACTCATCGTTGTTTCGGCACCCTCAGGAAGTGGAAAAACCACCTTGGTTCGCGCATTACTGAGTCAGAGAATACCCCTGACTTTTTCCATTTCAGCCACCTCGCGCCTGCCCAGGGGAAATGAACAAAACGGGAAAGATTACCACTTTCTTTCCGCAGCTGATTTCAAAAAAAAAATCAAAGAAAATGCCTTTGTTGAATTCGAAGAAGTCTATCCCGATAAATTCTATGGCACCCTTCGGTCTGAAGTAGAGGAAAAAGTAAAGGCTGGTCAACATATCATCTTCGATGTGGATGTGGTAGGAGGACTCAATATTAAAAATCAATTCCCAGACCAAACATTGGCGCTTTTTATAAAAGCTCCCAGTTTTAAAGATCTGGAAAAGCGACTGCGGTCCAGAAGTACCGAAAGTGAAACCCTAATTGACGAACGGCTCACCAAAGCAAAAATAGAGCTGGAGTATGCCCCAAAGTTTGATAGGATAATTATAAATGACGATTTGCAGCGGGCGGAGCAGGAAATTTGCCAGTTGGTAACTGCCTTTCTCGATCAATCTTAATTCATGAAACAGGTGGGTCTCCTTTTTGGTTCCTTCAATCCCATTCATCTTGGGCACCTTGCCATAGCTGATTTTTTTATTGGTAAAAATAACCTGAGTGAAATTTGGCTGGTAGTGAGCCCACAAAGTCCGTTTAAAACCACTGAAGGGCTAATAGAAAAACGCCACCGCTTGGCAATGGTTGAATTGGCCCTAAACAACAATCAGCAACTTAAAGCATGTGCCGAGGAATTTAAGCTCCCTACCCCCAACTATACCATCGATACTCTGAATCACTTAAAAGAAAAATATCCTCAAAATCAATTTAGCTTGATTTTGGGGCAAGACAATATGGTCCATTTTGATCGCTGGAAATCCTATGAGCAAATTTTGGAGCAACATCAAATTCTTGTCTACCCAAGGTCCAACGCTAATCCACAATCATCCGAACTGCTGGTGCATCCCAACATAACATATTGTGCCGCATCACTGCTGGAAATTTCAGCAACCGATATCAGAACGATGCTCAAACAAGGCAAAGTGAATTCCAAATGGCTACCCGCTGGTGTCGATACCTATCTAAATAAAATTATTAACCGTGAATAGTGTTCTTTTATTGTCCGTAAAAACCAAGTGTTTTTCAAATTCAGAAAAAAGCGCTACATTGGTAAACCAATTTGGTAAACCAATTTTTATGTTAAAACAAATTTTCCTCCTTATTACAGCGATTGGTGCGCTGCTTCCTCCTGCAATCCTGGCCCAAGAAGTAATTAAGGTCAATACTATTCCAGCGTTTGAAGCGGCAGTAGAAGCCGCTCAACAAGGAACCACCATCGTTATGGCCAATGGAGTTTGGAAAGATGCTGAGTTACTATTTGAAGGAAAAGGCACTGCCCAACAGCCGATAAAACTGATTGCGGAGCGCAGTGGACAAGTTTTTTTAGAAGGACAGTCCAATCTTAGAATAGCTGGGGAATACCTTCATGTGGAGGGGCTCGTTTTTAGGAATGGTTACACCCCGACAAGTGAAGTGATAGCTTTCCGAAAAGACAACCGTATGCTCGCCCATCACTCTCGATTGACGGCATGTGTAATCGATAACTATTCTAATCCTGAACGTCACGAACAGGACAGTTGGGTCGTACTTTATGGAAAAAATAATAGGGTAGATCACAACCACTTTGAGGGAAAAGGGAATCGCGGGGTTACTATGGTAGTTAGATTGAACTCAAAAAACAGCATAGAAAACGATCATGTTATCGAAAACAATTACTTCGGGCCAAGAAGACCTTTGGGATCCAATGGTGGGGAAACCATGCGCATCGGAACCAGCCACTACTCCATGGAAAACTCCAACACCATAGTGCGTAACAATTACTTTAACGACTGCAGTGGTGAAACGGAAATCATCTCCAGTAAATCGGGTCAAAATACTTTTACAAACAATCTGTTTTATGAGTGCCAAGGCTCATTGACTTTGAGACACGGCGACGGAAACAAGGTAGAGGGAAATATATTTCTGGGCAATGGAATCCCTGAAACCGGTGGGGTGAGAGTGATTAATAGAAAACAAACCGTTCGAGATAATTACGGCTACGGACTAACGGGAGCTCGTTTTAGAGGGGCCTTAGTAGTAATGAATGGAATCCCTAATTCCCCATTGAATCGATACGTTCAGGTTTCAGAAGCGAGCATAAAAAATAATGTTTTTGTCAATGCTGAGCATATAGAATTGGGCGCAGGAAGTGATGCTGAAAGATCGGCGCCTCCTATAAATAGCGTCTTTGAAAACAATACCATTTACAGTGAATCTGACCGTGATGTATTTACAATTCACGATGATATCAGTGGGATAAAGTTTGAAAAAAATACCTCCAACCAAGCTGTCAACCAGAAAGTAAAGAAAGGATTCAAAATAAAAAAAATAACTTTAACCCCTGACAATAACGGCTTGCTCATGCCTACCCTAAAAGGCAAGCAAATTCGTCCCAATCTTTCTTCGGAGATCCCCACCCGAGAAAACACTGGAGTCCCTTGGTACCCTAAATTAGCCAAAAGAGCCGCTTTTGGTAGTGGTAAAGTGCAGGCTGTTAAAGCAGGCGTCAATACCCTTTTTGATGCTATAAAAAATGCAAAGCCAGGGGATGTTTTGGAATTATCTGATGCCCAGGACTATTACCTTACTAAGATGCCCATCATCAGATTTCCAATTACCATAAAAGCAGCCGCCGCCACAAAACCCAAACTGTATTGGGAAAAAAAAGCAGCATTTGAAATTGTAAATGGAGGAGAACTCTCCTTAGATGGGATACTATTTAACGGTGAAAATGCGCCCGATGGACCTGGAAATTCAGTGATCAGAACCAGTAAATATTCCATGAATGAAAATTATCGTCTAAAAATTACCGAATGCCGTTTTGAAAATTTAGATGTCAACCATTCCTTCGATGTAATTCGCGTTTATAAAAATACTTTTGCTGATGAAATTCATATCTCCAAAAGCAGCTTTGATGGTATCTCTGGACACGTACTGGCTTTGGATAAAGAAACAGACGATATCGGTATATACAATGCTGAACGGGTAACCTTTACAGAAAATCACTTCAGTGATATTGAAGGGGCAGCACTGAGCCTCTACCGTGGAGGAAATGACGAAAGCACTTTTGGCCCGATCCTGAACATTGACCATTGTTCCTTTGTTAATGTAGGCAATGGAAAGCGGAATAAATCGAATTCTGTGATTGACTTATATGGCGCTCAGAAAATTGACATAAAAAACTCCGTCTTCGAAAAAACTGCGAAAATCAGAGTGCATTTGATTGTGGGAGACCCTAAAGTCGCTATTTCCGATCTAAAATTAGAGCAGGAGGAGGATCTCAAAATCACAGGAGACCAAGACTACTATTTGGGAAAGATACATACCGATAGCAAGGATGATAAAACCATAATAGGAAACGACGGAAAACCTCTGGGATACAAGCCGCTATGATGATGAGAGTTGAATATTCCTATTTTTACTGCCTATTTTTCTGGGCTACTTTTATGTCCACTGCCCAAGAGCACCCCAACCTTATCCTCACCCAAAAGGGGGTCAATGAAATTCGGTCACATTTGGGTAAAGTTCCTTTTTTTGATCGACACCTCTCTACAGTCAAAGCAGAAGTAGACGCCGAAATTGCCGCTGGAGTTGAGGTTCCATTCCCCAAAGATGTCTCTGGAGGCTACACCCACCAACAACACAAAAAGAACTTTTTTATACTTCAAAAAGCGGGAGCCCTTTATCAAATTTTGGAACAAGTCCACTATGCAGCCTATGTGAAGGAGGTCTTGATGGCCTATGCAAAAATGTACAAAAACTTACCCCTTCACCCCGAAACCCGGTCCTATGCCAGGGGAAAGCTATTTTGGCAATGCCTCAATGATGCCAACTGGCTGGTCTATGTTAGTCAGGCCTATGATTGCATTTACGACTATCTTTCAAAAAAAGAACGGACCTATCTTGAAAAAGAATTATTCCGCCCATTCGCTGATTTTCTTTCTGTGGGAAATCCAAAGTTTTTTAATCGCATTAACAATCACAGTACCTGGGGAAATGCGGCGGTAGGCATGATGGGTTTGGTCATGAACGACGAGGAATTGATTCAACGGGCGCTCTATGGTTTAAAAAACATCACTATTGACCCCAACTCCAAGGACAACGACGGAGGATTGATCAAAGAAAAAGGAGAAAAAGAAGGTTTTTTGGCAAACATTGACGCCCCTTTTTCACCAGATGGGTATTACACAGAAGCGCCCTACTATCAGCGCTATGCCATGTATCCTTTTTTACTTTTTTCTACAGGGCTTGAAAACGCGCGCCCTGAGCTAAAAGTTTTTGAGTACAAAAACGGTGTTTTGCTCAATGCTGTTAATTCTTTAATCAACCTCACGGACATAGACGGAGAATTCTTCCCACTCAACGACGCCCAAAAAGGAATGTCCTATTATTCCCGAGAATTGGTTGCTGCCATAGACATTGCCTACCACTACGGCGATAAAAATCCACAACTGTTATCGATTGCAGAGTATCAAGGAGCGGTAACCTTAGACGATGCTGGTTTTGAAGTGGCAAAAGCCATCGAAGAGGGTTTGGCAAAACCCTTTAAAAGAAAGTCTATTGAATTCACCGATGGCCCTCAAGGTGATGAAGGGGGTATTACCGTTTTACACAATGGAAAAGATCAGAAAGGACTCTGTTTGGTATCTAAATATACTGCCCAAGGGAACAGTCATGGGCACTATGACAAATTGAGTTTTATGCTGAACTTCAAAGGAGAAGAAGTGATACAAGACTATGGAGCAGCGCGTTTTGTAAACATCAGTCAAAAAAGTGGGGGGTCACAATCTGGCGTTTATTTGGATGAAAATTTCAGCTTTGCCAAGCTGACGATTGCACACAATACCCTTAGCGTAGATGAAGAAGTGCATTTTGGTAGAGACTATCGGGTGGCCAGCAAAAACCACGCAGAAAAATATTTTAGTAAACTGTCCAACGATGGGCAACAAATCATCAGCGCCAAGGACCACAAAGCGTATCCCGGAGTAGGCATGCACCGCACACTCGTAATGCTACAGGACCATAGACTGTATCAGCCACTCATCATCGATCTGTTTAGAGTCGAATCTTTGAGCTCTCATCAATACGATCTACCCTATCACTATTTTGGTCAACTGATGTCCACCAATTTCGACTTTCAAAAAGAAAAAAACTTAAGCCCCCTTGGAGGTGATAACGGCTACGAGCATCTCTGGAAACTGGCAGAAGGAAAAAGTAAGGGAGGTACTGACCAGTTTACGTGGCTCTACAATGATAATTTTATAACCCTCTCCATGGCCAACAAAGAAAATGATGCCATTATTTTTACCCAGATGGGAGCATCGGATCCTAATTTTAATTTGAGAAGTGATCCATCTGTGATCATCAGAAGAAAAAATACAGGTACTACTCTTTTTGCCAATGTCATTGAAATTCACGGAACCTACAGCACCGTCACTGAAGCACCTATACAATCAAAATCAATGATTAAGGAAGTAAGTATAATACAAGACAGCGCTGCATATACCGCCATCAGAATCGACTTTATTAAAGGTGATCCTGTTCATGTGATATTGGCCAATAAGGATAATAATAAAAAAACAAATCATATATTAAACATCGAAAACACTCCTTTTAAATGGAAAGGACCATATTTTATAAATAATTAAATCACTACACTATGAAAACATTTGGATCAAGTAAATCTTTTTTTGAGGGAAAGGCCATGGAATGGGAATCTGTAGATACAGGAGTCAAAAGAAAAATCATGGGCTATGACGATAAAATCATGCTGGTTCGTGTTCACTTTGACAAAGGAGGGATTGGAAGTGTCCACGAACATTACCATTCTCAAGTCAGCTATGTAGCCTCTGGAGCTTTTGAGGTTACCATTGGTGGAGTGACGCAAAGGTTAGAAGAAGGTGACTCCTTCTATGTTCCGCCCAATACCTTACACGGTGCGGTATGTCTTGAAGCTGGGGAATTAATTGATGTCTTTAGCCCCATTCGCGAAGATTTTATGGAATAAATTTTTAAAAAAATGAAATATTATCCCCCAGATCATTTTTTTTTGATATTTTTGGTTAACCAATCTGGTAAACCAGCTTGGTTAGAGAAATAAAAAAAAGGATAGTGTTAGCTATCCTTTAGTTACTTCATTTCAAGGCGAAGTAAAAACGACCCCTGTGAAGGGTCTCGATTGCCCTTAATATATTTTAAATACAAAAAATAATACCAGTAGATTAATTTTAATAACAGGAGAGTTTAACAGTGCGTTAGTAAATAAAATATTGCACAGATAAATCAATTTAAATACATTGATAAACTATTTTATAAAAACTGTTATGGTGATAATGGATTACGAATTTTTGTGGTTCGTTGAACATAAATTCAACTTCAATTATGCCCCTATAATTTAGACAGCACAGCGAATTAAAACTATTTTAAATGATTATCAATAATGAGGTTCAGGAAAGTCAAAAGGAAATAATCAATCGCTTAAGAGATTTAATCAATCAAAAAAATCTTGAGCCTGGAGACAAATTACCTTCTGAACGGTCCCTTGCTGAAAAATTTAATGTTAGCAGAAACAACCTCAGAATAGCGCTTCAAACATTGGAATATTATGGCTTGGTCAAATCAATTCCGCAAAGCGGGACCTTTATTGCAGAGATTGGTGTCATAGCACTCAATGGAATGATAGAAGACATTCTCAGGCTGAGCACCCCCAGTTTTAAGGCCTTAGTTGAGACCAGGATAAATTTGGAATTAGAAGGGGTCAAATGGGCTGCATTTAGAAGATCTGATGCAGATATCAATAATATGGAAAATGCTTTGGCCAACTATTCGGATAAAGTCATAAGAGGGGAAGAAGCTGTTCAAGAAGATTTACTATTTCACCTGGCCATAGCCACAGCAAGTGGAAACGCCATGCTCAATTCATTCATGTTGAAAATAACGCCTGAAATCATCAATAACTTTGAAAAATATCATGTATGTGACAAGGACTCTGCCTTTCGAGGCATTCAAGAACACAAAAATATTCTCGATGCCATCAAAGAAAAAAATCCTGAAGGTGCAGAAAAAGCCATGAAAGAACATTTTAGCGCGCTCTATCAATACTGTTACAACACTCAAAACGGGATTCAATCCTAATTGTTAAATTAATTAAATAGAAATGAAACTAAAGGGTTTACGCTGGTGGATTATAGGACTGGTATGTCTTGCAACCGTCATTAACTACATTGACCGGGCAGCCCTTGGAATCATGTGGCCAGCCATGAAAGACGATCTTGGCCTGACCGAAGCGGACTATGCCTGGATCATTAATATCTTCACCATTACCTATGCTGCTGGAAAATTTATTTCAGGTAAAGTATTCGACAAGGTAGGCACTAAAATAGGATTTGTACTTTCCATTTTCTTTTGGTCACTCGCCTCCCTGCTTCACTTCTTTGCCAGAGGTGCAGCTTCCCTGGGAATATTCAGAGGGCTATTGGGGGTTGCCGAGGCTGGTAATTGGCCCGGAGCGGTAAAAAACAATGCCGAATGGTTTCCCGTTAAAGAACGTGCCCTGGCGCAAGGAATTTTTAATGCAGGAGCTGGAATCGGTTCAATTATTGCCGCACCTACAATTGCCGAGCTCTTTGGTGCATACGGCTGGCGGTTAACTTTTATCATCATCGGTATTGTCGGATTTTTATGGATAATCCCCTGGTGGATCGTCAATAAAAAACCTCCACAAGAACATCCTTGGATTACAGAGGAGGAAAAAACACACATTATCAGTGGGATGCAAGCAGATCTTCAATCCGATCCTAAATCAAAGGGAATGAGTGTATGGGAAATATTGTCCAAGAAAGAGTCTTGGGGTGTCATCGCTGCACGATTTTTTATTGAACCCATTTGGTGGCTTTTTGTTTTTTGGATGCCCATTTACCTGTACAAAGAATATAATTTTAATGTAAAAGAGATCGGTTATTATGCATGGTTCCCCTATGTTGGCGCCATGATAGGCAGCCTCTCTGGTGGGTGGTATGTTAAGGAATTACTTCGTAAAAACAGTTTGGATTACAGCCGTAAAAAAACCATAACCATCGCTGCAATAATCATTGTGTGTGCCATCATTGGCGCCATATTATTGGCAGATACCCCTCTAAAATTTGTCGGATTTGTTTTTGTGGTACTTTTTGGATTTCAATTCGCCATCAGCAACATACAAACCATACCCAGTGACTTACTGAGTGGAAAGTCCGTTGGAACATTGGCGGGATTGGGTGGCAGCATTGGCGCCGTTTCCGTCATCATTATGAATTGGCTGATCCCCATCATCACAGTAGAATCTTACACCCCTGCCTTTATCATATTGGCTGTTTTGGCCCCCCTATCTGTCTTGTCAATCTACTTTCTGATTAAAGAAATAAAACCTATAGAATAACTAACAATAAAGTAAAAAATGGAAAATTTAAATGGAAAAGTGGCTGTCGTCACAGGTGGAGCTCGAGATATAGGAAAAGCTATATCCATTAGCCTTGCCAAAGCTGGAGCAAAAGTAATCGTCAATTACTTTGAAAGTGAATCTCAAGGTGACGAGACTGTTGCTGCAATAGAAAAATTAGGAGGCACGGCAGTTGCAGTATATGCTGATGTCACAAAACAAGCCGACATTGATGCCATGGTAAAAACCACCCTTGATCACTTCGGCCCAAAAATAGACATATTGGTGAATGTCGCTGGAGGACTTTTTGCCCGTAAATCCATTGAAGAAATGGATGAAGATTTTTATAATCTCGTTATGGATGTCAATCTAAAATCTGTTTTTTTAGTAACAAAAGCCATAAAACCCCATATGGAAAAAGGAGGGGCGATCATCAATTTTGCCTCCCAAGCAGGACGTGATGGTGGGGGCCCAGGAGCTGCCATTTATGCTACCTCTAAAGGAGCCGTAATCACCTATACCCGAGCACTGGCCAAAGAATTTGGACCACAAGGTATTCGTGTAAACGCGCTTTGCCCAGGAATGATTGCAACCAAATTTCACGATGACTTTACCAAAGACGAAGTAAGGGAAAAAGTAGCGGGGTCTACCCCACTCCGAAGGGAGGGAGAAGCCGAGGAGGTTGCAGATTTAGTCGTCTATCTGGCTTCAGAGCAATCTTCTTTCATCACAGGTAATAACATAGATATCAATGGAGGTCTGGCATTTAGCTAAACTCTAACTTTCTTTCATTAAAACAGTCGCCAAATCCACTGTTAGGGCTTGGCGACTCCATTTTTTTAGCGCAGGAAATTCATTGACTAACTTCCCTTTGTTTTGAAACGCTTTTAGTAGAAATGATTTTATAGCGTCGCTGTCGGAAGCTTTGACCATTTTGGAAAAAGAAGAACCCGCCAGTAAACGACCCGCCTCGGACTGCGGAGCTCCTATAGACAGCACAGGAACACCACACGCCAAATACTCCAAAAGCTTTCCCGAAACCATGTCCTGGTCCGCTCCTTTAAAAATAAAATTGAGGAGTAAATCTCCACTTTTCATCAAACCAACAGCATCTCGGTGTGATAGATATCCTTTGTATTCGACAGTAACCTTTGGGGCCAGCTGTTTGATTTTATCAATCTGTGCTGCGGAAATATTCCCCGCCAAAGAAAAGAGAACCTTACCATTCTCAGAAAGTGCACTCAACGCTTTTATAACTGGAATATAATCCTGATTTTCAGTCAATAATCCAGTGTAAACCACATGAAATGGATTTACCGTAGTCCTCGAAACAGCAGACATCATAGCAGCATCATAACCATTGGGTAAAACGTGAAAGCTTTGATCTGGGGCTTTGATTTTAAATTTTTTAATTAAGTTTCCGCCCACTGTTGTCAATATACCATCTGCATTGCGTAAAACTTTTTTTTCGAGATAGGCATCTATACGTTTGGCAAAATAAGAACGATACAATTGCTGATTGTAAAAAATATCCACCCACGGATCCCGAAAATCAGCCCACCACTGAATCCC
Source organism: Flavobacteriaceae bacterium (assembly GCA_022428005.1). GTDB lineage: Bacteria > Bacteroidota > Bacteroidia > Flavobacteriales > Flavobacteriaceae > UBA8316. The sequence goes on from JAKMDI010000018.1 coordinate 35,339, forward strand.
ATAATTGGTCTTGAGGAAGCTGCCCACCAAGTGGGTAGAGTGAGGAGGACCAGTAGTGATGACTTTTTTTATTCCTTCGCTTTGAAGAATTTTTTCTGCCGCCCTTTTCGCATAATAATTCCAACCTTTTCTGGCATCTGGAATAAAAAAGTTCCCCCGAATAAAAGCAGCCATTTTCGACATCCATCCCTGCTTGGGAACTTGACCTTGAGGAATACCTGCATTTAAGGATCCTGAAATAAATTTTGAATATATTTTTAAAGGTTCCTTGGTGTCTGTTTTGACCACATGAACTCCCTTCACTTCCTCCAACAATTCAAAATCCAGTACGGGATAGGAGGCCTGTTTTTCATCCACCGTTACAACATAGGGCTCCCACCCCATCTGTTTTAAGTATTTGGTAAAATAAACCCACCGCTGCACTCCTGATCCACCAGAAGGTGGCCAGTAATAACTGAGAATCAATACCTTTTTTGTCTCTTTCAAACTTTAGGTCTTGCCCAAAAGTAGCTATTTCTTTTTTTTGAAAAGGGGTACAGAAGAACAAGCTTCCCCATAAAATAGGCTTTTGACCACCGGTTGAAGTTTGGCAATCAATTGGACATAGGCATCTTTTGGAACAATTTTATCACTACAACCCTTTATGATAATAGGTTTGTCTTTAAAAGGTGTAACATCCAAAAGCACAATTTCCTCGGTATACAATTGGAGTTCTAAATCCTCCAATGTTCCCAAAACTACTTTTCGTGCATGGGGTTGCAAAAACGCAGACACCAAGAGGGGTGCCCATGCGGGTAATATGGCATCTGTACTACAATGGAGTGCAATAAATTGATCTTTATAGGCGCTCCAATCGTGGGCACGAAGTTGTGCCCTAAATTCTTTTTCTTTGAGGACAAGTCCTTGGTCCAACCACTGGGACAAATCGACAGTTTGTCTTTGACCAATTTGATAAAACTGTTCCAAATCAAAGGTGATCAGCGCACTGTCTGCAACTCGATTTACAATAGTATCGGCCATTTTAAAGTAATCCTAATTCCAATTTGGCCTCTTCACTCATCAGGTCTTGCGACCAAGGAGGGTCAAATGTAATTTCAACCTCAGCATCTTTAACGGCATCAAGGGATTTTACCTTTTCCTCTACCTCTCTGGGGAGGGTCTCCGCCACGGGACAATTAGGAGTGGTGAGGGTCATCAGAATTTTAACATCAGCATCCTCATTGACAAAAACATCATAAATCAAGCCCAACTCGTATATATCAACAGGGATTTCAGGATCAAAAATGGTCTTTAGTACACCTACAATTTTGTCTCCGAGATCTAAAGTCTCGTTGTTTTCTTCACTCATGATTTATTTAATTGTGTTTTAAAAGCAATGGCATACATCTTCAATTGTTTGATCATGGAAACCAAGCCATTGGCTCGGGTGGGCGACAGGTGTTCCCGCAACCCGATTTTATCGATAAAGGTGGTGTCTGCCTCCAATATTGCATCGGGATGTTGATGAGAAAAAACACGGATCAAAATGGCGATAATTCCTTTGGTAATTATAGCGTCGCTATCGGCGGTAAAAACTAATTTTTCTTCACTTAAATCCGCATGAACCCAAACTTTACTTTGGCATCCTTTGATGATGTTATCCTCTGTTTTGTGCCGAGGGTCGATCAGTGGCAGTGATTTTCCCAATTCGATCATGTACTCGTATCGCTGCATCCAGTCTTCAAATAAAGAAAACTCTTCTACAATTTCGTCTTGTATTGTATCAATCGCTGCCATGTTCAAAATTAATGATTTATTGTAACATTTGGATAGCCTTTTTTAGGGCCTCCAACATTCTGTCTATCTCCTCGTAGGTATTGTAAAAGGACAAAGATGCCCGCACCGTCCCTGGAATATGGTAGTAATCCATTATGGGTTGGGCACAATGGTGACCTGTTCTTACAGCAATTCCCATCTTATCCAAAATACTTCCAATATCGTAGGGGTGAATGCCCTGGACGTTAAAGGAGATTACAGCGGTCTTTTCGGGAGCAACACCATAGATCTTTACCCCTGGAATCTTTAACAAGGACGCCGTAGCGTAGGCCAAGAGCTCCGCTTCGTATTGAGCAATCTCCGTCATTCCGATGGAGTTGATATAATCCAACGCAGCTCCGAAAGCGATCCCCCCCGCAATGTTTGGGGTTCCTGCTTCAAATTTGTGGGGCAGTCCCGCATAGGTAGTTTTTTCGAAAGTGACTTCTGCGATCATCTCCCCTCCACCTTGATATGGGGGCAGACGGTTTAGAGCGGAGGCTTTTCCGTAAAGCATTCCTATCCCGGTAGGACCGCAGAGTTTGTGTGCTGAGGTGACGTAATAATCCACCCCCAGCGCTTGGACATCTGCTTGAATGTGGGGGGCTGACTGGGCACCATCTATCAAAACCTCTGCTCCAACGGCATGTGCTTTTTCTATTATTTCCGCTATGGGGTTTACCGTTCCAAGTGCATTGGAGACGTGGTTTACAAACACCAACTTGGTCTTTTCTGACAACAGCTTGTCGTACTCCTCCATCAATAAAACCCCCCCTTCGTTCATGGGTATCACTTTAAGCACTGCCCCAGATTTCTCACAGAGCATTTGCCACGGGACTATATTAGAGTGGTGCTCTAAGGCGGATACAATCAACTCGTCTCCTGGAACGAGCAGCTGTTCATACCCATTACTTACTATATTTATAGAGTGGGTTGTTCCCGAGGTAAAAATTATTTCGTGCGCGTGGGCTGCATTAAAATGTTTTTGAATTTTTTGACGGGCGGCCTCATAGGCATCCGTTGCCTCTTGGCTTAGTGTATGAACCCCTCGGTGTATGTTGGCATTGTATTTTTTGTAGTAATCAGCAATTACATCAATTACTTGTAGGGGGGTCTGTGATGTGGCTGCGTTATCAAAATAAACCAAAGGATGGCCATTTACTTCCCTTTGTAGAATGGGAAAATCTTTACGGATTTTTTGAACGTCCATGGCTTATAAATCAAATCCAAGGTTTACCCCCAATTTATTGGCAATCAATTTATTGATACGCTTTTTAAGAATAGGGAGTTCAACACTTTCCAAAACATTGTTGGCAAAGGCATAGGTCATCAGCGCCTTGGCTTCTTTTTTTGGTATCCCCCTGGATTGCATGTAAAAAAGGGCATCTTCGTCCAATTGTCCTACAGTACATCCATGTGAGCATTTGACATCATCTGCATATATCTCTAATTGTGGCTTGGTGTTAACCGTGGATTTATCATCGATAAGGATGTTGTTGTTTTGTTGAAATGCGTTTGTTTTTTGCGCCTTTTTATCTACGTGAATTTTACCATTAAAAACCCCTTTGGAGGCATCAGAAAACACCCCTTTATAATCCTGGTGGCTCTCGCAGTTGGGGAATTGGTGGTCTACCAATGTATAATGATCTACGTGTTGTTGGTCTTTTAGCAAGGTAACGCCCTTGAGCGTAGTATCACAATGCGTTCCTTTGAGGTAGAAGTTTAGATTGTTACGAATCAATTTCCCCCCCAGTGAGAAAGTATGAACCCTTGCGGTACTGTTGGATTCTTGTGAGATATAGGTGTTGTCGATTAAAGAAGCTGAATTGAGGTCATTTTGTATTTTGTAATAGTCCACAAAAGCGTCTTTGTGTGCATAAATTTCGGTCACGGAATTGGTGACTACATTATGTTCCTTTAGACTTTGGTGCCGCTCTAAAATTTGTACTTGGGCATTTTGATCGACCACAATCAAATTTCGAGGTTGTAACCACAAGGCTTTTTCATCTCCAGAGGAAAAGTGAATGATTTCAATCGGCTTTTCAGCAACTTTGTTTTTGGGGATATAAACATAGGCTCCCTCATGGGCATAGGAGGTATTTAATGCGGTGAGGCTGTCGTCAACATCGGTGGTCTTGTTGAAATAAGTATTGATTAAATGGCTGTATTTGGGTTTTGACAGTGCCGCAGACATCAAACAAACATCCAAACCGTCGTGGGTGGTGTCAGAGAGAAAAGGACTGTATACCCCATCGATGAATACTACTTTGTAGGTGTCTATTTCATAAAGGAAATATTTCTTTACTTTTTTGAGTTGAATGGTGGATTCACTTTTTGGAAAAAGGGCATAGTCTTCCCTGATCAGTGGGTTTAGGGAAGTGTATTTCCAAGCTTCTTCTTTTCGAGAGGGAAAGCCTTTCTGCTCAAATGTTTTAAGCGACTCCAATCGGGTTTGATGAACGGGATCAGCGAGGTCAATCCTTTCTTCGAGTGCCAGGTGAGAGGCCAATAATTTTTCTTTGAATTCCATCTTCCTCAGGCCATTTCTTTGATCCAGTCGTATCCTTTTTCTTCCAATTCTAATGCCAAATCTTTTGTCCCTGATTTTACAATTTTACCATCAAACAATACATGGACAAAATCTGGAACAATATATTCTAAAAGCCTTTGATAGTGGGTAATTACAATGATAGCGTTGTTTTTTGAGCGCAACTTATTTACCCCATTGGCTACGATTTTTAGAGCATCTATATCCAATCCGGAATCTGTTTCATCGAGAATGGACAGTTTCGGTTCCATCATGGCCATTTGAAAAATTTCGTTTCGCTTTTTTTCACCACCAGAGAATCCCTCGTTCAGCGATCTAGAAAGAAAACGTGAATCGATTTCAAGCAGCGCCGATTTTTCTCTTATTTTTTTGAGCATCACATTGGCGGGCATGTCTTCCAAACCTTTTGCCTTACGCGTTGCGTTTATGGCGGTTTTAATAAAATTTGTAACACTTACCCCTGGTATTTCTATGGGGTATTGAAAAGAAAGAAAAATACCTTGATGCGCGCGTTCCTCGGGTGATAAATCGGCCAAATCCTCGCCTTCCAAAAGCATGGTGCCTTGATTGACTTCATAATCTTGGTGTCCTGCAATTACTGATGACAAGGTGCTTTTACCCGATCCATTCGGACCCATGATGGCGTGTACCTCTCCTGCTTTAACATCGAGGTCGATACCGTTGAGAATTTGTTTGCCCTCTACTTGAGCGTGAAGATTTTCTATGGTGAGCATAAATTTGTTTTTATCCTACTGATCCCTCTAGGGAGATTTCTAATAATTTTTGTGCTTCCACGGCAAATTCCATGGGCAGCTTGTTTAATACTTCTTTACTGAATCCGTTGACGACCAAGGCTATGGCTTTTTCTGGGTCTATACCTCTCTGGTTACAGTAAAAAATTTGATCCTCACCAATTTTACTGGTGGTTGCCTCGTGTTCGATTTGGGCAGTTTTATTTCTCGCTTCTATGTAAGGGAAAGTATGTGCCCCACATTGATTGCCCATCAACAATGAATCGCATTGAGAAAAGTTTCTGGCATGGGTCGCACGTGGATGTACTTGGACAAGTCCACGATAGCTGTTCTGGGATTTCCCAGCGGAAATACCCTTTGAAATAATAGTGCTTTTGGTGTTTTTTCCCAAATGAACCATCTTGGTTCCCGTATCGGCTTGCTGGAAATTGTTTGTGAGTGCAATGGAATAAAACTCCCCTATGGAATCATCTCCTTTGAGAATACAGGAGGGATATTTCCATGTAATGGCTGAGCCAGTCTCCACCTGTGTCCAAGAAATCTTAGCGCTTTTGTGGCAGATGCCTCTTTTAGTGACGAAATTAAAAACGCCTCCTTTTCCATTTTTATCGCCGGGAAACCAGTTTTGTACTGTAGAATATTTTATTTCAGCATGGTCCAAAGCGATCAGCTCTACCACCGCTGCATGGAGTTGATTTTCGTCTCTTGAAGGTGCGGTACATCCTTCTAAATAGCTCACATAGCTGGATTCATCGGCAATCACAAGGGTTCTTTCAAACTGCCCTGTACCTGCTTGGTTGATTCTAAAATAGGTAGACAGTTCCATTGGGCAGCGAACTCCTTTGGGGATATAACAGAAAGAACCGTCGGAAAAAACAGCTGAATTCAAAGCCGCAAAATAATTATCTTGGATGGGAATTACCGAACCAATGTATTTTTGAACCAATTCTGGATATTCCTGAATCGCTTCAGAAATCGAACAGAAGATGATTCCTTTTTCTGCTAAAGTTTCTTTAAAAGTGGTGGCTACAGAAACAGAGTCCATCACAATATCTACAGCAACGCCTGCCAATTTCTTTTGCTCGTCGATGGAAATCCCCAATTTTTCGAATGTTTTGAGTAATTCTGGGTCCACTTCGTCCAGGCTTTTGTATTGGTCTTTTTTCTTGGGGGCAGAGTAGTATGAAATGGCCTGGTAATTTGGCTTTTTGTATTGGACATTGGCCCAGTCGGGCTCCTTCATTTCTTTCCAAGCCGCATAGGCCTTTAGGCGCCAATCGGTCATCCATTCGGGTTCTTGCTTTTTCTGAGAAATACGACGAACCACTTCTTCATTGAGTCCTACAGGGAAAGTCTCAGAATCGATATCGGTGTAAAACCCGTATTCGTATTCTTTGGTTTCCAATTCTTTTTTTAATTCCTCTTCAGTATAAGCCATGTCTCGAATTAATCATAAGGAAAAACTTTCTCCGCAACCACAGGTGCGTTGTGCATTGGGATTATTAAAAACAAAACCCTTTCCGTTGAGGCCTCCGGAATATTCCAGGGTAGTTCCCAACAAGTAGAGCAAGCTTTTTTTATCTACCAAAATTTTCACCGCATTGTCTTCAAATAAACGATCTTGTTCTGATTTGGTGCTGTCAAAACTAAGGTCGTAGGAAAGGCCAGAACAGCCACCGCTTTTAACGCCCACGCGGACGAAATCTTTGTGGGGGTTGAAGCCCTCTTCTTGCATCAGCTGAGACACTTTTTTTTGTGCATTAAACGACACCTTGATCATTTGAAACAATTTTTATTTAAAATCATTACAAATATAGCGTATTTCCATATAAAATGGGGCTTTTACTATCAATTCTGATTATGGCTCAATTGGGAATTTTTAGCGCCATCGCGTAAACAATATATCCCCTTTGCCACGGTTTTGTTGATCGTGGATAACACTGCTGTAGGTTTGACCTACCACAAATACACTTCCAGAACTGTGAATCAAAAGGTCATAAGCAAAATCATCGTTGTCGCCTCCCAAAGAAAGGGCCTTTGCTCGTATGTCCCCAGGGAGAATGTGCATCAAAAACAAGTCGTTTTCTCCTGCGTCAGCAGTAAAATCTCCATCAGCACTGCGGGAGTGACCTGTAATAAAAACTCCACCATGCTCCTGCTCCCCAATGGCCGTGCCCGTGTCGAATTCGCTACCGCCGTAGTGATGACTTGCCATTAATTTTCCCGATTGATCGATCACGATTTGCCAAGCATCCGACAGGCCCTTATTTTCTCGTGCTTGTTTATCGTTGCTAAAAGTATTCCCAATAATTCTAAAGTTTCCTTGGGAATCCTGAATCACCCCCGATGCTCCATCTACCAAACTGCCTCCATATGAATTTTCCCATAGCAAGGCCCCAGAAGGGGAAATCATCACCACCCAAATGTCGTAACTTCCTTTGGGCTGGGTCACTTCGACATCTGAACTTTCTGAGGTGCCCACTACCAAAAAGTTACCCTCTTTTGTTTGAACAGCATCATAGGAGCGGTCGTTATTGGTTCCACCAAAATACCGCTGCCATTCCACATTACCTTGTGCATCTAATTTGTGGCACCAAAATTCTCCTACCCCATGCCGATTTGCCCTAAGTGTCCCGCCAGAATTTCCCGCTCCATTGGAGGCGGTCACATCCAAAAATCCATTGAAAAAGTAGCCGCCATCTTGAGTGGAGATCACCTTGTAAGCGTGGTCGTGACCAGAAAAGCCAAATGTTTTTTTCCAAAGCAAATTACCCCCTGCATCCACTTTGATAATCCAGTTGTCGTGAAAACCATTGGTGGGGGGAACATCACCGTCTTGGCTGTTGCTGTAGCCCAACAATACAAACCCCCCTTCTTCTGTTTCTACTAATGAATATCCAAAATCGTCGCCACTCCCACCATAGTTTTTCTGCCAATTCACATTGCCTTGTTGGTCCATTTTAAGCAAAAATAAATCCCAGTCATCCGAGGTGCGATCCCTAAAATCTCCATCATGGCTCTGGGTACTTCCCACGATGGCAATTCCTCCATCTCGAAGTTCTATGACCTGCCGGGCATGCTCGTCTTCACTGCCCCCGATTAAGGAAACATGGGACAAAATACCAGAGAAAAGAGTCGTTGGGGTTAGGGTTGTATTGGGCTCAGGAAAACAACCAATGCAGAGCGAGGTGACGATAATAATAAATACTTTTTTCAAAATTATTGAGGGGATTTTTGAATGAGAAATAAACCCCTATTGATGTCACTTATGGCAATCACACCACTTTCAAAAAAGGGATAAACATTCCACGCTCCGTTAAAAGTAGTGGTATTATTTTCTGGATAGGTGTCAAAAAATCCAATTTCATCCATGTTTTTATTTTCCAAGTCATCAATTGCGATGACCCTAACGCCTGCAGTGTAGTTGGCCAAGTAGAATAAATCACTCATAACATAGCCATTGTGATCAATAGCATTCGTGGGGCCATAATAAGAAAAGTGCAGTTTTGGGTGGTCTAAATCCGTGAGGTCAAAAATCAATGATCGGGTTTTGATCCCTGTATTGAATTCATCTAATTCATCCCCGATGATAAAATATTTTTGGGTTTTATCGAACCACCCTTGATGGGTATAGAAGGTGTTTTGATAGGTTATTTGGCCAATGGTCCTCGGGTTTTGTTTATCGGTAACATCCAGGATTACGAGCCTATCCTCATTGGATCCCAAGAATATTTCTCTTCCCTGATAGTCTGGATCGGGGCCGCTGTAGGTGACGACCTGAGCATCGTGACTGTAGCCAGCGTCAGCAAATCCTCCCTCCGAAATGGCTCCCTGAAGATTATTGAGATTGAGGAAGTATACTCCTCCTGCATATATACCATTCAAATCGGTTCCCACCACATAGCCGTAGCCACTGTCTTGGTTTACCACCATATTGTGTGCGGTAGGTACAGGATTAATGACCCGGTCGGCGTCAAAAGTTTGCGCTGACTGTAGCCCTCTCAAACGGGTAAGATCAAAAACTTGAATTCCGTGATTGGGTGCCTCACTTACAATAAAGGCATGGTTGTTATACACTTTAATATCCCTCCACACGCTGGGCTCTGTTGCCGTAGGCAACTTCCCTATAAAAATTGGGGATACTGGATCACTGA
>JAKMDI010000016.1 GCA_022428005.1 Flavobacteriaceae bacterium
AATTAGAAATTAAGCACAACAAGGCTAAAAAAATGATGCTGTGGGTGGGAATGATCAGTATGGCAATGACTTTTGCTGGACTGACCAGTGCCTACGTGGTGAGCAGCACCCGAGCCGATTGGCTATCACAGTTTCAAATGCCCTCTGCTTTCGCCATCAGTACGGTAATTATTTTTTTGAGCAGCATGACTTTTTACATGGCCAAAAAAGCCTTAATGTCCCAACAGCTCAGCCGTGCCAAAACCTTGGTCCTCACCACTTTTGTTTTGGCAATTTCCTTTATATATTTTCAATTTAAAGGATTTGGGGATATCATAGCCCAAGGTTATTATTTCACTGGGGCAGAGAGTTCAATTACAACCTCCTTTTTGTACGTCTTGGTTTTATTACACTTGGCCCATTTATTCGCAGGAATAATTGTCTTACTTGTGGTTTATTACCGCTTGTTAAAAGGACGGTATACGGGCTCCAATACATTGGGTTTTGAAATGGCACATCTGTTCTGGCACTTTCTGGATGTCTTGTGGATTTATTTGTATGTATTTGTTCTCCTTTATCGGTAAAATATATAAATTTGTTAATACTAATTTGAATTTGACTTTATGGAATTAACTGCAGCTGAAAAAGAGGCCAATCTGTGGTCTGGAGGCCAGCGCCCGCTCAATGCCAGTTATGGTAAATTGATGATGTGGTTTTTTATCGTCTCCGATGCACTTACCTTTTCTGGATTTTTGGTTTCCTACGGTTTTTCTCGGTTTAAAAATATTGACTCTTGGCCCATTGCCGATGAGGTATTTACCCACTTTCCTTTTTTACACGGAGTAGATGCTCCCATGTACTATGTGGCATTGATGACCTTTATTTTGATTTTCTCCTCTGTTACTATGGTATTGGCCGTGGATGCTGGCCATCATATGAACAAGTCCAAAGTGACCTTTTACATGCTGCTGACCATTATTGGGGGTGCTGTTTTTGTAGGTTCTCAGGCCTGGGAATGGAAAAATTTCATCAAAGGAGAATATGGTGCATTAGAAACAAAAGGGGGACAAATCCTTCAGTTTGTCAATGCAGAGGATGGAAAAAGAGTCGCCATTGCTGATTTCGCCGTTTCTATTCCTACAGAACGCAGTGCGCACAAAGCCAGCAACGGAATTTGGTATGAAACCGAAGGATCTTTACCCTCCTATTCTCTGGCCGAGGTTGTCAAAGGTTTTGAAGGAAACAATAACTTAGTAATACGAAGTGAAAAACTCGATGAGTTTGGACACAAAATTGTCCTCTCTCGTGAGGATTCCCTGGACAAAATTGAGAATGCTGTTGAGGTAGTCGAAGGGGCCAACCTGGTCCACAATGAATATGGAAACAGATTGTTTGCCGATTTCTTCTTCTTTATAACTGGTTTTCACGGATTCCACGTTTTTTCTGGAGTAGTGATCAACATGATCATTTTCTTTAATGTCATTGTAGGAACCTATGAAAAAAGAGGCCATTACGAAATGGTTGAAAAAGTAGGTTTGTATTGGCATTTCGTCGATTTAGTATGGGTATTTGTTTTTACATTTTTCTATCTCGTTTAACATAAAAAATTATTACTGATGGCTGAAGGAGCTCATAAACTTGCGATTTTTAGAGGACTGTTAAAGTTCAAATCCAATGTTCAAAAAATTTGGGGTGTTCTTATATTCTTATCAATCGTTACTACCATAGAGGTGGTTTTGGGGATCATTAAACCCCAAATATTGATGAATTATTTTCTGAGTATGAAATTACTCAACTGGATTTTTATCATCTTAACGCTGGTAAAAGCATACTATATCGCTTGGGATTTTATGCACGTCAGAGACGAGAGAGGAAGTCTCAAAGGAGCGATTGTACTCCCCCTCATCATTCTCATTCCCTATCTCATTTTTATTTTAGTACTCGAAGCTGATTATATTTTTGACGTAATGAGCAGTGGTTTTGTGAGCTGGAATTTTTAATATTTTAAGGACACTTTTTTATGAGCAAAGTCTTTAAAAAATATGCTGTCCTTTCAGTTCTTTTTATTTTTCCCATCGTCATCTATCTTTTTTTTGCCTCTGGCAAGAACAATTTTGCACTCTTGCCCACCTTGACCCCTGATGTTGACGAATTGAGTCAATGGGAAACCTTAAACGGAGAACCCGTGCAATTGGACAGACGCATTACAGTATTGGGTTTTTGGGGAGAAGACCTGATCAATAAAAAAGGGGACGCGCTAAATTTAAATCAAAAAATATACAAACGTTTTTACCAGTTTAAAGATTTTCAGTTTGTGATGGTCGTCAAAAATGGACGACAAACGCAAGTAAATGAACTCAAAAATGAACTCAAGGCAGGAGTGGGAACCGACTTGGTCAAATGGCGTTTTGTTTTTGGTAGTGATGACGAAATTGCTGCGCTCTTCGAGAGTCTTGACACACCACTTTCACTTACCGAAAAAAACAGTCTTCCCTACGTTTTTATTATAGATAAAGAACGCAACCTCCGTGGACGTGACGACGACGAAAAGGTAGGAACGCTTTTCGGGTACAATGCCCAGTCGGTAGCCGAGATCAACAATAAAATGGTTGATGATATCAAAGTCATTCTGGCCGAATACAGGAGGGCACTGAAAAAGTATAACAATACCGACAATTAATTTAATGAATCGTTTTCGCTATTTAGGCCTGATCCTTATTGTCATCATTTTTGGGGTGCTATTTGTCCCCAAGATCGCAGACAGAATAGCCAATAAAACTCAGGTGGAAAGCAACCGCTCCGTTCCTGCAAAACCCTTGGCCTACATAAAACTGAATGGAGAGGCTAAAAAAGTACCTTCTTTTTTAATGCTGAATCAAGACAGTTTAATGATCAGCAACGAAGATTTTGTAGGGAAAGTTTTCTTGGTTGAATTTTTCTTTACCCGATGTCCCACCATTTGTCCGATTATGAACAAGAACATGAAGATTTTGGACGACCAATTTGGGGCAAGAGCCGACTTCGGCATTGCTTCTTTTACCATAGACCCTGAAAATGACCAGCCTCATGTCTTAAAAAAATATGCTGAAGATTATAATGTCAAATCTCAAAACTGGCATTTTTTAACCGATAAGAAATCCAATGTATATGAACTGGCCAATTCAGGATTTAGTATCTTTGCAGGTATAAACCCTGCTGTTGCTGGTGGTTTTGAACACCAGGGATATTTTGCACTGATCGATAAACGGGGCTACATTCGCTCTCGCGTCGATCAATTTGAAAATCCAATCGTCTATTACTCCGGATTGGACCGTGAGGACCAAGAACAGCAAGGGGTAGATATGTTATTGGAAGATGTCGCGCTACTGTTAAAAGAATAAAATTTGAGCATGAAAAGTCATATGGAGAACGGTGCCCCTAAAAGTTATGGTAAACTCATCACTGTGGTGTCTGTATTGATTCCTGTTGTCGTGGCCATTCTTTTTACGGTGCGCCTACCCAATGTCGCTCCTTTAGATTTTTTACCGCCAATTTACGCTGGTATAAATGCGTTAACAGCACTGATATTGGTGATCGCCTATGTGGCCATTCGCCAAAAAAATATTAAGCTGCACGAAAAATTAATGAAAATTGCCATTGCACTTTCATTGGTTTTTTTGGTGATGTATGTGGCCTATCACATGACCGCTGATCCAACCCCATTCGGTGGAGAGGGGATTGTAAGACAAGTCTATTATTTTATCTTGATCTCTCACATACTCTTGTCCGTAGGGATCATTCCCATGGTACTGATTACCTATGTAAGGGCCATAGCAAAAAGATTTGCCGATCACAAAAAGATTTCCGTAATCACCTTTCCCATTTGGTTGTACATTGCAGTAACTGGGGTGGTGGTATACCTAATGATTTCCCCATACTACTAATATCATGCGTATTCTGTGGCTCCTATTATTTTTCTTTCTGCTGTTACCAGAGACCTATGGACAATGCTCGATGTGTAGGGCAGTTTTAGAATCTGGAGAGGCCAAAGAAACAGCCAAAGGAATAAACAATGGTATTGTATATTTGATGGCAATTCCCTATTTGTTGGTTGCTTTTGTGGGATATCAGGTTTATAAATTGCTCAAAAAATAACTTTTTTAAATAATACAATTATTCTAATTGAATTACGTTCCATAAGTAGGCAAACTTTATTTTTGTCCCCAAATAAATTTTCATGATAAGCATAAAAAATCTTCACAAATCCTATAAAATGGGAGACAGTTCCCTACATGTACTGAAAGGTATTGATATAGAGGTGGGTGAAGGAGAGCTGGTGGCCATTATGGGATCGTCGGGTTCTGGAAAGTCCACTTTACTAAATATATTGGGGATGCTGGACCTGCTGGATGAAGGAGAGTACAGATTAGACAATGTAATGATCAAAAATTTAAACGAAACTACAGCTGCAAATTATCGCAATAAGTTTCTCGGTTTTGTCTTTCAATCCTTTAACCTTATCAATTATAAAACTGCCCTTGAAAACGTCTCCTTACCACTATACTATCAGGGTTTAGGAAGAAAAATAAGACAAGAGAAAGCACTTGAATACCTAGAAAAGGTAGGTTTAAAAGAATGGGCTTCCCACCTGCCCAGCGAACTTTCTGGAGGACAAAAACAGAGGGTAGCCATAGCAAGAGCATTGGCTTCGCAGCCAAAAGTGCTCTTGGCTGATGAGCCCACTGGAGCCTTAGATTCTAAAACCTCAATGGAGGTAATGGCTTTGATCCAACAAATTAATAATGAAGGAAAGACCATTTTGGTGGTGACACACGAATTGGACATTGCCCAAATGTGTAAGCGCGTGGTGACCCTCAAAGATGGGGTTATTGTAAAAGATGAAAAAGTAAAACAAGTGATTGTTCCAACCCATGTTTAGTAGAGACCGCTGGCAAGAGATATTCCAAACGATTCGTAAAAATAGGCTCAGAACTGTTCTTTCGGGTTTTACCGTTGCACTGGGGATTTTTATTTTTATTGTATTATTTGGTTTTGGCAATGGGTTGAAAAATAGCTTTAAGCAGTTTTTCTTAGATGATGCCACCAATACCCTTTGGATTTCACCGGGGAAGACTTCCAAGCCCTATCGAGGTTTTAAAGCCAACAGAAGAATAGAATTTGACAACAGCGACCTTAAAGACATCCAAGACAACTTTAAGTTTTTCTTGGAGGATATCACGCCCAGAATCAACCGGAGTGCTAAGGTCAAATACAAAGGGGAATCCAATAATTACTCTTTCAGAGGGGTTGCTCCTGGACACCAGTCGATTGAAAAAACAGTCATCATGCAAGGACGGTACATCAACCAAGATGATATATTGAATAAAACTAAAAATATCGTCATCGGGCGGTTGGTCGCCAAGGATCTTTTTAAAGAGGAAGATCCTATAGGAAAATATTTAGAAATGGGCCCCAGTGCTTTTAAAGTGATAGGTATTTTTCAGGATCAAAGTGGAGATCGGGAGGAACGAATCATTTACATGCCCTATACCACCCGACAGTTAATCGAAAAAAATAATGATAAAATAAGTTCAATTATCGTGAGTTTTCGTCCCGAAATGGGTTACAAAACCAGTTTGTTGTTTGAAAAACAATTGCGCCAATTTTTTAAAAATAAAAAAGCCATCGACCCGCGCGACAATAATGGAATATACATCCGAAACGTAGCCGATCAAATTCGTCAAAATCAACAATTTGCCAGTGTCTTACAGTTAATTGTTGCTTTTGTAGGCATAGGAACCTTGATAGCAGGGATCATTGGGATTTCCAATATCATGGTTTTTGTTGTCAAAGAACGCACCAAGGAATTGGGTATCCGAAAAGCCCTTGGCGCTACCCCAAAAAGTGTTATCGGTATGGTACTCCAAGAGTCTATTTTTATCACTGCCTTATCGGGGATTTTTGGAATGATCTTAGGGATAGCGCTTTTGAGTAATATGGGCGATCGCTTAGAGCGTTTTTTTATTATCGATCCTTACATCGAAAACAGTACTGCTTTTGTGGCCACGTTTTTACTGATTGTGTTTGGGGCCATAGCAGGGTATATTCCGGCAAAAAGGGCCGCGAGCATAAAACCTATAGTTGCTTTACGAGATGAATAGCCTCAAAGTATTATTCGACTTCGATACCTGGCAAGAAATATTTGGTTCTATTGCCAAAAACAAAACGCGTACCATAATTACTGTGATCGGGGTTTTGTGGGGGATATTTATTTACATCACCCTCGCGGGAGCCGCCAAGGGACTCGACAATGGATTTGAACGTGAATTTCAGGACATGGCCATGAACTCTATGTTCGTCTGGCCGCAAAGGACCAGTGTCCCCTACGCAGGTTTTAAAGTGGGCAGGAATCCACGGTTTACAATCTCCAATGTCAATGATTTGAAGATGCAGATTCCCGAAATTAAATATATAGCTCCAAGAAGTGCTCGCGGTGTTTTTGGAGGCAGTCCCCCTGCAAGTGTCGTTTTCAAAGATAAATCCTCCACCTATAATATTTATGGAGACTTCCCAGAATACACCAAAATATCCACCAAAAAAATATACAAAGGAGGTCGATTCATCAATGAGCAAGATCAAAAAAACGAGAGAAAAGTTTGCGTGATTGGCGAACGAACCAAAGAGGAACTCTTTGAAGAAGACGAAGAACCTGTGGGTAAATACATAAGGATCAACAATGTTTTTTTTCAAGTAATTGGGGTCCACAAGTACATCGAAGGGGGTGGTTTTGAAACTGACGGGGATATTTTTATTCCCTTCAATACTTTTAGAAATTTATACAATACTGGAGATAAATTGGACTGGTTTACCATCGCTGCTTATCCCGATGCCGATGTTGTTGCTGTAGAAAAAAAGGTAAAAGCCGTTTTAAAGAAAATTCATAGAATAGCCCCTGAGGACGAACGTGCAATAGGATCCTTCAATATTGGTGAGTTATTCAACCGCATCAGCGGTTTTGCCAACGGAATGACTTTTTTGTCGCTGGTGGTGGGGTTGGCTACGATTTTGGCAGGTGTAATTGGAATCGGGAATATTTTGTTGATATCCGTAAAAGAACGCACTAAGGAGTTGGGCGTGCGGCGTGCATTGGGAGCCACACCAGGAGAAGTCAGAACACAAATTTTATTAGAATCGGTTTTTTTAACCACCATTGCAGGAATCATCGGTATTATCCTGGGCGCTGGAGTGCTGGCCATTATCAATTTTATGACCCGAGGAATCACCGATTATCCCTACACCAACCCCACTGTACCCATACCCTACGTTATTGGTGCTTTGATCACTATGGTGGCCTTGGGAACCCTAATCGGATTAATACCTGCCCAAAGGGCGGTGAGTATAAAACCCATAGACGCACTTAGAGAAGAATAATTAAAACATTATAACATGAAAATATTAAAATATTTTGCCATAGGAATATTGGTTTTAGGAGCCATTTTCGCCACGCTTTATTTTGTTAAAACCAACAGTAAAACATTAATAGAATATGATGTTCAGGTGGCCTCAATTCAAAATATTGAAAAGAAAACAGTGGTGACAGGAAAAGTAATTCCTGAGGATGAGGTCGAAATAAAACCACAGATTTCTGGAATTATTGAGGAGCTGTATGTTGAAGAGGGAGATTTGGTCTCCAATGGGGATCTGCTTGCCAAGGTTAAGGTGGTTCCCAATGAACAGGCGTTGAATTCTGCTAAAGGAAGACTTTCCAATACATTGATCTTATTGAAAAATGCAGAGGTGGAATTCAAAAGAAACGAAACGCTTTTCAAGAAGGAAATCATATCCCAAAGGGAGTATGACAATGCTAAATTGAATTATGATCAAGCCCAGCAAAATGTTGAAAACGCAAGAACTGATCTTCAGATCATCAAATTAGGATCTGCGGGGGGCTCCTCTATTGCCAATACCAATATTCGGGCAACCGTTCCTGGGACCGTTTTAGAAATTCCCATAAAGGAGGGAGACCAGGTTATTGAAAGTAATACTTTCAATGCGGGAACGACCATTGCAACGGTGGCGGATTTGAATAAAATGATATTTGAAGGTAAAGTGGACGAGGCAGAAGTGGCTAAATTGATCATTGGGATGCCCTTAAAAGTTACTTTGGGTGCCATAGAAGATGAATCTTTTGATGCACAATTAAAGTTTATAGCCCCCAAAGGAAATGAAGAGGATGGAACGGTTCAATTCAAAATTGAAGGGGATGTTTATTTAAATGATTCTGTATTTATCAGGGCGGGGTACAGTGCTAACGCCTCTTTAGTATTGGAAAAAAAAGACAGTATAATGGCCATTTCAGAGGCTTTATTGCAATTTGATAAAGTTACCAATGATCCCTATGTAGAGATAAAAAATGATGCAGGCGAATTTGAAAGAAAAGACATTGAGGTAGGGATTTCAGACGGAATTAATGTAGAGGTCATATCGGGGATAGAAATGGAGGATGAGATAAAAGTTTGGAACAAGACCGAGCCCATAAAAATCGGAGAAGAAGAGGAATCCAATAATTAATGTTACCACCTATGAAACGAAACCGGTTCTTTTATTTAGGGATGCTAATTTTTGGTCAACTGGCATTGGCCCAAAAGCAACCCATGACCCTCATGGAATGTGTCGCCATGGCATTGGAAAAAAATATAACCATCAAGCAGAGTGAACTCCGCTATCAAGACGCTGAGATAAACAAAAGCGATGCCAAGGGGATTTTTTTACCCTCGGTAAACGCCCAAGCCAGTCACTCTTGGAATATTGGTTTAAACCAAGATATAACCCGTGGAACTTTAGAAAATCAAACCACACAATTTACTTCGATGGGGGCCAGTGTGAATATGAATATATTCAATGGATTTCGGAATTTTAATCAATTGCACAGGGCCAACTTATCCCTGTTGGCCAGTCAGTATCAATTAGAGGACATGAAAGATGATGTCCAGTTGATGGTTGCTAATGCCTATCTCCAGATACTTTTTAACATCGAAATCCTCGCAGTTCAAAAAGCACAGCTTGAAATCAGTCAACAAGATGCTGAGCGCACCCAACAAATGATTGAGGCGGGGACCATGGTCAAATACGATTTATTAGAAATAGAAGCGACCATCGCAGCCCAGGAACAATCCGTTATTCTTGCAGAAAATAATTTAAGACTTTCGAAAATCAACCTGGCGCAAATGCTCCTCATCACTGATTACGAAAACTTTGATGTGGTGACGATGGATATTGATGCGCCCATGGGGCAGATTCTTTTTCAAAAGCCCAAGGATATATTTGAAAAGGCACTGACCCACAGAAACGATATTAAACTTTCCATTACCAATATTTCCATTGCAGAACGCGATATAGATTTGGCAAAGGGATCTTTACAGCCCAGTCTCTCCGCATATTATGGGTACAACACACGGGTCTCTTACGCTGACCGCCTTATTGGCAACGGCGCTTTTAGCGAGGTGCCCATTGGATTTGTTTCCACCACCAGAGATCAAGTTCTAAGGACCGTAGAGGGGACTGACGTGGTGGGCCCCATTCCTTTTGGAACCCAATTTGATAGGAATGCAGGTCACAACATTGGTTTGCGCATAAACATTCCCATTTTTAACGGTAATTCGGCGCGCAATAATGTGGAGCGATCAAGAGTTAATTTACTTCGGTCTCAAAACCAATTTGAGCAGGATAAGCTCAATCTGGAAACCACCATTAATCAGGCCTTTAACGATGCTCAGGGGGCATTTAAATTTTATGAAGCTGCCGAGAAGACAGTATTGGCCCGAAAAAGAGCCTACGAAGACGCTATCAATCGATACGAAGCAGGGGTGATGAATACCTTCGATTTTAGTCAGATCAAACAACGCTACGAAACTGCTGCTTCCGATGTGGTTCGTGCCAAATTCGATTATATTTTTAAAATAAAAGTTTTAGAGTTCTACTTTGGAATTACCATTTCTCTTTAGGGTTTTTCAAAACCAGTTGACCTTGGAAACATTCGATTTTTTACTTTTGTGAGGTGAGTTATATACTGCACATAGAAACAGCAACCAAGAACTGTTCTGTTGCGATTGGCAAGTCGGGATCACTGGTCGCCTTGAAGGAACTTTATGCAGAGAACTTTAGTCACAGTGAACAGCTACACGTTTTTATCCAAAAGGCGTTACAAGAAGCCAATATTGAGATGGAGGCACTTGATGCAGTTGCCGTAAGTAAAGGACCAGGTTCCTATACAGGGCTAAGAATTGGAGTGGCTGCAGCAAAAGGAATTTGCTTTGCCTTAGAGCTACCTTTGATAGGGATCAATTCTCTTCAGATCCTTGCTGAAAAGTACAGTGCGCTTGAAAAGGCTTTGTTGTTTCCCATGTTTGATGCCCGGAGAATGGAAGTCTATGTAATGGTGCTGGATGAATATAAACAGCTTGTAAAACCTACTTTTAATGAAGTCATTACCTCAAACAGTTTTGAGGCATTGCCCAATGATATTCCATGGATATTTATGGGAGAGGGAGCGTTAAAGTGCCAAAAGGAACTTGTTGCACCTCATATTCAGTACCGCACAGATATCGGTTATCCTTCAGCTCAGGAGATGGTTGGACTGGCTTGGCAGTCCTATCAAAAAAAAGAATTTGAAGATGTGGCCTATTTCGAACCCTTCTACCTCAAAGACTTTTATACTACAGCCAAGAAAAAAGGAGTTTGATTTAACCGTTTACCGCCTCTACTTTCTCAACTTTACCGGGCAACATCTCTTTGAGTATATTTTCAATACCATTTTTTAAAGTAAACGTAGAGGACGGGCAACCGCTGCACGCACCCTGAAGCACTACCTTGACACTTTTTTCGGTATCTTCATAGGAATCGAAAATTATATTTCCACCATCAGAGGCGACGGCAGGCTTTACATACTCCTCTAAAATTTTTACAATTTCATTTTCGGTATCCGTCAATGCTGCATTGGAGGTAGTGGAGGAAGCGCCCCTGGCTTTTGTATAGGAATCCCCTAAAATGGTTTTTGCTTCTTCTAAATAAGATTTTATAAATTCTCTTATTTCCATAACTACTTCCTCCCATTCAACCGTTTCATTTTTAGAGATAGATATATAGTTTTCATCCATAAAAACCTCTTTGACGAAAGGAAAATTAAAAATTGCTTTTGCCAGAGGGGCATCATTGGCAGCATCTACATTCTCAAAAGAAATGGTTTGTTCAGTAATCTTTTTATTGGCTACAAACTTCATCGCTGAGGGGTTTGGTGTGCTTTCTGCATATACTGTGATGGGGGTTTTTGTGATTTTTTTCTCCTCTTCAAGCACCACACCACCCTCATTTAAGTAATCTTCAATCTGTTTAGCAACCTCTTCGATTACTTCTTCCCACTCTAAAATATCGAATCGCTCAACGATCAGGGTACTGTTTTCTAACCCCACCTTTTTAACAAAAGGAAGGTAAAAAAGTTGTTTTACCAATGGGGCACTGGCTGCTTGATCAATATTGATATAGGTTTTTGAAGTGGAAATATTCAAAGGTGGGCTGATACTAAATTTGGCGATAGAGGCGCCTTTTTTACAGCTGGCGATTACGCGGGTGTCGTTCATTTTTTTTTACAAATTTAGTAAAAACTACTCCTAAAATAAGAAACCCAAGGTTCTTAAGAATCATTTTTATATTTTAGAGCATAAAGCGAAAAATATGTTGATCAAATCGGTAAGAGGTTTTACTCCCAAACACGGTAATAATTGTTTTTTTGCCGAGAATGCCACCCTTATTGGCGAGGTCATAATGGGAGACGATTGTTCCGTTTGGTATCAAGCAGTGGTCAGGGGGGATGTAAATGGTATTTATATCGGAAACCGCGTCAATATTCAAGATGGTGCAGTGATTCACGGTACCTATGAACAGTCCGCCACCCATATCGGTGACGATGTTTCTATAGGGCACAACGCCATTGTTCATGGATGTACCATAAAAGACAAGGTACTGGTTGGTATGGGAAGTATCATTATGGATGACAGTATTGTGGAGTCAAATTCGATTATTGCTGCGGGGAGTGTTTTGCCCAAAAATACGAGGGTTCCCGAGGGCAGTATTTTTGCAGGCATTCCAGCCAAGAAAATCAAAGATATCAGTCCCAAACTGCAAAAGGGAGAAATTGAACGTATCGCAAAAAATTATATGCAATACGCTGCTTGGTTCAAGTAGGGTAAAAAAAAACTCCCTGTAAAGGGAGTTTGTAAATTGTTCTGTGCAGGGGGGTTAAAATCCTAATTCTTTTTTTACTTCCGCCATGATGTCTTTGCCCTTGGCAATGATAACACTTCCTCCATTAGAAGAATCAAGCACATAATCGTAGCCCATATTGGATGCTACCCTATCGATGGCCTCTTTGGCTTTTTCAATTAGAGGTTGCATCATGTCTACGGATTTCTTCTGTAAATCCTGAGAAACGGTTTGCTGAAATTCTTGAATATTTTTTTGCATGCTTTCCAACTCTTTTCGTCGGGCTTCGTTTGTAATTTCAGTTTGGTTGGCAGCAACAGCAGCATAGTCCTGTGCTTTGGTTTGGAACTCCTTGTAGGTGTTTTCCAATTCTACAGTATAAGAATCTTCGAGTTTTTTTAATTCTTTTTGCGCGGCAATCACCTCCGGCATTTCACTAATTAACTTCTGAACTTCAATGTGAGCAACTTTAGCCTGGGCATTTACAACAGCAAAAGGTGCCAACAAAAAAAATAGGGGTAACAAGATTTTTTTGATCGTTTTCATTAGAGTGGTATTTGTTTTTAATCACTTAATCCGTCTAAAACCTTTTTAGAGGAATTTATTTTTTCTTTTCTTTCTTTGATCCTTTCTTGAACTTGTATCTTTCGCAGAACCAAGTCGCTAATATCGTAATTTTTTGCCGAATACAACATAATTATATCAGAAGATCGGTCGAAGACAAAGTCGTATTTTCTTTCTTTAGCAATGTCTTGAACGATGCTGAGCACTTGGTCTTGGACTGGTTTTAGCAGCTGATTTTTTTGAATCATCATATCACCATTTGGGCCAAATCTTTGTTC
Source organism: Flavobacteriaceae bacterium (assembly GCA_022428005.1). Classification (GTDB taxonomy): domain Bacteria; phylum Bacteroidota; class Bacteroidia; order Flavobacteriales; family Flavobacteriaceae; genus UBA8316. The sequence continues at coordinate 13,059 of JAKMDI010000016.1, forward strand.
TTGAAGAAGGATAACCTCTGCGGCAAAGTCTCTTATTTCAAGCTCTCGGTCTGCGATGAGTTCTGGGGTTAATAAAACTTTTTCAACGGCAAACTCATCTTCGATGCGTTTGAGCTGTGTTTTTTTAAGTTCAATTTCCTTTTTCCACTGGGAGATTTTCTCATCCAGTAACTGATTGGCGGTGCTGAACTCTTTGTTTTGACTTAAAATAACATCCATATCGATGTAGGCGATCCGCGCACCACGCTGTGCGAATATTCCCAAAGACAATACACAAAACAGAAGTGTTAATAGTAGGTTTCTTTTGTTCATTTTAATCGAGGTTAAAAAGGTCAAATTTTATAAGCTCTACCTTATTAACGAAATATTACAGAGTTTATTTTAGTCAGTGGGTTGTTAGAATAATCAAAACTGCTGTCCTATGACAAAGTGGGTTTCCCATCCGTTAGGTTGTTGGATATTGGGGTTGGGATTGTCGAAACCGTGTCCAAAATCTATCCCCAGTAATCCAAAAGCAGGCATAAAAATTCTAACACCAAATCCAGCGGATCGTTTTGAATTAAAGGGGTTGAAATCCCTAAAACTGTCATATCCATTCCCCGATTCCAAAAATGAAAGTGCAAATATCGATGCACTGGGTTTGAGGGTTATGGGATAACGCAATTCCATGGTAAACTTGTTGTACAGCAAAGATCCGTCCCGGCTGGAAAGTGCCTGATTTTTATAACCTCTAAGGGCTATGTTCTCTCTTCCGTCCAAGGCATAACCTTGCATTCCATCCCCTCCAAGATAAAACCTTTCAAAAGGAATATTACCCCGATCTTGATTATAAGCGCCGATAAAACCAAAATCTGTTTGGGCTTTCAGTACCAGTTTGCCAATAATGGTAGAGTACCATTCTCCGCTAAATTTTACTTTGTAGTACTCCAACCAGCGGAATTTTTCTTGGTCTATTTTTGCCGTATCGGGCTCGCCATTGGACAATTGAAATTCTTTTTGACCTTCCAGATTGCTGAAATCTGTTCCATTGATCAATGAATAGGGAGGTGTGAATTTTCCACTAAGGGTAAACTTTGAGCCCCCTACAGGAAAAATGGGATTGGTAAAGGTGTTGTTTCTCGATAACGCTACGGTATAACTCAAGTTGTTGGCACTCCCATCACCAAAGGTAAAGAGCCCGGTATAATAATTGTTCAAGTCGTAGTATTGGTATCCAATGGATTGGGAGAGCGTGAAAAAATCATCAGGAACTTTTAGGCGCTTTGCGAGCCCCAACGACAATCCACTGATTTGAAAATATTGACTTTTATCTGCCCGCGCAGTAAGAAAATCATAACGGTATTGAATGGTATGTGAAAAAGAGGTTGAAAACTGTACCGGTTGCCTTCCGCCCAACCAGGGTTCTGCAAAACTAAAACTGTAGGTGCTGTAAAACTGGCTGGCCTGAAGCCTTAAACTCAAACTCTGCCCATCGCCCATAGGTAGGGGTTTGTAGGTGTCTAAATCGAAAATATTTTTAAGCGAAAAGTTATTGAACGAAAGCCCCAGGGTACCGATAAAACCACCGCCACCATAACCCCCTTGGAGCTCAATTTGGCTGGCACCAGCTTCGGTCAACCCGTATTCAATATCAACGGTTCCTGCATTAGAGTCAACATTTTTAAAATCGGGATTGATGTTTTCAGCATCAAAAAAGCCCAGTTGCCCCAGCTCCCTTACAGTTCTTACTACCATATCTTTACTATACAACTCACCTGGTTTGGTTCTCAGCTCCCTGTAGATTACATGATCGTTGGTTTTGGTATTACCCTTAACCGATATTTTATTAAAGCTGGCGAGTTTTCCTTCAGTAACCCTAATTTCAAAATTGATGGTATCATTTTCAGCACTTATCTCAACAGCATTGATATTTGAAAATAAGTAACCGTTATTTTGGTAGAGGTTGGTGAGGTCGTTGGCATCTGGTTTCTGATCCTGAATCCGTTTTTTCAGTAAAACACCATCATAGGGATCTCCTTTTTGGAGGCCCAAAACTTGGCTCAGTTGATAGTCATTGAAAACAGAATTCCCCAAAAAGGTGATGTCACCAAAGTAATACCGGTTCCCCTCCTCCAAATCAAAGTTGAGGGTAATGGCGTTGTCGCCGTCTTTGATCAAGGTATCTTTTTTTATTCTGGCGTCTCTGTATCCTTTTTCTTTGTAAAAATCTAATAGATTTTGCCGATCCTCGCTAAATTCTTCTTCTATAAATTTCGATTTTTTCCAGAATCGCAAAGGAAACTTCTTTTTGGTTTTTTTAAGTTTTGAGCGTAGTTTTTTATCGCTAAAAACTTCATTTCCTACAAAGTTAATTTCACTAATTTTTACCCTTTCCCCCAAATCGACATTAACGACCATTTTAAAAGTATTGGCACTGGTGGTGTCTTTTATGGTATTTAAAACCACTTTGGTGTTGAGGTAACCGTCTTTTTGGAATTTATTGACAATGTAGTTCTTGGTATTGGTCAAGAAGCTTTCCGATAGCTTTTTTCCCGCTTCCAATTCAGTCTCATTGATCAGTGGCTCAATTTTTGACTTTTTTAGCCCATTGATTTTTACCTCGCTCAGCGATGGCAGTTCTTCTATTTCTATTTCTAAAGCAACGCGATCGTCTTTGATTTCGGTTATGTAAAAGTTGATGTCGCTGAACAATTGTAAACCCCACAATTTGCTGATCACACTACTAATTTCATCACCTGGGATATTGATTTTTTGTCCTTTTCGCAATTGGCTGTACGAAATTACCGTTTGATCACTGAAGGTTTTGATACCGCTAACAGTAATGGTATCCAAGGTGTAGAGCTTTCCCTTAATGTATTGATCAAGATTTTGTGAATGCACAGAAAAAGCACCCAAAAAGATGATGGTGCATAGACAGCTGTAAAATGGATGTATTAATTTACCCAAGAAGTTGCTTACTTGTCTTTCCAAATCTGCGCTCTCTTTTTTTGTAACTCGTTATTGCTTTATGCAAGTGTTTTTTTGTAAAATCAGGCCAAAGTACTTTAGAGAAATATAATTCGGCATAGGCGATCTGCCACAACAAAAAGTTACTGATTCTTTTTTCTCCACTGGTACGAATCAGCAAATCCACATCTGGCAAATTCTGTGTATAAAGATGCTCATTAATAATGGATTGGTCAATTTTTTCGGGAGAAATTATGTTATTTTTAACTTTGGTCGCCAGCTGTTTAAAGACATTGGAAAGTTCTTCCCTTCCTCCATAACTCAAAGCCAACGTCAAAGTCATTTCATTGTTATCTTGGGTGTGCTCCACCACATATTCCAACTCTTTCTGGACAAAGGCAGGAAGTTCATGCATGTTCCCAATCACATTTAATTTTATTCGATTCTTGAGAAGTTTTTGAAATTCACTTTTCAAGGTACTCACCAGTAACTTCATCAAAACACCTATTTCTTCCTGGGGCCTGCTCCAGTTCTCGGTCGAAAAGGCGTAAAGCGTCAGGTACTGTATGTTGAGCTGAACGGCTTCCTCCACTACTTTCTGGACTGCTTTAACTCCGTGGGAGTGCCCTTGAATTCTGTTTTTACCTTTTTTTTCAGCCCAACGACCGTTTCCATCCATAATTATGGCAAGATGTTTTGGCATATCATTTTTTGAGTCGCTTATCATCATTCTTTACAATAACACGGCAGATCGCCAAAGGTAAATGAAATTGTTAAACCTGTAAACACATACCAGTCATTATTGTTCATATTTCCAAACATTAAATTATTGGGAACATTTGCCTCGGTCTCTGGAGCGCTTCCATCAAGATTGTCTGTTAACGTATAGCGGGCTCCAATTTCTAGACCCAAAACCACAAAGGGGGATATATTGGTTTTTACCCCTACGATAGCGGGGAATGTTATTTCCCCCCCTTTACCATATTCAACATTTTCAAGCGTGATGGGATCGTGATAAAATAAATCATAACGGATGTATCCTATGCCCAAAAACAAATAGGGACTCCACAATCGCTCCCCGCCGTGAAGGTTAAAATCTATGTAGTTAATCTCTGTGCCAACAGAAAATTCCATTATGGAATTTGAAAATCGAAGTTGTCGGTTAAATCGGGCATTGTCCACCGGTGAATAATCACTTTTTTTGATGTTCATAAACATGGCGTTCGCTCGGAGGGAATATCGCGTAGTACGATTCCATTTATAGACCAATCCAAAAGCAGGATTTTCTGGATACACAAAAAAAGTAGAACCGATGTCACCGATATAATTCCCTGCCCCCAAAAAAGGGCCTAATTCATGAAACTGCCCTTTGGCATTTAGGGAAAAACAAAGGATAACAATATACAGCCACAGTCTTTTCATTTTAGTTTAGGGGTAGCAGGGTAGGGGTATAATTTTAGTTAATTGTACCCATCTTTCTAAACTAATAAATGGAGGAATTATTGCCTGTTTCTGGCGTCATAACCCCAAAAAAGTTTGTCCCTAAGTGTTTTAAAATAATTATCACCTTCCAATTCAACCGTAAACACAGAAAATGGAGCTTTTCTGATGTTGATCTGTGTGCCATTGGCCAAGGTGAAAATCCTGGAGTCTAATGAGAGGAGGTGGTCCTCTCCTCTGCCTTCCACACTAATTTGTATTTCTGCTTTTTCAGGAACGACCAGAGGTCTAATGTTCAGGTTGTGGGGGGCAATGGGGTTGAGAACAATCCCTTTGGTTTCAGGGGTCAGTATGGGGCCGCCACTGCTCAGGGAATAGCCTGTTGAACCTGTAGGAGTTGCGATGATTAGTCCATCTGCCCAATAGGTGGTCAGGTATTCCCGGTCTATTTGCGTAGCAATGCTCAACATCGCGGTCGTATTCTTTCTGTTGATACTGATTTCATTGAGGGCATAACCAAATTTGATCTCTTCAGCAGAAGTCGGGGACAACTCCACTTCCAATAAGCTCCTTTTTATAAAGCTAAACTTCTCGTCAAAAAATTTATCTAATGCCTCATTCAAGGATTCTTTTTGAAGGCTGGTTAAGAAACCCAAGCGACCTGTGTTGATGCCTAAAATCGGGATTTCAGTATCTTTTACAAAAGGGATGGATCGCAGTAGGGTACCGTCTCCACCAATGGAAAAAAGGTATTTGCAGTCTTTACTCAAGGTAGCGTCAGCATCGAAAGCCTCAAAATCTTTCACTTTCTCTAACCAGTGATCCATCAAGCGCTGGTCCACTGTCAATTCATGCCCTTTTTTTTCCAAATAGGCGACAGTAGCTTTCGCAAATTCTATGGTTGCAGGCGTATCAAAAGCACAAAAAATAGCGATTTTCATCCTATAAGGTTAAGTTGTAAAATTACAAAACTTTATCGGGCTTGCCTTTTGATCATCGAAATTTAGCAGATGCCACTAATAGTAGTTAATTTTGTGAGGTAAAAAAATAATCATGACCCAACTAAGTGTAAACATTAACAAAATAGCCACGCTGAGAAATTCTCGAGGGGGTAATGTCCCCAATTTACTTGAAGTAGCCAAAGACCTACAAAGTTATGGTGCCCAGGGGATTACGGTCCACCCAAGACCCGATCAGCGGCATATTCGATACGATGACGCACTGAAATTGCCAACAGTACTGACAACGGAGTACAACATCGAAGGAAATCCCATTCCTAAATTCATTGATTTGGTGACCCAGATCAAACCAGATCAGGTGACTTTAGTGCCAGATGCAGAGGACGCCATCACATCAAATGCTGGTTGGGATACCGTCAAACACAAAGCTTTTCTGATGGAGGTCATCCAGGAGTTTCATAGCCATGGTATTCGAACCTCCATTTTTGTTGACCCCATTGAAAAAATGGTCGAAGGGGCCAAAAATACAGGTACAGACAGAATTGAGCTTTACACTGAAGCCTATGCCCACCACTTTAAAAATGACCCAGAAAAAGCCGTAGCTCCTTATACTCTTGCCGCCAATGTCGCAAACAAATTAGGAATAGGCATCAATGCAGGTCACGATTTGAATTTGGAAAATACCGCTTTTTTTAAACAAAATATTCCCAATCTACTGGAGGTTTCTATTGGTCACGCCCTTGTGAGTGAGTCCCTTTATTTAGGTTTTGAAAATGTAATACCCTTATACCTTCAACGCCTTTCCTCATGACCCAATTGCATTCCAATATCATTGGGTCTGGCGCCCGTAACTTTATCATCCTGCACGGTTTTTTGGGGATGGGTGACAATTGGAAAACCCATGCCAAAAATTTAGCGCATAACGGATATTGTATTCATTTAGTAGATGCACGAAACCACGGAAGAAGCTTTTGGAGCGATCAGTTTAGTTATCCGCTAATGGTGCAGGATTTACTAAACTATATGGATTTTCACCATTTGGGGGATGCCATTTTTTTGGGTCATTCCATGGGAGGGAAAACAGCCATGAGCTTTGCGCTGCAACATCCCCATCGCATAGAAAAATTGGTCGTGGTGGACATTGCACCCAAATACTATGCCCCCCACCACCAACAGATATTGGCAGGCTTAAGTACCATGGATTTCAAAGTCTTGTCTTCACGGGCTGCTGCTGGTCTTCACCTGGAAAAATTTGTCACTGAAATTGGTGTCCGTCAGTTTTTACTCAAAAACCTTTACTGGATTGAGGAAGGAAAATTAGGACTTCGGCCCAATATTGCTGTGCTGAAAAATGCAGCTGAAAGCATCGGCGCCACCATAGCATCAGATAAACAATTTGTAAAGCCCACCCTGTTTTTGAAGGGGGAAAATTCCAACTACATCAACACGGACTCAGACCTTCAGGATATTACACGATTGTTTCCAAAGGCCAATATAACATCCATCAAAAAGGCAGGACATTGGTTACATGCCGAGAATCCCAAAGATTTTTTTGACTCCCTCACCACTTGGTTGGGTTGATCCCCCTGATTTTATATTTTTTACACATAATCATTAAAATGTGATAAAATATAACAAAATGTTATAATGTTTAAACTCCCATTATTTTTGCTTAACCGTTATGAAAGCAACAATTCGAAAAGCCAAAAAATCTGATGCAGCTTCAATCCACACTTTGATTGAGGAGTTGGCCGTTTTTGAAAAAGCAGCTGGTGAAGTCATTGTCAGTGTGTCTCAAATAGAAAAAGATGGTTTTGGAGCCACGCCATTGTTTGAATGTTTTGTCGCTGAAGTCAATGAAGAAGTGGTGGGCATGGCACTTTTTTACCCCCGCTATTCCACTTGGAAGGGAGCTACTTTTCACCTTGAAGATTTGATTGTGACCAAAAAAATGAAGTCAAAAGGAATTGGAACACAATTGTATAATGCCTTTTTAATACAAGCCCATCAGCGGGGAGTTGCGCGAGTGGAGTGGGCCGTTTTGGATTGGAATATTCCCGCTATTTCATTTTACAAAAAAAGTGGTGCTGTTGTTTTGGAAGACTGGAGAACGGTACAAATGGATAAAAAAATCATTGATAAATACATTTCAATAATCAAATCATCGGAATGAAAATATTCAAGTTTGGTGGCGCCTCGGTAAAAGATGCCAATGGGGTCAAAAATATTCTTAACGTTTTAAAACATACGGGTTTTGACAATACGCTGATCGTGGTGTCGGCCATGGGAAAAACCACCAATGCTTTGGAACGCGTGGTGTTTTCTTTCTTTGAAAATAAAGCACAGTTTTCAGCCGACTTAGAGCTGGTGCGTAATCAACACCACAGTATCATAAAGGAACTATACGATGCAGAAAACAAGGTGATTACTGACAAAGTAAACGCCCTATTTGATGGTGTTTTAGATTTCTTAAAAACCACTGATAGTGATGATTACAGTTGGGTATACGACCAGGTGGTCAGTTTGGGGGAGTTGGTTTCCACAACCATCATCAGTGATTACATGCAATCTCAAGATATTGATAATACTTGGCTGGATGCGCGAAAGTGCATTAAGACAGATGCTTATTATCGCGATGCTAATTTGTATTGGACCGATACCGAAGCTGCTATCCAAAAGGAGGTTGCTGGGAAAAGGACCTTGGTTTCCCAAGGTTTTATTGCCAGCGCACCCAATGGAGACACCACCACCCTGGGCAGGGAAGGTTCCGATTACAGTGCAGCTATTTTTGCTTACGCCCTGGGGGCAGATTCGGTAACGATTTGGAAAGATGTACCCGGTGTGTTGAATGGTGATCCACGGAAGTTTGACGACACTGTTTTACTGTATCAAATTTCTTACCGAGAGGCCATCGAATTGGCTTTTTATGGCGCATCGGTGATTCACCCCAAAACACTGCAACCCCTTCAGCGAAAAGAAATCCCCTTGTATGTAAAATCTTTTGAAAACCCAGAAAATCCTGGCACAGCAGTTTCAAAAGGGAAAACCTTAGACCCTATGGTGCCCTGCTATATTGTCAAAGAGAATCAAACTTTATTGAAACTATCTTCTAAAGATTTTTCTTTTATCGTGGAGGATAATATCAGTGAAATTTTTGCTTTGTTACACCAATTTAAAATGCGTGTGGAAATGATCCAAAGTTCAGCCATTAGTTTTTCTATATGCATCTTTAATAAATATAGTAAATTGGAACACCTGTTGGAAGCTCTAAACAGTAAGTTTAAAGTAGAGGTCAATGATGGGGTCTCGCTCTACACTATTCGTCATTTTGACAAACCAGCCATTAATTTTATAAAAAACGCAGTGGGCGAAATTTTAGTGGAACAACGGACCACGAACACGGCCCAATTTGTCGTAAGAGATTAAATTAACAAAAGCGTTTTCTTATTTTTTCTACGATGGTCGTGGCAAGTTTGACATGGCTTTCTTGGGTCCATCCTGCAACGTGGGGGCTGAGCAGTACATTGTCAGCGTTCATTAAATATTGAAGGTTGGGTGGTAAACTCTCTTGGTGGAAGATGGAGGAAAAAGAGCGGTTTTCGTATTCCAGAACATCGAGTCCTGCCCCTAATATTTTCTGAGATTTCAATCCCCTGATCAAATCTTTGGTGACCACCGCCGCTCCTCTTGAAGTATTCAATAACCAAAAAGGTTTGGCCATACGTTCGATAAAATTTTTATTGATAATCCCCATGGTTTTGTCGGTTTGTGGTACATGCAGACTGATCACCTCAGCCTGAGTGAGAAGGGTGTCCCAATCTACTTGTTGAGCATTTTTGTCACCCACATCACTCAAAATATCATAACACAGTGTGTTGACCTCAAAACCAGTGAGTTTTTTTGCAAAGCTTTTTCCTGTATTTCCATATCCGATGATGCCTACAGTTCTGCCCGACAGCTCCCAGCCGCGATGACCTTCACGATCCCATATTCCATTGCCGATGGAGTGGTGCCCAGATTTTAAACGGTTCATCAAGGACAACAACATCCCCAAGGTGTGTTCTCCAACGGCATTTCGATTTCCCTCAGGAGAATTGATTAGGAAAATGTCTTTGGCCCGAACTGCATCCAGGTCGATATTTTCTAAACCAGCACCCACACGACCAATAAATTTTAAGTTTTTTGCACCTTTTAAAAATGCCTTGTCTATGGGGTATTTACTCCTGATGATCAGGCCTTCGTATTGCTCTAGCTTGGCCAATATCTCAGCCAAAGAGTCCTCATAGGCGAGATCGTTTTCAAACCCTAATGCGGCTAATCCCGCGATCAGTCGGGGATGGTTTTCTTCAAGGTGTAATACTTTCATGGAATGCAATTAAAAACCCAAAGAGAATTTGGCCATATAAAAGAAAAGGAAAATACCAAAGATGTCGTTCGAAGTGGTGATAAATGGCCCCGTAGCAATCGCAGGGTCTATACCTTTTTTATCTAAAATGATGGGTACAAAAGTGCCGATTAAAGCTGCGATGATGATCACGCCCATCATGGATCCAGCAATGGTAAGGCTGATGATTAAGTCCTGTTGGATAATGAATCCAAAAAGTATGAGAACAAAGGAAAGTGCGATACCATTGATCAAGCTCAAGCCGATCTCCTTTATCAACAGATTCAACAGAGATCCTTTAACAACATTATTTGCCAATCCCTGGACTATGATGGCGGAGGATTGCACGCCCACATTACCCGCCATTGCGGCGATTAAGGGGGTGTAAAAAAACAGGCTTCTCAATTCGGGTTGCTCCATGAGTTGCTCAAAATCCTGAAGAATAAACACGCTTCCCAAACCTCCCAATAAGCCGAGAAAAAGCCATGGCAGTCTTGCTTTAGTAAGTTGAATAATTCCATCGTTGGCTTCAACATCATTGGAAATACCGGCAGCCAGTTGATAATCTTTTTCGGCTTCTTCTTTAATGAAGTCTACAATATCATCGATGGTTATCCGACCCATCAATTGTTTTTTGGAGTTTACCACAGGAATGGCTTCCAAGTCGTATTTTGACATGATTTCTGCCACCTCTTCTCCCGATTGATCTACCGTCACAAAATCGACACTTGGAATGCAAATATCTTTAACAATGGCACGAGAGTTGGCCGTGATGAGGTCTTTAAGGGAGAGCCTTCCTTTGAGCACATTTTTTTCATTGACCACATAGATGGAGTGTACTCTCGTTACTTCTTCGGCTTGGGCCCTCATGGCATTCAAACACTTTAGAACACTGAGGCTGTCCTGGACTTTTACAAGCTCTTTGGCCATTAACCCCCCTGCTGTATTTTCCTCATAGGTCAGCAGTTCTCTAATGTCTTCAACGTGTTCGGTATCCGAGATTTGTGACATTACTTTTTCCTGACGCTCAACGGGGAGTTCTGCAATTAAGTCTGCTGCATCATCTGTGTCCAGCTCCTGAATTTCTTTTGCAATTTCTTTAGCAGAAAGCTTTTCTAAAATCTTTTCACGCAGGTCTTCGTCCACTTCAGCGATGGCATCCGCAGTTTTTTCACTATCCAATAATTTTATCAAATAGGTGGCTCCCTCCACAGGAAGTTCGTCGATGATCTCTGCTATGTCGGCATAGTGGACATCTTTGAGGATTTTTAACAGTTGTTTGTCGGAGCCGTTTTCGATCAACTCCGCAATGGTTTTTATTCCTGTTTTGTTGATTTCAAATTTTGGCATAACCCACTTTTTTTGTCAGATCGATGAATTCTGTTGCAGACAATTTTTCTGGTCGCAGGTCAAAGATACTATCTTCTAAAATAATTTTCGGAATGTTAAGACTTTTAAGGCTATTTCTTAGGGTCTTACGGCGCTGCTGAAAGGAGGTTTTTACAATACGAAAAAGCAATTTCTCGTCGAAATCCAGCACCAAATTCTCTCTTCGTTTTAGTGAAAGTACCCCAGATTCTACCTTGGGAGGGGGAGAAAAAACGCTGGAGGAGACGTTAAAATGGTATTCCGTTTCATAATAGAGTTGGCACAATACAGAAAGAATTCCATAGGCTTTGGTACCAGGCTTTTCGCAGATTCTTTGGGCTACTTCTTTTTGAAACATACCGCAGAAGAAAGGGATGTGTTTCCGGTACTCTATGGTTTTGAATACGATCTGACTTGAAATGTTATAGGGGAAATTACCAATTACGGCAAACTCACGCTGGGTAAAAAAATTGCTGAGGTCCAGTTTTAGAAAATCCTCGTTGTAGATATTTTCCTTGAAATCAGGGTATTTTCGCTGGAGGTAGTTTACTGATTCCCGATCGATTTCGACCATTTTTAATTGTTGAACTTTTGGCAACAGGTATTGGGTGAGTACCCCCATGCCTGGTCCTATTTCTAAAACACAATCGTTTGGCCGATGATCGAGTAAATCCGCAATTTTTTTCGCTATGTTTAAATCGTTTAAAAAGTGTTGTCCTAATTTTTTTTTGGGTGAAACGGGTTTCATCGGTATTCTTTTAGGATTTGTAATTGACTACTAAAGTGAAGTACCGATTCACCGAATTTTCTGTTTATTTCCTCCTTTATTAGGGGTTCTTCTTTTGTCAAGAATTTTTGTAGGATATCAGGATCTGCTATGTGAAATTGCAATGCGTATATTACTTCGTCTGAAGGACTGTTGGATTTTAACTGAAGGAGTGTAGTTGATTTTAAGTTTTCTGATTTTGACCATTCTTGGAGCTGTGGATCCACCCATTCCAGCCAGTTTTTTTCTGCTGCGGCTTCTACATTACAGGTGATATTATACAATATCATTTAGGGACTGATTACCTCAAACCCTGTATAGGGAACCAATGCTTTGGGGATATGGATTCCTTTGGGGGTTTGGTTGTTTTCTAACAATCCTGCAATTACTCTGGGCAATGCCAAAGAACTTCCGTTAAGGGTATGAACAGGATGTTTTTTTCCTTTGGGGTCCTTGTATCTCAGCTGGAGTCTTTCCGACTGAAAGCTGTTGAAAGTAGATACTGAACTGATTTCCAACCATTTTTTTTGGGCGGCTGAATAAATTTCAAAATCGAAAGTAAGGGCTGCAGTAAAACCCAGATCACCACCGCAAAGTTTTAAAATTCGGTAGGGCAATTCTAATGCCCGAAGAATGTCTTTTACATGTTCCACCATCCCGTCCAAGGCGGCCCTGGAGTGTTGAGGCTCTTCGAGGCGTACAATTTCTACTTTATCAAACTGATGGAGACGATTTAGACCTCTAACATTGGCGCCATAGCTGCCCGCCTCGCGGCGAAAGCAAGGGGTATAGCCGGTGATGCAAATCGGTAGGTCTTTGGCTTCCAATAGCTGGTTTCTAAAAATATTGGTCAAGGGTACTTCTGCAGTGGGAATCAGGTAAAGCCCGTCCTCTTGTACGTGATACATTTGCCCTTCTTTATCGGGAAGTTGCCCGGTACCAAAACCAGAATCTTCATTGACCAAGTGTGGAACTTGATATTCGGTGTAGCCAGCAGCGGTATTTTTATCGAGAAAGAACTGAATTAGGGCTCTTTGGAGTTTGGCGCCCTTGTCTTTGTAAACGGGGAATCCAGCACCTGTGATTTTACTTCCCAGATCGAAATCAATTAAATCATATTGTGATGCCAGTTCCCAATGTGGACGGGCTTCCTCGCCCAAGTCTGGAATACTTCCAGCGTTGAACACCTCCTCATTGTCGTTTTCAGAGCTGCCATAAGGGACACTTTCGTCGGGGATATTGGGGATTTGTGTTCTTAGGGACAACAATCCCACCTCAATGTTTTGAAGGTCTTCTTGGAGTTGTTTTGCCTCATTTTTTAATGCAGTAGTTTCCGCCTTTAGCGCGTTGGCTTTTTCGGTCTGGCCCGATTTGAACAAAGTTCCTATCTCTTTAGCAAGTTGATTGCTTTTGGAAAGGGTTTCGTCCAATTGGACTTTTAGGCTCCTGCGATTTTGGTCTGCATCGAGCAGTTGATCTATCAAATCCAATTGCAGAAAGTTTCTTTTGGTTAAACCTTCCTTAATCAGATCAGGATTTTCTCTCAAGTATGCAAGCGGTAACATGTGATTAATTTTTCGGTGTAAAGGTAGAGCAATCCAATGGATTAATTAAAATTATAGGTATTTAGAGATTAACTTTTGACATCTATCCTGGTCAATATTTATTTGATCTCCTAACAAATCTAAGGAATCAAACTTTTGTTCGTCTCTTATTTTTTCCAATATATCAATCCTGAGTTTTTTATTGTACAGGTCGCCACTAAACTCAAAAAAATGGGTTTCTATTTGTGCTTTTTTACCAGACAAGGTAGGTCGATTACCAATGTTCATCATACCAAAAACACGCCTATTGTCTATGGTGCAGGCTACAAGATAAACTCCATTTTTTGGTTTTAATTTATAGTCCTCTTCAATTTTTAGATTGGCAGTGGGGAAACCAATTTTCCTCCCAATCTTGTCACCTGTTACAACAATACCACTCAGCGCAACAGGCCTGCCCAAGAACTGGTTTGCTTTCTTAATGGCTCCCTCTGTTATGGCATTTCTGATTTTGGTGGAGCTCACTGCAACCGAGGAGATGTCTTGAACGGGGATTTCTTCCACTTCAAAACCGTAATCCATTCCGAAGTTTTTCATGTCCTCTACAGTGGCTTCCCGATTTCTTCCAAATCGATGATCATAACCGACAATCAGCTTGCTGATATTGATGCTGTTGACTAAAATATCTCTTACGTAAGAAATTGCGGTCATTCTGGAAAATTCTAAAGTGAAGGGCTCAATGATCAAAACGTCAACACCCAGTTGTTCAAGATGCGTTATTTTTTCTTCAATGGTGTCAATCATTTTGAGTTGATTGTCGTGTTGAAGCACCATTCTGGGATGGGGAAAAAAAGTTAAAACCAGGGTGGATAAGTTTTCTCTTTTTGCGGAGGACACCATTTTTTTTATAATCTTCTGATGCCCGACGTGAACACCATCAAAGGTGCCAATGGTAAGTATGCCTGGTTTTTTTGGATGATAATTAGAAATATTATGGATGACCTCCATAAAAAAAATAGATTTTTTTCAAAAGTACATCTAAATTACAACAGGATTAATATTGTTTTTTTTAAATTATGAAAAATTTAAACCTACTTTGGCCTTATCTCGGTTTTGTTTTTCATTGTTTTTTCTGCTGTTTTTTGGATGGTTTCCAATACACGGACAACAGTTTTGGTCCAAGCGCTCCAGTGCTGCTATTTCCGACTTGTCTATTTCCGATAAATCTGGGCGTTTGTATTTAGATTTTGACCAAGGGGCTTTTGACAAACAATTTAATTCGCTTAGGGGGGTAAAACAAATCGAAGATGATGATAGCGTTATCATGTCTTTGCCCAACGAAAATGGAGAACAAGAATTATTCGAGCTTCATACCACAGCTGTTTTGTCACCAGAACTCCAACGAAAGTATCCAAACATTAGAACCTATACCGGAAACAGTAAGAAACGGCCAGAGGTTAAAGTGAGGTTGTCTCACACCCCGCAAGGGATCAATGCTTGGCTGTTATTTCCCGATGGGGAAAATCGTTTTTTGCAACCTGTAAAGGGGACTGAAAGTCGTTACCTTTCCTATTCTAGGGCCCAGGAAAAACAGCCTTTCACTTTCAACTGCAGTACGCCGTTAGATTCAGATTGGAAAAACACAAAGGTCAAAAATAATACTTCGAAAAAAAGCGCTGGCGTTGCAAACGACGGGGGTCTAAAAACTTTTAGATTGGCCATTTCTACTACGGGAGGTTTCACCAATTTTTGGGGGGATGATAACCCGGACAACGGAACCAACAGAGAAGATGCTTTGGCGGCAGTAGTCAGTACCATCAACAGGGTAAATCAAATTTTTGAGTCGGAACTGGGGATACATTTAGAATTGATTTCTGGAGTGGACTTAATCTACACGAATGTTGACACCGATCCTTACACCACGGATTTATTGAATGAAGTTCAAACAGTTTTGGATGAGCAAATTGGATCCGAAAATTACGATATCGGTCATCTTTTTGCCTTTTCTAGAGATGGGGGAAACGGAAATGCAGGAGCTGTGGGAAGTGTTTGCAGAACGGGTGTAAAAGGAGGAGCGTTTACGGCCCACCCTTTTGAAGGATCCCCGAATGACCCCTTTTTGAGTGATTATTTTGATATAGATTATGTCGCCCATGAAATAGGACACCAGTTTGGGGCCTTTCACACTTTTTCATATGAAGATGAATTTGAGGGATTTAGTTCAGAGCCCGGAAGTGGATCGACCATAATGGGCTATGCTGGAATTGTAGGTCAGGATAATATACAGCTTCACAGCGATCCGTATTTTCATTACCACAGTCTTAAAAATATCAATGAATACGTTGCCTCTCGGAGTTGTTACAGTTCGGAGGATTCAACGAATCAACTGCCGTTGGTTGATGCGGGTCCTGATTATACTCTGCCCGTGGGCACGCCCTACGAATTGGAGGCAACAGCAACAGACCCAGACGGAGATTCATTGTTCTATTGTTGGGAACAATTAGATGGCGGAGCGGTGAATGTCACTAATTTTGGTCCCCTAAATCATTTAGGACCACAGGCACGTTCACTAATTCCTTCGTCAGAATCCAATAGGGTAATACCCAAAATGGAAGCAGTTTTATCGGGTACCTTGACCCAGGAAACGCCCTCGCTGAACAGTAGCTGGGAAACAGTTTCATTGGTGGACAGGACCTTGACATGGGGAGTTACTGTAAGGGACCGATATCCCGCAGCTTTAGGGGTAAACGGCAGAACTGCCAGTGATGTAAAAGTATTGCAGGTGACAACAGATGCTGGGCCCTTTAGCATCAATACACTGAATGAGGAGGGCATTGTTTGGGAAGGGGGGTCCCGACAAACAATATCTTGGGAAGTAGCAAAAACAGACTCCGCTCCCATCAACACAAAAAATGTATCGGTATTACTGTCCACAAACGGAGGTACATCATTCGACCATACGCTGCTGAGGGCGACCCCCAATGATGGGGAAGAAATAATTACCGTACCCGGAGGCATAAGTACGGACCAGGCCAGGATCAAAGTCGTTCCTGACAACTCTATCTATTTTGCGATAAACACAAAGGACATTCAAATTAATTATGCGCCTTTTGCACTTTCATTTGACCGATATCAACAGGAAGCATGTGAAAATGAGGTTGTTTTTACCTTTGATTACGCGACCTTTTCTGATTTTGGAGAAACTGTGGCACTGCGATTTTCAGACCTTCCCGCTGGCCTCACAGCAACTTTTTCGGATGCAACGCTGACCCAATCCGTAAGTTCGGAAACCATTGTGCTGCGTGGCTTTAACAATTTCCCTGCTCAGGACATGACACTACAATTGCGCGCAACAGGGGGGTCAAGAAACCAACTCATAGACTTGGAAATTAGTAATCGAGGGGATGACTTTCAGGACATTCAATTGATAGCTCCGATCAGCACCGAAACGGAGCAAAGTGTAACAGTAAGTTTGACTTGGAGGGATATTGCCAATGCCAGTGAATATAGCGTCGAGGTATCCAAATTCGAGAATTTTTCCAGTTTGACCCATTCCAGTACTGTTCGATCAGCTTCAATACTGTTAGACAGATTAGATTTTTCAACACAATATTTCTGGAGGGTAAAACCCATCAATACCTGTGCAGATGGACAGTTCTCCAGTACTGCAAGTTTCCGCACATATACGGTCAATTGTATGACCTATGCAGTATCAGATCTTCCCATCACTATTGCAGAAGCTATAGGCTGGACGGTCAGAACCACCACTGTAGATTTGGATGTATTTGATCAGGCAGTGATCCAAGACTTGAATGTAAATATTACACTTGAGCATGATAATGTAGAGGATATTTCAATCTTCTTAGAGGCACCAGATCAAACCCTGATCAGGTTGACAGAGTATTTAGGGGCAGATCAAGCGGATTATCGACAAACAGTTTTTGATCAAGAAGCAGCTACTTCTATCGTAAATGCCTTACCCCCATTCACTGGGTCATTTCGGCCCTTAGGAGATCTCTCAGTGTTAAATGGAAAAAGTTTAAAGGGAACTTGGACCTTAAAAGTAAAAGATCGAAGGGACAATTTTCTTAGAGGTGTACTGCAAAAGTTTTCAATTGAGGTTTGTTATAGGGGAAGTGTTATATTGGATTCTGATGATGACGGTATTCCCGATGTTTTAGACAATTGCCCTTCGATCTCAAATGCCGATCAATCCGATAGTGATGGGGATGGCTTGGGAGATGTTTGTGATCTTGATTCTTTAAATAATTTTAGTTTGAACAAAACCGATCCCTCTTGTATCGGTAAAAGTAACGGTGCTGTATCAATTTCAGCAATTGCACACTATGATTATGCAGTTAATATAAGCGGTCCAAACGGATATCTCCGGGAAGCTATTTTCTCACACGAAAATAACTTGACGATTTCTAATCTTTCCAAAGGGGAATATACCGTGTGTATCACAGCTCCTGACAATCCATCATTTGAAAGGTGCTATTCCACCGAATTGTCCGATCCCGATCCCCTTCGTGTAGTAACCCAATTAAGTGCTTCCAATAAAGTTACTGTAGAATTATCTGGGGGTGAAAACTATCAGCTTAAAGTGAACGGCGAAACCTACTTGACCCAGTCGGCTAAGTACACGTTTTCTCTTAGGGAAGGGTTGAATACTCTTGAGGTAACAACCGATTTGGCTTGTCAAGGGAAGTTGGTGAAACAAATTTACCGCGCTGAGCATTCCAAGATATTCCCCAATCCGGCATCGGAGGAGGTCAGTGTCGTGGTGGGAGGAAATTCAACTGTTGCGCGCATATCTTTATTTAACCTTCAGGGAGAGCTACTTGACGAAAACGAAATCATGATTAATCCCATTAGCAGAATAAGTAAAATTGACATATCCTCTTATCCCCCCGGCATTTATCTGGTTAGGGTGATTTCTGAGGATAGCATTGAAAATTTTAAATTATTGAAACGTTGACAAAAAGATACATTTTATTGATTTTGTTACTATTGGGTGCTTGTAAAAAAGAAGTAATCCCCGACCCTGATCCTGTCTTGCTGTTGAGTCCTACCAATAATGATACTTGCAATACAGCCATTGTACTGGACAACCAGCAGAGTCAAGTGAACTTTAGATGGCAAGAAGCCCTCAACACCACAGAGTATGAATTGGTTGTGCGAGATCTGATGACCAATGTGGATCTGAAAAAACAAACCATGCGTTTGTTTTCAAGTGCTGTATTGGAAAGGGGAAAACAATATTCTTGGTGGGTAATTTCTAAATCTGATCAAACAGAAAATGTATCTAAAAGTAATGTGTGGACCTTTTACCTTGAGGGAATACAAACGAGCAGTCATTTTCCTTTTCCGGCCCGTTTTATTTCTCCCGAGAACAACACCCAAGTGGGTTTAAACAATGGGAGGATCACTTTGAGATGGGAGGGCATTGATATTGATAATGATATTGAAAGCTATGCTGTTTTCTTAGGCACCGATTCAGATAGTTTAGAGCTGATGGCTGAAAATCTCTCCAGTGGAAGCTTTCAAGTAAGTTTGAATGGAGGGGAAACGTATTACTGGAGGGTGATTACCAAAGATGGGGAGGGAAATACCTCTGAGTCCCCTATAGGTCAATTTAGGACTACCCCATAGGAGGTATGCCATTGAATTTGTTCATTGTATTCTCCAATCCCATTTTGACAAATGAAAGGACAATCTCCTGACATTTTGGAAGATTTTTGTCGACCAAGTTTTGTTCTTCCTCAGAGAATTTTCCCAAAACAAAATCCACCTGATTGAAGGTTTGTTTGTCATTTTGAATTCCAAAACGAAGTCGAGAATATTGGGGCGTATTGAGTTGAGCTTCAATATCCTTTAGACCATTGTGCCCTCCATCACTTCCCTTTCCTTTTAGTCTGAGCGCCGCAAGGGGTAGGTGAAGGTCATCGGTAATGACAAGAATATTTTGAAGTGCAATATTTTCTTTTAAAGCCCAATACCTCAATGCTTTACCACTGCGGTTCATAAACGTAGAGGGTTTGAGTAGTATTATTTTTTTTCCACTGTAGTTAAAGTTTCCTTTTGCGCCCAACTTGTGTGTGGTCATTTCTACTTCAAATGCTGCAGCGATATGATTGATGACTTCAAATCCAATATTATGACGGGTATTGGTATATTCGTCACCTATATTTCCCAACCCTACGATAAGAAATTTAGTCATGTCCAGGGGTTTTGTTTTCCCAAAAAGCCAATCAAAAAACACTTTGTAAAAATAAAAAAAGCATCCAAGATAGCGGATGCTTTTATATGTTTTTCAAAAAAAGGATTACCCTTCAGAGGAGGCATTCTCTGCACCTGCAGCTTCTCCTTCTTCAGTACTTTCTTCTCCTTCTTCAACGTCGTCTTCAATTACCATAGAAGCACGTGAAGTTCTTACTTTACAAACCACTGTGTTGTCGGGGTGAAGAATTGTAAAAGCATCAGCCTCCAAATCGATAACTGAGATTTTTCCCCCGAGTCTGAGTTCAGAAATATCAACTGTGATAAAGTCTGGGAGGTTATTGGGTAAAGCTTTTACTTTAAGTTTTCTTTTGCTGACCACCAATGTACCACCTTCAAGCATAACGCCAGGGGCGGAGCCTTCGATAGTAACTGGTATGTCCATGCTTACCTCTTTGTCGTCGAACAATTGGTAAAAATCAACATGAAGAATTTTGTCACTTACAGGATGAAACTGAATGTCCTGAAGAATGGCATTGACCTTTTGATCTCCTTCCATGTCCAGCACAACGGTATGTGCGCTTGGGGTGTAAACTAATTTGCTGAAATCAAGCTCATTTGCGGAAAAATGAAGGGGATTTTCTCCTCCATACAACACGCAGGGAACTTTATCAGCATTACGTAGGGCCTTGGTCGCAACCTTTCCCACGCTTTCTCTTTTGGATCCTTTAATAGTAATAGATTTCATCTAACAGTTTTTACATTATAAATTTTGAACTTATCGACTGATTGTAATGAACGTTTTTCATAACCTCAGCGAATAATGGGGCGCAAGATAACACTTTTACTTTAGGGTGACTAACTTTTGGGGGAATAGAATCGGTCACGATTAGCTCCTCCAGTTTTGAGTTTTCAATTTTATCATAAGCATTACCTGAGAGCAGTGCGTGGGTACAGATCGCCCTGACAGATAGCGCACCGCGTTCTTTCATCAGATCTGCTGCTTTTGTGAGTGTACCAGCTGTGTCCACCATATCGTCGACCAATATTACATTTTTCCCTTCGACATTTCCAATAAGCTCCATATGGGATATGATGTTGGCTTTTTCTCTTTGCTTGTAGCAAATGACAACATCGCTACTGAGAAACTTTGAGTAAGCATAGGCACGTTTAGATCCTCCCATATCTGGTGAGGCAATGGTGAGGTTGGACAATTTGAGCGCATTGATGTAGGGAAGAAAAATAGTGGAAGCAAACAAATGATCAACGGGTTTTTCAAAAAACCCTTGGATTTGATCTGCGTGGAGGTCCATGGTAATGATCCTTGTCGCTCCTGCCGACTCCAATAGTTTGGCGATTAATTTCGCTCCAATAGGGACTCGTGGTTTGTCTTTTCTGTCTTGTCTGGCCCACCCAAAATAAGGCATTACGGCCGTTATATGCCTGGCCGACGCACGTTTTGCCGCATCTAACATTAACAACATTTCCATAAGATTCTCTGAGGAAGGATGGGTAGAACCAATAATAAAGATTCGGGCGCCACGAACAGATTCTTCGAATGAGGGTTGAAATTCACCATCACTATAGCGGGAGAAGTTAATTTTTCCAACTTCGATTCCAAAATGATCTGCGATGGCCGTTCCAAGGAGTTCACTTTGCGTACAAGCAAAAATTTTAGCGGGAGTTTCCATGTTGTAAATATATCTGTAAATTTAAAAATAAATTCTGCTTAAGCTTTATTGATTTTTTTTAAATCAGTAGCTTAAATATTTTACTATTTTTGTGCCCTACAAAACAATTGCCTCGGTGGCGGAACTGGTAGACGCGCTGGATTCAAAATCCAGTTCTTTCGGGAGTGTGGGTTCGATTCCCACCCGAGGTACATAAACTTCCTTACAACCCCCTGTTTTACAGGGGGTTGTTAATTTATGATGATTAGAAAACCTCCTGATTCATTTCACTATTTTGAGAATTTCTGTTTATCACCCTTGATTTATGTGTCAAAATAAATACACTTTTGAAGAGTTTATTCAACAGCAATTGATGGACCTGCCTGCTGACATGCAGGCGCGCTGACTGTCAAAATAAATGGCGGTCCAAAAAGTTATAACAGAGCCCAGATAACAATGAGAAACATACAGAGAAAAACCAACCCCTCACGAGAATTTACAGTGTAAAAATATCTAATCTAAAAAGAGGGACCTGTGCTTTGTCGTTCAACTGCTTTAGTTCAATATTTCGCTTTGGAATGAATAGGCTCCGTTATCAGAGTTGATTTTAAACCAGTTATCTTTTATAAATTGGAGATTAGTATTGGAAGGACCGTTGATTGGAGGTGCATTCAGCGAGGCCTTTAGTAAAGAGAATGAGGAAAAAAATTAGATAACCTTCTAAGCTTGCTTGATTTCGCCCTCTTGTAGTGCTTTTTATCTGTGAACAGAAATGCCCAATGATGATGGTTTGCAGGTTTTTCTGTCCCTTTCTGAAGTTGTAACTCTAGTAATCTTATTGGCTTTTGTCCTGTGATAAGCCTGCTGCCATTTCATCTGTATGTTTTTTTTTATTAAAAATGTATATTTGATATATGAGAAGAAGAAAAGTACTTCAGTCCATTGCCATGGGTATTGGCGGCGTTGCGACGCTGAGCCACTGTAACACCTTTATCGCCTCAGTGCCCCAATTACAGGAAAAGGACGAACAATTCATCGGGCTTATTTCAGAGAGTATTTTACCCTCCAAAAGCACTTCTTTTACGACACCAGAGCCCCGATTGGAGTTTTTGGTAAACCAACTTGAAGGCGGACTAACATCCGCCCAATTCGATGAATATAAATTGGGTTTAGAAGAATTTAAGAAATCTATTGACGACTCCTACGCCCCAGCATTTGACAGTTTGAGCACCAACCAACAATACGAAATGTTGACCAAGGCATTGGCCTCCGAGGGATCGTTGGGATTTTTTATGCAAAAAACCAAACAGTGGTCCTTGCGTCATTTTATCACTTCTGAAAACTACATGACCAACTATCTGGGCTATGAATTCATGCCCAATCGCTATTTGGGATGTGTTCCAGTCTAAAATATAAATGATGAGTAAAGCGAATCATTACGATACCATTGTAATCGGCGCAGGCATGACGGGAGGATGGGCTGCAAAAGAATTTTGTGAACAAGGACTCAAAACGTTACTGATAGACCGCGGTCGGAATGTGGAACATCCAAAAGATTACCCTACCACCAATATGCTGCCTTGGGAATTTAAGCACCGTGGGGATATTCCTGCCGATATTAGAGCACAAAATCCCATCGCTTCCAGCTGTTATGCTTTCCGAGAAGACGCCATGCATTTTTTTGTTAAAGATGGTGAGCATCCCTATGTGCAAACCAAGCCTTTTCAGTGGATCCGTGGTTATCAGGTGGGGGGTAAATCCATCATGTGGGCGCGCCAAGTACAGCGCTGGAGTGATCATGATTTTGAAGGCCCTGCCAGAGACGGATTTGCTGTGGATTGGCCCATCAGATACCGACACTTGGATCCCTGGTATACCTATGTAGAGCGGTTTGTGGGTGTGAGTGGTAACAAAGACGGTTTAGACGTCCTCCCCGACGGAGATTTTCTCAAACCCTTTGGGACTAATTGTGTGGAGGATTATTTCAGCAATCAGATGAAAAAACACTACAAGGATAGACACGTCATCTATGGCAGGTGTGCTCATCTTACGGAGAGCAAGCCCATTTATGTAGCTCAGGGTAGGGGCCTGTGCGCCAGTAGAAAAGTATGCCAAAGGGGCTGCCCTTTTGGAGGGTATTTCAACGCAAATGCCACCTTGATCCCATGGGCGATGAAGACGGGAAATCTTTCCTTAAAGACCGATGCCGTAGTCCATTCGATCATCTATGATAAAGACCTGAAAAAAGCCATTGGAGTTCGGGTGATTGATGCCCACAACAAAACGGTCACAGAATATTTCGCAAAAGTTGTTTTTCTCAATGCCTCCACCCTAAATACCAATTTGATACTGTTAAACTCTATTTCAGAACGTTTCCCCAACGGTTTGGGAAATGACAGCGGCCTGTTGGGTAAATACATTGCCTTCCACAATTATCGGGGTGTGATTTCTGCTACTTACGAAGGGCATAAAGACCAAAAGGTGGAGGGTCGCAAACCCACTTCGGCTTACCTTCCGCGCTTCAGGAATGTTTACCGCCAAGAAACAGACTTTCTCAGGGGCTATGCCGCTGGTTTTGGTGCCAGTAAGCCCGTTCACTATGAAACCTCTGGTATGGGAGACCAATTGCACCACAACCTTATGAATGCCAAGACATCTGACGTTTGGAAAGTGGGTTCTCACATGATGGGAGAAACCATACCCAAGGAGAGTAATCAAGTGTCTTTAGACAATAAATTAGAAGATGAATGGGGGATTCCACAATTAAAAATAGATGTGGATTATGACGACAACGATGAGAAAATGTTACAAGATTTCTTTGATGAATTTTCAGAGATGTATTCCAAAGCAGGCTTTACAAATATAAAAACAAGAGACAACGGTCGTAAGCCGGGTAATGATATTCATGAAATGGGCGGTGTTAGGATGGGTCACGACCCCAAAACCTCTCTACTCAACCAATGGAATCAAATGCATCATTGCGATAATGTTTACGTGACCGATGGTGCTTGTATGACTTCAACGGCAACACAAAACCCATCCCTTACGTTTATGGCATTGACAGCAAGAGCTGCAAACCATGCCATAGATCAACTAAAAAAGGGAAATATTTAGAGGTCTTTTACACATCTAAAACCCGTGTGTTGGGATCCAGTGTCTGGCGATGATTTCATTTTAGAAGCCACCCTATAGCCTGAACAGTAGGTATCATTACATAGAAATGAGCCCCCCCGAATGATCCGCTGAGCGATGTAGGGATTGTAGGGGTCAAAACTTTCCGAAGGACCTGCTGGGTTGTTCGTTGTTTTTCCTTTTAATGTCTTGTAATAGTCATAGTGGTACCAATCGGAACACCATTCCCAAACGTTTCCGGCCATGTCGTATAAACCATAGCCATTGGCTTCAAATGATTTTACAGGTGCGGAATAAAAGAATAAGTCTTTGTTTAAGTTGTCGTAGGGAAAAGTGCCCTCCCAACTGTTTGCTTTAACTGCACCCACCTCAATATCTTCGTCTCCCCAGGGGTATATTTTATCCCTAAGCCCACCTCGAGCAGCCCACTCCCACTCCGCTTCTGTAGGCAGTCTCTTACCCGCCCATTGTGCGTATGCATTGGCATCATCCCAAGAAACATGAACGACAGGGTGGTCTTCTTTTCCATCGATAGAGCTTCCTTTTCCTCTGGGTTGGCGCCAATTGGCTTTGGGTTTCCACTCCCACCAAGCAGCAAAATTATTCAAGTCCACAGGACCATTGGTGGGTTTAAAAATCAGTGAAGAAGCTTGCAGAAGAGAGTCGTGGGGTTTGGGTGTTCCCGGTGGCAGTTGTTCTTTCATTTCCTCCCAGTCAATGGGTTTTTCGGCAGTAGTAATATATCCCGTTGCGGCCACAAAATCGGCAAACTGTGCATTGGTTACCTCCGTTTGATCAATCCAAAAACCATTTACTTTAACGCTATGGACTGGGCCCTCATCGGGCCGGGCTTGTGGGCCATCACTCCCCATCATAAAGGTCCCTGAAGGGATCATAACCATCCCATTCGGAGGGGTTTTGGTTTCGATTTCTGCTTTACTTTTTTTTGTTTGAGAATCACAACCTATGAGTAGGCCCATAAGGAAGATTGTAAAAATATAATTGGATTTTAAACTCATTTTTCTATCGTGAACCACAAAGATGCTAATTTAAAGATTAACCGCTATATTTGAATATAATTTTAATTAAGAAATAGATGCCCATTAAGGTTTCAAAGTTTTTATTGTCGTCTTTATTGACATGGATTTTGATGCTTCCCTATTGGGGCTCTTTTTCTCATATATTTGAAGGTCACGATCACAAAACCTGTGATATTTCAGAGACCCACTTTCATGAAATAGATCTGGATTGTGATATATTAGATTATCATTTTTCTCCCCGAACAAACTTCTCACAAGACTTTGGTAGTGTTGTAGTTCTTAAAATCTCAAAGAAGAAATCTACTTCCTATGACCTTGGATATTGTTTTTTAATTGATACCCTCAGCACACTTCGAGGACCCCCCACTTCCTGACTTATTTTTTTGCACCCCAATGGGGTAAAGTAAGTTTATATCAATTTTAAATTAAATACCATGTTTAAGAAATATTTATTAAATGCTTTTGTCTTATTGTGTTCCTTTTTGTTACCAATCAGCTGCTCCAAAGACAACGATACACCTGAACACATTCATGAAGAAGAGTTAATTACGCGTGTCACCCTAAAGATTAAAAAACAAGGATCTGCCGATGCAGCAGTTACCTATACTTGGAATGATGATCATGAAGAAGAGGGGCACAGTGAAGAAGAAGAAGGTCACGATGAAGATGGCGTCCATGTTGAGTTAGAGGCCAATTCAACCTATGAGGTGGAGGTTGGTTTTTTTAATGCGTCTGACCCTGCTGATATTGAAGACATAACAGAAGAGGTAAAGGCTGAGGCCGATGAGCATCAGGTCTTTCTCGAGTTAATTGAAATTCAAGGCCTATCCATTGTAGCGGCTGCGAACGATTCCACGGACAGCAATGGCAACCCTTTGTTTCTAAAATCTGTGTGGACGACTACAGCAGTTTCTGCTGGTGAGGTTAGGGTATATTTAATTCATGAACCCACCGCCAAGTCAGGATCAACACGTAATGATTTTGGTGGAGAGATCGATGTAAAAGTCGATTTCCATGTGGATGTTGAATAAGTTAAAAGATGCTTACATTTAGCATGAGACTGAATAGACTGGTGCTGACACTTATTTTTGTCAGCACCGGTTTTGCTTTTTCCCAAGAATGCAATATTAAATTGAGGGGTAAAATTATTGATTTGCACGAAGACAGCCCCCTCGATAATGCCTTTATCCAAATTTTAGAGACCAACCAAACGGCAGTTTCGTCGGCAAAGGGCGATTTTGTTTTTGATAATTTATGTCCAGGAAAAATTATTGTAAAAATCTCTCATATCAGTTGTGAGGACTTGATCAAAGAGATCGATTTGAAAAAATCTATGGACATAAAATTCTTCATGGAACATCATATAGCGTTTTTAGAGGAGGTAATCATAGAAGAAAGCCAAGTGAAGAAACTGTCTTCAACTGCTAAGACCTATTTGCTTTCTGAGCGACAGCGCGACCGTTCCAGCAGTCAGGGTCTGGGAGTGGCCTTGGAAAACATCAGTGGTGTCAACAATATTAAAACCGGTAACAATATTGTAAAGCCTGTTATCCATGGAATGTTTGGAAGTCGAATTGGTATTATTTACAACGGTATACCTTTGGAAAATCAACAATGGGGTCAAGATCACGCCCCGACTATAGATCACAATGCTTTTGAAAATATCCGATTGATTAAAGGTGCGGGTACCTTAAAATACTCAGGAGACTCCCCAGGTGGGGTAATCGTTTTAGAATCTAAATCGCTTCCTATTCGGGACACCCTTTATGGAAAAACAATTATAAATGGAATGACCAATGGCCGTGGAGTAAATTTAATTAGCTCTTGGGTTAGGTCTTTTCAGAGTGGTAAATATTTTAAGATTCAAGGAACTTTAAAGAAAAACGGGGATTATTCAAGCCCAGATTATATCTTGTTGAATACTGGAAACGAGGAAAAAAATATCACCTTTTCTTTGGGTCGAAACAAAATTCTAAGCCAGTGGAAAGTGGGTTTTAGTTTTTTTAGTAATGAAATTGGAATTCTTAGGAGTTCCCATATTGGGAATGTAGATGATTTGTTGAGGGCCATTGAATCCAAATCACCACTTATCATTAATCCATTTACTTATGATGTGAATGCCCCCAAACAAAAAAATAAACACCACACTGCTTTTTTTCAATATTCAAAGAGATACGATTTTAACAGCAAATTAAATTTCCAATACAGTTGGCAAAGGAATAACCGTCAGGAGTTCGATATCAGGCGGGGTGATAATAAGAACAAAGCTTCGGTCGATTTGCTCTTAAACACCCATATATTCAACTCAAACTATGAGTGGGGCAGGGGGGTAATGCGCCATGACTCAGGGATTTTTATGCAGATACAAGATAATTTTTCCAATCCCGACACCCAAGTTAAAAGATTGATACCAGACTATTTCAAAACCAAATACGGAAGCTATTTTACTACCACCATCACCCCGTCCAATGCAATTAATTACGATTTTGGAATCCGATGGGAAAGTCACCACAACTCAATTCAAAAATATTATGACAACAGACGTTGGGAAGCGGATCAATACGAATCTCTTTACGGAAGCTATGTCATTAAAGAAGTGGCAGGACAAAAACTGGTAAAACGCAAGCTTGTTTTTAATAATATTTCTGTCAATGCGGGAATGAATTTCAACTTGGGCGATGCCAAAGTATTGGGGCTAAATTTTTATTTAACCCAACGTGCTCCAGATATATCGGAGATGTTCAGCGATGGTTTGCACCATGCCCTTGCCACCATAGAATATGGTGATCCCTCATTGACTCAGGAGACTACAAAAAAAGTAGTATTCAATTTTGAAAAAAATAAAGGAGCTTTACAGTACAGTATTGGCCCCTATTTAAGCTGGGCTCAGAATTTTATCATCATAGAACCCGAAGGGCTGTTGCAAACCACCAGAGGGGCATTTCCTTTTTGGGAATTCAAGGCTGTAGACGCCATGCTAAAAGGTATTGATTTTGACCTTTCTTTTCAGATCAGCGATTATATAAGTTTTGAACACAGCAGTTCCTGGATTGATGGAATTAACCGAAATACCAAAACACCACTTATCAATATGCCCCCCGTAAACATCAGAAATCATTTCCTGTTTTCATTGCCTCGATGGAAATCATTTTTGATGGCTTTGACCAGTAATAATTTTTTAAGACAGAACCAATTCCCCGATAATAATTTTTACACTGATGTTGTGGAAAATGGAAAAATTGTGAATAAACTAGTGGACATAAGTACGCCGCCAGATGCTTATCACCATATTGGAATGGAGATGCATTGGGGACCTTATTCACTGAAGCATAATAAAATTAGGTTTTCTCTTATCTTTGATAATATGTTGAATACTAACTACAGAACGTACCTCAATAGGTTGCGATTTTATGCCGATGAAATGGGAAGGAATGTGATGTTACAAATCAAGTTTAACCACTAATCATATGAGACTTCGACACTTTTTAATCTTGCTTTTTTTGGCGGGATATCCTACTTTATTTTTTGCACAAGAATACGATGATGTCTACATAGAGCCAATCAATGATCCATCCGCCGACGGACAACGTTTTTTTGTTGAGGATTTATTGGACTTGGCGGGTTATGTTCCCGAAAACATTCAGATCTATCAAACCCTTCCCAATAAAGCCAGGGTATTTAGAGTCAAATTGGACAGTGTCAATGGGGGATTTGTTTTTGTGCGATGGGACAAAACCAAAAAGGAAAACTATGTGGCCAATAAGATGATTGACCCGGGTGTCTATTACAACCTGAAAGCGGCCAAGGAAATCATGAGAAAGCAAACCAATAAAGCTAATTTCACGGTAGATGACGTGTCACTTCAAGCGCCCGATCAAGAACAAATAAACTCCTCAGACATCACCGAGCTAAGGGAGGAATTTGAACTCAAAAATGAGGAAAAAAAACTTCACGAGGAACAAGCTTCTGAGAAAAGAAAAGCAAGAGATACGCGCAGAGAAGAAAGGAAGAAGAAAAAACTATTTGATTAGCGGTTCACCGTCAATATAGTGCCCTCAATCATGGTATTGTAGCAAGTAAGTTTTAGCCCGGAACCGGAGCAGTCGTCGCTAAAAGACCTGTTGTGATTGGAACAAACAAAATTGGAGTTTTGATGGGACCACTGGTTGTTTGCCCCTGCATGAGGACATACATTACTGAAAGCCCGAATTTGGGTGTCGCTGATTCTCAGCAATAGCATATTTTCATCCATGTAATTCATCCAACCGCCCACTGAAGCCAGCTGAGAAAAATTAGAGTTATTTAAATCGATGGTTACAGCCGCGTCTTGAGATGTGCCAGAATTCATGCCTCCACCATTGGAAACAGGTGCAGCTGAATATCCATCATCGTCACCTGAACTGCAGGCTTCGAGCATTGAAATCCCAAACATTGAAAAAACCACTGGTGCGCAAGCCGTTTTTAAAAAATCTCTTCTTTTATTTTCCATAGCATATTAAGATTTAAACACATTCAAAGATATGAATATAGTTTAACAATTTTATAAAAATGTTAAACAAAATTAATATGCATTAGAAACTTTAATCTATTTTTGCCCAAAAATACTTCTATGCTCAAGCATCTGTACTTAATACTGATAGTATTAGATTTTCATCATTCAATTGCCCAAACCACGGGTCAATTTTCAGGAAGGGTACTCGATCAGCAAACCCAGCTGCCGATTCCTGGGGTGACCGTTCTGTTAGAAGGAACGGTAATTGGGGTTGTTACAAACGATGAGGGGTACTTTTCTTTTGAAGACATTCCACCCAGAACTTACAACCTTGTGGTCCGCCATTTGGGTTATCAATCTCAAACGGTCTTTAATATAATTGTCAAAACATTCGGTACGCCCCCCTTGCAAATATTGATGGAGGAATCCTCGGATGCGTTGGATGAAATAGTTGTTTTTCAGAGCCCTTTCAGGACTTCAATAGAGACGCCATTGTCCACACAAACCTTTTCTGCCGTTGAAATTGAAACCTATCCAGGAGGCAACAACGATATTACCAAAGTCATTCAAAGTATGCCCGGAATATCACCTTCTATTGGTGGGTTTAGAAATGATATTATCATTAGGGGAGGTGCACCCAATGAATCTGTTTATTATCTCGATGGAATAGAAATTCCAAACATTAATCATTTTAGCACCCAAGGCAGTGCAGGAGGACCTGTGGGGATGTTAAACGTATCTTTTATTCGAGAGGTCACCCTTTCGAGTTCCGCTTTTGGAGCCGAATATGACAATCCACTGTCAGGGGTTTTGTCTTTTGAACAAAGATCAGGAAATCCCAACAGGTTTGGAGGGAATTTCAGATTGGGAGCAAGCGAAGCGGCTTTGACGCTCGAGGGACCCTTGTTTCGAAAAGACAAAGAAAAGCCAGCAAAAACCACCTTGCTTTTTTCTGTGAGGAGGAGCTATCTTCAATTTCTTTTTGAATTGATTGGTTTGCCCATAAGACCAGATTATTGGGATTTCCAATGGAAAGTAAATCATGAAATTGATGCTTACAACACCCTTACCTTTCTCGGCTTGGGAACGGTTGATGACTTTTCGGTAAAAGCTCCTGATGATTTTGATGCAGAGCAGCAGGCGACCATTGAACAAGTACCCATTATTGAACAGAAAACCATTACGGTTGGAGTGTCGTGGAATAGGAAATATAAAAATGGAAAGGGCGCCATGACCACTGCCATCAGTACCAACAGATTACAAAATATTTTTTCTCGATATCGGGACAACACTCAAAAAACGGGGATTATTTTTAAAAATGATTCCTATGAGCAAGAGACCAAGCTTCGCTATCAGACCCTACACTATTTGAATGAGTGGAAATTGGCTGCTGGAACCAATATTCAGTATGCTGACTATTTCAATGACACCCAAAGCATACTTTATAATATCAACTACAGCACGGGAATAGATTTTTTAAAATATGGGTTTTTTGCCAAGGGAGAACGAAAATTTTTTGATGACAATCTCGGTTTATCATTTGGTTTTAGATTCGATGCAGACACCTTTTCAGAGGGATCCAGCTTAATGGACAATTTCTCACCGCGTCTTTCCCTGACATACAACCTCACAGAGGACCAAACTTGGAAGATGAATGCCTCGGTGGGAAGATATTATAAAATACCCACCTACACTATGCTGGGGTATCAGGACAACCTGAGAACGTTCATAAATCAGAAGGCCAAATACACCCAAAGCGATCATTTCGTGATGGGAATAGAATACGCACCGGGCAATGCCTCAAGGGTAACCCTTGAAGGATTTTATAAAAAATACAGCCAATACCCAATATCACTCATAGATGGGGTGTCAATAGCAAATAAAGGAGGCGATTTTGAGGTCTTGGGGAACGAGGCCATAGCTACAGACGGACGAGGAAAAAGTTATGGAATAGAGGCATTGTACCAACAAAAACTCACTAAAAATTTCTATGGTGTTTTTGCCTACACCTATTTCCACAGTCAATTTACCACAGCCAATGGGGACTATTTGCCCTCGGTTTGGGACAGTCGAAACTTGATCTCTTTTTCTGGTGGATATAAGTTAAAAAGAAACTGGGAGATTAGTGCGCGCTGGCGTTTTTCTGGAAAAACCCCCTATGTTCCAGTGGATCAAATTGCATCTTTGTCGGCCTATCCCGAGATTGTATTGGACTACAATCAGTTGGGAAATGTTAAGTTGGACCCCTTTAATTTGGCAGATATCAGGTTTGATAAAAAGTGGAATTTTAAACGCTATGCATTTAATTTTTATTTTGAGATTCAAAATTTCTTAGCCCAGGCAGTACCCAGACCGGAGGAATATGGACTCAATAGATCTGAAACAGGAGCGCTGATATTGCCGAGATCCTTGGTAAAGGTAAACACGGACGAAAATAATAATATCCCCATTCCCACTTTTGGGTTTGTGGTGGATTTTTAGAATTATTTAAAAATATCCAATAGGCCTTCTGGAAGTTCGAAGTGTATCTTTTTATTTTTTTTGTCCAGTTTCTTGATAAAGTTATCGTGAACCGGGATCAATATTTCCGTACCCGCTGAGTCAATTACAAAAAGCGCTTGAGGACCTGCATCATTAACCGCGGTGATCCTTCCAATGGATTTTCCGTCGTCAGCGATGGCATAGAAATCGATCACCTCGTGGTAGTAAAATTTATCGTCCTCTAGTGGTGCCAACATATTTAAAGGTAAATAGACTTCTTTTTTAATT
This sequence comes from Flavobacteriaceae bacterium, assembly GCA_022428005.1. Classification (GTDB taxonomy): domain Bacteria; phylum Bacteroidota; class Bacteroidia; order Flavobacteriales; family Flavobacteriaceae; genus UBA8316. The sequence continues at coordinate 45,785 of JAKMDI010000016.1, forward strand.
AATTCGGATGCATCACTTTCTGAATCTACACCTTCAAATTTTACCCTTAAAAGCGCCGATTTGTGCAAGCGACACTGGTCAATAAAATAAGGTACCAAACCTTCGGAAGTGGTTACAAAAAGCGAGTTGAGGTCGGCATAATCGCTGGGTGTGTCCGTATCTAATTTTAAAAGAATTTCACCTTTAAAGCTGTATTTTCCAACAATGGTTCCCAAGAAGAAACAGTCTTCTTTAAGCATGATGATTTAGAGGAGAAACGATTATTCTTTTGATTCCGTCTCTTCGTTGGACGTTTCCTCCGTTTGAGGTGCTTCTTCAGCAGCAGAAGTTTCTTCAACAGCGGGTGCTTCTTCGGCAACAGGAGTTTCTTCAACAGCAGGTGCTTCTTCAGACTCAGGCGCTGCCTCAGCAGCAGGTGCTTCTTCCGTAGCGGGTGTTTCTTCGGATTCAGGCGCTGCCTCAGCAGCAGGTGCTTCTTCTGTAGCGGGTTCTTCTTCGGATTCAGGCGCTGCAGTTAGGTCTTCAATTCTTTTCTGATTGACAGCTTTTTCAGCCTCTAATCGATCACTGAGATCTTTGGCTTTATCTTTGTCCAATCCGTCAATTTTTGCCTGAATTTTGGCTTGTTTCTCTTCCAACCAAGCAGCAAAACGCTTGTCGGCTTCTTCTTGTGAAAAAGCACCTTTCGAGACTCCCCCATTGAGGTGATGTTTCATCATCGCGCCTCGATAAGACAGAAGTGTTCTGGCAGTATCAGAGGGTTGTGCTCCGTTTTCAAGCCATTCCACAGCTTTGTCAACATTTAAGTTTACTGTCGCTGGATTGGTGTTGGGGTTGTAAGTTCCAATTTTTTCTAAATAACGACCATCGCGTTTGGCGCGGCTGTCCGCTGCTACTATCCAATAAAATGGGCTACCTTTTTTTCCGTGTCGTTGAAGTCTAATCCTTACGGGCATATCATATTAATTTATGGAGGTTCTCGACCGCCTGGTTATTAATTCTAAGGGTGCAAATTTAATATATTATTTTAAATAACAAACCTGAACCAAATAATATATGACCATTCGAAAAAAAATAGTGCTGTTCCAGATTGTATGAACGCACAACGGCTTGGCAAACCAGATTAAAAAATGTACTTTTGCGCCCATATTTTTGCCATTTCATATGAACATTTCACGTAAAGACACTGACGCCCTAAACACTACCGTTACCATTGCTGTAGAACGCAACGATTTTCAAGAAAAAGTAAATAAAGTTCTTTCGGATTACCGTAAAAACGCCAATGTGCCTGGATTTAGAAAAGGTCATGTTCCGATGGGCATGATCAAGAAACAATACGAAACTGCGGTTACTGCAGACGAGGTTAATAAATTATTACAGGAAAAATTAGAGGCATACCTCAAAGAGGAAAACCTAAAAACTTTGGGAAATCCACTACCGGTGTTAAAGGACGATTTGGATTGGAAATCAGCCAAAATTGATTTTGATTTTGAATTGGGCTTGTCCCCCGAGTTTGAGGTGAACCTGACTGCCAAGAACAAAGTCACGCACTATCAAATCACGGCAAGTAATGATATGATTAATGACCAAATTATCTATTATCGCAAGCAATACGGCAAATTGGTGGCCCAGCCACATGCCAAAGATGATTTTGAAATAACTGCAGTTGTAAAAAATGAAGCTGCTGAAATCGATACGACCCCCACTTTCGAATTGAGTCAAATAAAAGGAAAAGCCAATTTGACAGCACTCAAAAAAGCAAAAGTCGGAGACATCGTAAAATTAAAAGCCAAAAACTTATTTAAAGACGAGGCCACTGCTACCAGAGTTCTCACTATCTCGGCAGATAAGATCAATGAGATTGAGGGTGAGCTCGAATTTGACATCAAAGAAATTAACGAGCGTGTATTAGCGGAAATTAATCAAGAATTTTTTGATAAAATATATGGTCCTGAAGCGGTAAAGTCAGAGGACGAGATGAAAGCCAAAATTACAGAGGGGTTGGAAAAACAATTCGAGCAACAATCGGATCAGAAATTACTCAACGATGTTACTGAATATTTAGTTTCCAAAACCAAATTTGATTTACCAGAGGTGTTTCTAAAAAAATGGATGCAAAATTCTGGAGAAAAGCCGATGACTGTTGCGGAAGCTGCTGAAGAATACGATCGATCCGAAAAAGGAATCAGGTACCAGCTTATTGAGGGTAAAATCATTGATGAGCACGATCTTCAAATTAAATTCGAAGAGCTTAAAGAATTCGCCAAGGAGATGATTTTAATGCAAATGGCACAATATGGTCAGGCGGGCTTACCCGACGAAGAGTTGGATGGAATTGTGGCCAGAGTAATGTCAAACCAAGACGAAACACGAAGGATTTCTGAACAATTGATGAGCAAAAAGCTCTTGGAATTCTACAAAACTAACCTCACCCTTAAAAAGAAAAAATTGCCCTTCGACGCATTTGTGAAAGAGGCATATGGACAAGGCTAATTTTTTTGATTAATTTTATATAAAGAAAAATAAAATGGACTACGGAAAAGAATTTAAGGAATTTGCTACCAAGCACCATGGCATCAACTCCATGTATTACGATAAAATTGTCAGCAGTATGACCCCATACATTATTGAGGAAAGACAGTTAAATGTCGCACAGATGGATGTGTTTTCTCGACTCATGATGGACAGAATTATGTTTTTGGGAACTGCCATTAACGACAGTGTGGCCAATGTGATCCAAGCACAATTACTTTTTTTGCAAAGCACAGATTCCAAACGCGATATCCAAATGTATATTAATTCCCCAGGGGGAAGTGTTTATGCAGGGTTGGGGATCTACGACACCATGCAGTTCATCACACCCGATGTGGCGACCATTTGCACTGGTATGGCTGCTTCTATGGGAGCGGTATTGTTGTGTGCAGGTGAAAAAGGAAAACGCTCTGCGCTCACCCATTCAAGAGTAATGATCCACCAACCCCTTGGTGGGGCTCAGGGGCAGGCGTCTGATATAGAAATTACTGCCAGAGAAATACTCAAGTTAAAAGACGAACTGTATCAAATTATTGCAAACAAATCGGGGCAGAGTATCGAAAAAGTAAATCAAGACAGTGATCGTGATTATTGGATGAAAGCAGAGGAAGCCAAAAGCTACGGAATGGTAGATGAGGTTTTGGGTACTGAAAAATAATATCCTATGAGTAAAGAAGAATTAAATTGTTCCTTTTGTGGCAGGGCCAAACCCCAAACCCAATTGCTTATTGCTGGTTTGGACGCTCACATTTGTGACAAGTGTATTCTTCAAGCTCACGGAATAGTAAAAGAAGAAACTTCCGATGAGAAAGAGGAAAGTAGATTTGATGTTGAACTCCACCCGCCAAAGCAAATAAAGTCCTTTTTGGATGAGTACGTCATTGGTCAGGAGTCCGCCAAAAAAATCCTCTCGGTAGCCGTTTACAACCACTACAAACGCATTAATTACACCAAGACTAAAAGCGACATTGAAATACAAAAAAGCAATGTTATTTTGGTGGGGCAGACCGGTACTGGAAAAACTTTATTGGCACAAACCATATCCAAACTACTCAGAGTCCCCTTGGCCATAGTAGATGCCACTGTCCTAACAGAGGCAGGCTACGTTGGGGAAGACGTAGAAAGTATTTTAACCCGTTTACTACAGGCGGCGGATTACGATGTAGAAAAGACCCAAAAGGGAATTGTTTTTATTGATGAAATCGATAAAATTGCTCGTAAAAGTGATAACCCTTCCATCACCAGAGATGTTTCTGGAGAAGGAGTTCAGCAAGCTTTACTCAAGCTGCTGGAAGGAACCACCGTCAATGTTCCTCCAAAGGGAGGTAGAAAACACCCCGATCAAAAGTTTATTGAGGTGGATACTTCCGATATTTTATTTATCGCTGGTGGGGCTTTTGACGGAATAGAACGCACCATCAAAAATCGTATGAACCTCCAAGCCATTGGATACAACACCAAAGAGGAGCTTAAAAAAGTAGACACCGATAATATATTACAATACATTACGCCACAAGACATCAAATCCTTTGGCTTGATTCCAGAGATCATCGGTCGGTTGCCCGTATTGTCCTATCTGAATCCTCTGGACAAAGAAACATTAAGCACGATATTGACCACCCCCAAAAATGCATTGGTCAAACAATACATTCAGCTTTTTGAAATGGACGGAATCACATTGTCCTTTACCCAAGGAGCGTTAGATTTTATTGTGGAAAAAGCCTTAGAATACAAACTTGGTGCTCGCGGTTTGCGTTCCCTTTGTGAGGCAGTGCTCAATGAGGCCATGTTCGATCTGCCCGAATCCGATGTTAAGCTACTAAAGGTAACAAAAACCTATGCAGAGCAGAGACTCGCCAAAATAGAGATGCCTGCTTTAAAAGTCGTTTAATAGACTCCTAGTGGTTCATTATTAGTAATTCTTCTATAAAGTCTCTATTATTTGAAAGTCTGGGAACTTTGTGTTGCCCCCCCAACTTGTTTTTTTTGGCCATCCAATTGTAGAAAAGATTTTTTTTAGCGATTTCCAACTTTGGGAGTGAAAGGGTCATGTCTTTGTATCTTTTGGCTTCATAATCTGAATTTTCTGTTTTCAAATAGTGATCGAGAAGTTCAACAAACCTTCCTTTATCTTTTGGGGGGTGGGTGAATTCGATGAGCCATTGATGTCCCCCTTTTACATTTGTTTCCATAAAAATGGGACCAGCAGTATAATCTACAATATTCAAGTTCATTTCCCGCGCGGCCTTGCTCAAAGCCACCTCAGCATTTTCGATCATCAGTTCCTCTCCAAATACATTGATGTGGTTTTTGATGCGCCCTGTTATTTGAATCCGATAGGGACTCAGAGAAGTAAACTTTAAGGTATCACCAATTTTATAACGCCACAATCCTGCATTTGTGGTAATCACCAAGGCATAATTTTTATTCAATTCCACTTCGCTTAATGGGATAATAACCGATTCATCCTCCCGATCAATTTGATCCATGGGGATGAACTCATAAAAAATACCGTAATCCAGCATCAGTAATAGTTCATTGGATTCATTTTGGTCTTGCATACCAAAAAACCCCTCTGAAGCATTGTAGATTTCAAAAAAATTAAGATCTGTTCCCTTAAACATCAGCTCAAACTGCTGGCGATAGGGATGGAAACTTACTCCGCCATGAAAGTAAACTTCTATCATGGGCCAGACCTCGGTGATGTTCGTTTTTTTTGTTTTTTGTAACACATTTTGGAGTAGAACCAACATCCAGGAGGGAACCCCCGCCAAGCTGGTCACTTTTTCGCCCAAGGTTTCGTCAATGATGGCTTCCATTTTTGTTTCCCATTCCGACATCAGCGATACTTTCTGACTGGGCGTACTGCCCAACTCCGCCCAAAAGGGCAGATTGTCTATGATGATGGCAGAAAGGTCGCCAAAATACGAATCGGTATTCTGGTACAACTCGCTACTTCCTCCGAGACGCAGACACTTTCCCGCTAAAATCTGGGCGTTTTCATTGTTGTTGTAATAAATGGAAAGCATGTCTTTTCCTGCTTTGTAGTGGCAATCCTCTAGAGAATCAATGCTAATGGGAATGAATTTACTTTTCGCATTGGAAGTCCCACTGGATTTGGCAAACCACTTGATAGGGGTGTTCCAAAAAATATTTTGCTCTCCCTTTCTACAACGTTCAATTTGATCGACGATGTCCTCGTACTCAACAACAGACAATCGATTTTTAAAGTCATTGTAATTCTTTATGGATTCAAAATCATGTTTTTTGCCCAGCTCTGTTTTGGCCGCACTGCTCAACAGGCCGTGCAGTAATTCCTGCTGCACCTCATTGGGGTACTTCATAAACAGCTCTATTTGGTGAATTCGTTTTTTAAGAAACCAGGAGGCCACAGAATTGAAAAGGGGAATTGGCATGAGAAAAATGTATCTTTAGCAAAAATATAAACTTTCGATTAAAGATGTTTAAGGGTGTCCTAAAGAAAATGATCACAGAGATGGGAACCCCCATTCGCTATTTTCTCAACTTAGACAACGACTTTATTGAAATTAATCAATTTTTAGACCGAACCCTAAAGCTCGAATTTGCTGGCACGATGTGTTTGAACTGTAACGATTCAAAACCAATCTTTCGTCAGGGTTTTTGTAAAAGCTGTTTTTTTGAAAGCCCATCTGTCGGGGATTGGGTGATGCGCCCAGAATTGAGTAAAGCCCATTTGGGTGAAGAGGACCGTGATTTAGAGTATGAAAAAAGAGTGCAGTTGCAACCCCATTGGGTTTATCTTGCCCTGAGCAGTCACCTCAAGGTTGGTGTCACCCGACAGAGCCAGGTTCCTACCCGGTGGATTGATCAAGGAGCGCACGAGGCAGTTGGAATTTTAGAAGTCCCCAATCGCTATCTCGCCGGGATAGCTGAAGTCAGCCTTAAAGCGCATTTTTCTGACAAGACCAATTGGCGTAAAATGTTACAAAACGACTATGAGGACGTGACTTGGGATCAGGCCATTGATCAAGCTTATGCCTGTTTGCCAGAGGAGTTAAAACAATATCAGATAGGAGGGCAAAACTTAACCACCATTACTTTTCCTGTTTTACAATATCCCGAAAAGGTCAAAAGCTTAAACTTGGAAAAAGAAAACAGCTACACTGGTATCCTCAAAGGAATCAAAGGCCAGTATCTACTCTTTGAGGATCAAACTGTTTACAATATCCGTTCCAATGAAGGAACAGTAGTGAACATCAATATAGACTAAGACGATGTTTTTGAGGACTTGACCAGCATTTGGGTCAGCTTTTCCATTTCCTCGGGTTTTAGATAACGCCATTTTCCAACTTTTGTATCCAGCTTTACGTTCATGATTCGTACCCTTTTAAGATCAGTTACCCGATAGTCAAAATATTCACACATCCTACGGATTTGCCGATTCAAACCTTGGGTCAGAATGATCCTGAACTGGTTTTTATGGGTCTGTTTTACAAAGCATTTTTTGGTGACCGTGTCCAAGATGGGTACTCCATTGCTCATTTTGTGCAGGAATGCCTGGGTAATGGGTTTGTTCACCGTGACAATGTATTCTTTTTCGTGGTTGTTTTGGGCGCGTAGGATTTTGTTGACAATGTCCCCATCATTGGTGAGAAAGATGAGTCCTTCACTTGGCTTATCCAACCTGCCAATGGGGAAAATCCTCTTGGGGTAATTTATAAAATCGATGATGTTGTCTTTTTCAACCTGGGTATCTGTGGTGCAAACAATGCCTTTTGGTTTGTTAAAAGCCAAATATACTTTTTTGTTTTTGGGCCTATTGAGCATTTCTCCATTGACCGTCACCTTGTCTTGAGGACTGATTTTGACCCCCATTTCCGCTTTTTTACCGTTTACCAATACCCTTCCAGCCTCGATTAGCTTATCGGCTTCTCTACGAGAGCAATAGCCAATTTCGCTTAGGTATTTATTGATGCGCGTACCCGTTGGTTTTTCCATATTACAATTTAATCTCTTCTCCTACGGCCAGTCCGAACTTTTTCCGAAACATCCAAACGAACAGGTAGAGCAATGGAGTATCTAAAGCTGCTACCAAGACCTTAAAAATAAACCCAGACAAGACCAATCCGTAAAACAAGTCCCAAGGTAATATCCCAAAAATACTGAGCAATAGAATTACCGAAAAAGTATCTAAAAATTGGGAGGCAAAGGTGGAAAAGTTATTTCGCAACCACAGCATTTTACCCTTTGTCAATTTTTTCCAAAAATGGTAAATTCTTATGTCCACAAACTGCGCCAATAGATAGGCAATCATAGAAGCCAAAACCGCCAAAGGGGAAAGTGAAAAAACCTTGGTAAAAGTGGCGTCATCTATAGGAGAACTTTCCATGGCCGGAACAATATCCGAGACCAGCAGGATGCCCATAGAAAAAAAGGAAGCGAAAATCCCAGCAGTCACCACACGGTTGGCAGCCCTTTTACCATATATTTCCGAGATCAAATCGGTGATTAAAAAAGTGATGGGATAGGGCAAAATTCCCACAGAGAGTTCAAACAGTCGACTTCCAAAAACAGTTCCATCAAAGGGGTACCAATAAAAAAACTTTTGAAAAATAAGATTGGACACAACCAATGAGGTAATAAAAAGTGCCGCGAGATACAAATAAATTTTTGCAGCCAGCTGCTGCTGTTTTGATTTCATTTATTCCATTTTTATCGAATATGGAATTCTGGTTTGAATTCCTTCCAGTTGGCTAAATTCGATAAATTCTGAGGCGTATTTTTCTAAGGGATGTTCTGTAAATTCTGATTTTACTTGAGAGAAAGTATCAAATAACATACTTTCTAAATCGTCTTTGTATTTAGGATAGTCTACCAAATTAAAGGCGGATAAATCCGCCAATTCGGCTGCTGTGGCAATGGCCTCTGTGAGCCCACCCAATTCGTCCACCAAGCCCTTTTCCAAGGCATCTTTTCCAGACCATACCCTTCCTTGTGCTATTTCTTCCAATGCTTCCATGTCCATAGATCTTCCTTCTGAAACCCGAGACTTAAAAGTGTGATAAACTTTTTCAATCGCTTTTATGGTACTTTTTTTAAATCCGCTGTTCAGTGGCTCAAACACACTATAACCCATGGCATTTTTATGGGTGGTTACTTGTTCTGCATTGATTCCGATTTTATTGGCCATTCCCCTGATATTTGGAAAAGCAGCCAACACCCCTATGGAACCCGTGACGGTCATGGGGTCAGCAAAAATACGATCGGCCAAGCAGGCAATATAATACCCTCCGGAGGCAGCTACATTGCCCATAGAAACCACCAAGGGCTTTTTGCCTTTTAATTTTCTGGAGGCATTTAGAATGATCTCAGAGGTGAGCGCGTCACCCCCTGGCGAGTCTATTCTCAATACAACGGCTTTTATTTTTTCACTCTCAAGCACTTCTTCAAAAGCATCATTGATGGCTTCTTTGCCAATGACCTTTTCGCTGCCCTCACTATAAAATATGGGACCCTGTGCATAGACCACGGCAATGCGATCATCGATTTCAACATTGTATTCTTTAATTCGGACATTCATTCTGGTAAAATCAACAGTTTTGTAGTCTTTGTCCAACTCCAGTCCCAATGCAGATTTAATTTTGTTATCGAAATCTTCCTCATAGATCATTCCATCAATAATTCCTTGTTCAAACGCGCCCTCAGCATCACCCACTATCAGATCCGCTACAATAGCGTCTATGGTCTCTGGCTCCAATCCTCTGCTCGCCGCTACTTCGTCTCTCAGGGTCTCCCAAACCGATTTGAGTATGCCTTGGATTTGTTGGCGATTTTCATCACTCATTTTACTTTGTAAGAAAGGTTCCACAGCACTTTTATATTTACCGTGGCGTATGACCTCCATCTTTACGCCGTATTGGTCTTGAAAGTCTTCATAATAGAGAACCTCCGAAGAAAGTCCCTTGAGTTCTACTACCCCCATAGGATTCAGGAAAAGACTGTCTGCTACCGAACTGAGGTACAAACCTTTTTGTGACATATAGTCCGCATAAGCATAGATAAATTTCCCTGAAGACTTAAAGTCGTTCAAGGCTTTTCTGATCTCTCTCGTTTGGACCCATCCAGAATTTATAAACCCAGATTTTAACCGAACCCCCTTTATTTTATCGTCTTTTTTAGCCTTGTTAATGCTCCCTAAAATTTCATCTAATCCAACCCTACCCTCACTAAAATCTGAAAAGTTATCGAATGGATTGGCCTTAGGACTTCTGTCCACGACAACCGTGTTGAGATTTAAATCTAAAACACTGTTTTCACTGATCCAGGCTCCTTCTACTTTATCGAAATTGACCGAGGTGGCAATCGCGGCAATGGCCATAAAAAAAAAGACACTGATCAATCCTAACGCAACAAAAGTTCCCAGTAGGGAGGCTAAAAAACTTTTAAAGAAATTCACGACTGTTTATTTTATTTCAAAGATAGGGTTTGTGAAATTGTTTTACGAAATTTAGCTACGGTAATAAAATGAACAACGCATACATTTCATTGGGATCCAATCAGGGACAACGTCTGAAAAACATTCAGGATGCTGTTGTTCAGATCCAAAAAAATATTGGCCCCTTGGTCGATCTGTCGTCTTGCTACAAAACTGCTGCTTGGGGTTTTGAAGGGCCCTATTTTATCAATGCGTGCATAGCGATTCAAACGGTTTTTTCTCCCCAAGAAGTATTGCAAAAACTACTTCAAATAGAAACCGGCTTAGGACGAAAGAGAGCAACGGGTTCGGGCTATATTTCCAGAAAAATAGATTTAGATTTACTGTTCTATGAGGACTTTGTTATTTCAGATGATCATTTAACCCTTCCTCATCCGCGTTTGGAGGAACGGAATTTTGTGCTGCTCCCGCTGTGCGAGATGAATCCTAACCTTATTCATCCCGTATTCAACAGCCCACTAAAAGACTTGTTGCATCTGTGTAAAGACCCAGATGTACCAGAAATAATGCCGATGAATGCGTGGACTCCTGATTTATTCGATCAGGATCAATATATAATATTTGAGGGGAATATTGGTGTGGGAAAAACCTCACTTGCGCAAAAAATAGGTCAAGATTTTAAAGTTCCTGTTTTGTTGGAAAACTTCTCCAAAAACCCATATTTAGAAAAATTTTATGAGCAACCCGATCGTTATGCCTCCCCATTGGAGTTTTATTTTTTGAAGGATCGTTTTAAACAGTTCAATGATTTTTATACCAACCCCAATACGTCAAAAAAAGTGGTTTCCGATCATTCATTTTTTAAATCCTTGGTTTTTGCAAAAATCAATTTATCGGTAAAAGATTACGAGGGATTTAAGAAAAAATACGAACGCTTATCAGTGCAATTGGACCTGCCTCAAAAGGTGATTTTTCTCCAGCAATCATTGGACCAATTAAAAGTCAACATACAAATTAGGGGAAGGGCATACGAACAAAACATGGACTTGGATTACTTAAAAAAAATTGATAATGGTTATAGGGATTTTCTTGAAAATGAAATGACCGTTCCCTACTGTAGCATTGATTTGACCGCTTTGGATTTTATAAAAAATGAAAAAGCCTATCAGTTAATACTTCAACGCATCAAAGCATTTTAAATTTTTGATAAAAATCCCAGAGCACCACACCAGTGGCCACTGCAATATTTAGGGAGTGTTTGGTTCCCTCCTGAGGGATTTCAATAACGCCATCACAATCGTCGACCAGTTCCTGAGGAACGCCCCTAACTTCGTTTCCCAAAATAAAACAGTACTTTTCATCTTTATCAACCCTGAAGTCGCTAAGAGGAAGGGAAGCCTCTGCCTGCTCGATGGCCAATACTCTTACCCCCTCCGATTGGAGTTTTTTTACGATTACTTCAGCGCGCTCCTCATATGCCCAGTCTACAGAATCTGTAGCCCCCAGCGCTGTTTTATAGATGTCTTTGTGGGGTGGGGTTGCAGTTATTCCACAGAGGAAGATTTTTTCAATTAAAAAAGCATCTGCTGTTCTGAAAATAGACCCGATATTATTCAGGCTACGAACATCGGCTAAAATAAGGATTAGCGGTATTTTGGGCGCCATTTTAAAAGCCGCGACAGTTTTGCGTTTGAGTTCACTATTTTTAAGCTTGCGCATGGGGTAAATTTAATAAATAATCGCTGGAGCCTGGGGTGTTAACAAATTTTTAAAACCCCTTTCCGAGAAGAATTTATTAATAATTACATTCGTAAAAACCCTTTCTAAAGTGGCCAAGTCGACAAAGCAAACTCCCTTAATGAAGCAATACAACCAAATCAAGGCAAAGTACCCCGATGCTTTGTTGTTGTTTCGGGTGGGCGACTTTTATGAGACCTTTGGTGACGATGCTGTCCGGGCGGCAAAAATATTAGGCATCATTCAGACAAAACGTGGTGCCGGAAGCACCAGCGAAACGGCATTGGCAGGTTTTCCCCACCACTCCTTAAACACCTATCTGCCCAAACTGGTTCGAGCAGGATGCAGGGTCGCCATTTGCGACCAGTTGGAGGACCCCAAAATGACAAAAAAAATTGTCAAACGTGGGGTGACGGAGTTGGTGACCCCAGGCGTGGCCTTGAACGATGAGGTTTTGGAGCATAAAAAGAACAACTTCTTGGCGGCCATTTATTTTGGCAAAAACAAAACTGGGATTTCTTTTCTCGATATTTCTACAGGCGATTTTTGGGTGTCCGAGGGGAGTGTTGTTCAAGTGGAGCAATTGTTACAAAACTTTGCCCCCGCTGAGGTGTTGGTCGCAAAACCGGCAAAGAAAGTTTTTGAAGCTGAAATGGGGGGATCGTTCAATGTTTTTTTCCTTGAAGATTGGATTTTTGAAAGCCAATATGCCCAGGAGCAATTAACAGCCCATTTTAAAACTTCTGGACTAAAAGGGTTTGGAATAGAAAACATGGCTACTGGGATTATCGCGGCAGGCGCCATAATGCATTATCTCAAAGAAGCGCACCACAATCAAATACCGCATATCACTGCTATACGTCGGATTTTTGAGGAAGAATATGTGTGGATGGATCGGTTTACGATGCGGAATCTGGAATTGTTTCATTCCACCAACCCCAATGGTGTGGCGCTCATAGAGGTATTGGACCATACCCTCACGGCCATGGGAGGTAGAATGTTAAAGCACAGGCTGGCTTTTCCAGAGCAAAACCTCAAGGTGATCGAGCACCGTTTGGATATAGTGGCCGCATTTGTAAAACACCCCAAGGCTTTTGAAACCCTAGAAAACCACCTCCGCCAGATGGTAGATATAGAGCGGATGGTCGCAAAAATTGCGACCCAAAAAATCAGCCCGCGGGCTTTGGTTCAAATGGGAAAATCGCTGGAGGAAATCGATCAGATGAAAGACTATCTGGCCAAACAGCCCGACAAAGTCTTAAAAGAAGAGGCAAAGGACATCAGGCACAACAAACAAATCAGTGGGTTGATCCAGTCCACACTCCAGCCCGAAGCACCAGTGCTGATCAGTAAAGGTGAAGTGATCGCTCAGGGGGTAGACAATGAGTTGGACGGACTGAGGGACCTCTTGCGATCGGGTAAAGATCACTTGGACAAAATGCTGGAGCGGGAAAGTGAACGTACCCAAATCCCCTCTTTGAAAATTGCATTTAACAATGTATTCGGATATTATATTGAGGTCAGGAATACCCATAAGGACAAAGTGCCAGAGGATTGGATCCGAAAGCAAACATTGGTGAATGCAGAGCGCTATATCACTGAGGAATTAAAGGAATACGAAACCAAAATATTGGGGGCCGAGGAAAAAATAAAATCCATTGAGAGCCATCTGTATGCAGCACTGCTCACCGAACTCCAGCAACACATAGACCTCCTAAAGCAAAACGCAGCGGCAGTGGCCCAATTGGATGTGTTGTGGAGTTTTGCAGACTTGGCCCTAAAAAACAATTACACCCGTCCAGAATTTTCTGGTGAAACCCTTTTGGAAGTTAAGGAAGGACGCCACCCCGTAATAGAACATCAATTGCCCCCGGGTACTCCCTTTATTGCCAACGATCTATTGCTGGATTCCAATACCCAGCAAATCATCATGATTACTGGACCCAATATGTCTGGTAAGTCGGCAATTCTCAGGCAAACCGCACTTTTGGTACTGATGGCCCAAATGGGGAGTTTTGTTCCTGCTGCCAAACTAAAAACGGCTGTGGTGGACAAGATTTTCACCCGTGTAGGCGCCAGTGATAATATCTCTATGGGAGAATCCACTTTTATGGTAGAGATGAATGAAACCGCCTCTATACTCAACAACCTCACAGAAAATAGCCTGGTGCTGCTGGACGAAATCGGGAGGGGGACCAGTACTTATGACGGTATTTCGATAGCCTGGGCCATTGCCGAGTACCTGCACGAACACCCTGCAAAAGCTAAGGTACTTTTTGCCACACACTACCACGAGTTAAACGAGATGACCCACAATTTTCCAAGGATCAAAAATTTTAATGTCTCCGTGAAAGAATTGGAGGACAAGGTGCTGTTTTTACGAAAACTCGTGCCAGGGGGGAGCGCCCACAGCTTTGGGATTCATGTGGCCAAAATGGCGGGAATGCCTGATTTTGTGATTCGCAGGGCCGGCCAAAAATTAAAGGGCTTGGAAAAATCCAATCGCCAAGAAACCCGTGCCAAGGGCCTCAGTGACAACAAAGAGGAATTGCAGTTGAGCTTTTTTAATCTGGACGATCCGCTGCTTGAAAACCTCAGAGAGGAAATAAAAGATCTGGACATAGATACCTTAACGCCCATTGAGGCGCTGATGAAACTCAATGAAATCAAAAGGCAGTTAAAACAATAGGACTTTTATACTTGGGATTTTTTAAGTCGTTCCATTTCTTTTTCAAAGGAAAATATCCCCCCCGATATAAGCTGATATAGTGAGAGATATTTCCCACACCCCAATCCAGCAATACAAAATAGGCCCAGCCGAGGTAGCCGTTGTCCAAATAGTCGATTGCGAAAAATCCAGCATTAATCAATAAATAGGTATAGAAACGCTGCATAAACTTTACTATACCTTTTGCTTTTAAGCGTAGTTTTTTTTCTGTTACGATAAAAGATTAAGGGTTTATCAAAAGAAAGTTTGGACAATTATTGAAAAGAAGTATTGGATTTTACTATTTTTGCATCCCATATGCGAAAGTAGCTCAGGGGTAGAGCATCACCTTGCCAAGGTGAGGGTCGCGGGTTCAAATCCCGTCTTTCGCTCTTTTTTAAGTCTGGCTCGAGTGGTGGAATTGGTAGACACGTTGGACTTAAAATCCAATGACCATTGCGGTCGTGCGGGTTCAAGTCCCGCCTCGAGTACAAGAACCCTTCCTGTAGTGGAGGGTTTTTTTTATTAGTTTAATGATTTAAGATTCCTTTTAAAACCAGAAGGTAACCTTTAGGTTTAGGCTTCTTACCCGCGGAACCCAAGGAGACCCGTCCCTTACCAAGTAGTTGTTGTTGTAGACCAAAAACAAGTTTGAAAGTCCGTTAAACCGCCATTGTAGCCTGGAGTTGATGCCGAAATTTTCGGACTGTGAGTTAAACTGAATCAGGGTTGCCCAATAGAGTGTTTTTGTAAAAGAAAAATCGAACTTTGGACCTACCAACCAAAGTTTCGCAGTTTTGTTGAGGTGATCCAGTTGGATGGCGTCGTAATTTATTTTGATGCTGGTCAACAATGTAGGTTGGAATCTTATAAAAAAGCTATTTTCAAAAGAATATTTTGTTCCGTTATAAAATCTCCCATAGTTCTGGGCCACCTCAAAATAAAAGTTTTTGGCAGGATTAGATGAATAGTTGATTTCAAAAATTCTGCTGTGGTAGGTTTGCCCCCCCAGCAAAGGGCTGTCTTTGTTTATCCCCGTTGGATCAAAATCATTGGGGAGGTATTCGTTGGCATTATAGAGTCGCACTCCCAGTGTACTTTGATTGGTGTAGACCGTTAACATTCGAATAAGAAAATTGTTTTCAAGAAAATCTTCCTCAGACGAATTTAACTTAAACCACAACCAGTGATTATAGGAAAATCTGTAATAATTTACCTTACCTTTTTTGGGGTAAATTTTATAAGCATAGTAGGGAGCAAATTTAGAAACCCCAATCCTACGAAGAATTCCCAAGTCTGTTCTAAAGTCATCTCCCAAATAGGAATATTCAAAATTAACTTCACTTTGTCGTGTTTCTCGGGTCAACCGAACCCCACCGCTAAAACCGTTTTCGTTTTTTAAAGGGCTAAAGGAATTATAGGTAAAAAACCTACCGTTCCATTTGTTGTCCACAGAGTTGAGATCATATTCCAGTCCCACCATACGATTGTAGGTGTCATTGGCATCTACAAAATCATAATCTTTGGCGTTTTCCCGATTGATAAACAAAAATTTTAGTGCAGACCGGTTAAATACTTTTTGATTTAGGGACAATACGGTGTTGAGGTTGGAGGGAATTTCATTGGCGATATCATCGTTGGTGAGCATGCTCAGGAAGCCGAGTTTTAACCCATTGGAAACTTTGCCATTCAATCGCAATCCACCAATGATATCATTTTCGATCAAATTACCGTCTATGTCTCTTGCCAAACCGATCCGGCGTGTAAAAAAAGGGGTAATGGTTCGTATGGCCCCGAAATTGGAAAAAAGATCACTGTTTTGAAGGAAAAATTGTCTTTTTTCAGGGAGTTTAATTTCAAACCTCCTGAGATTGACAAACTCGTCATCCACCTCTACCTGAGAAAAATCGGGATTATAAGTCAAATCCAAATTAAGGCCATTTCCTATGGGTATTTTCACGTCCCCCCCTACAGAGATATTTTCTGTTTTATTGTTTTCTTCAACGTTATTTTGGGTGATGGCGTTTAAGAACGGGATAAAAGAGATGTTGGCATTGGACTTCCCCAGCGGCTTTTCAAAGTTAATCTTACCCATAAAAGCCAGATTGTAGTCCTTAAACTGCTGCGGGATTTTGGCCCAGCTGGTCCTTTGGTATTCCGAGGTGTCGAACCTGAAAAAATTAAACCGCCAAGAGTCCACTCCTTTGGGAAAATTTAGGGTGGCGAGTGGGATTTTCATCTCAATAATATAATAACCAGGATAGGTTTGTCCTTCTACATCAAATTTGGCATCCCAGGTTCTATTGATGTCATTTTGGGGGGTACTCACACCTCCATTGGAAACCAGTATATCACTCTTAACCCCCCTCATGTTGGAGCCAAACATATAGGCGATGTTTCCATCGCTAAATGTATCAAATAAAAAATTTATTTTATCAGCTGCTACCCCACTAAAATCCCATTTTAGTGATGGAATGATGTAGTCGTCCGAAACCGAAAAAGCCTTACACAACAGATAGAGGTTTTTATCATCGAAGAGTAATTTTAGTTGGGTTGGGTTGTTAAAGTCTGCGGTTACATCTGGAAAGTGTCTCCACCCAGCGTAGGTGGAGTCTGCCATTTTCCATGCATCCTCCATATCGTTGCCATCCACGGTAATTTCGGAAGTTGTGAATTTAACTTCCATTTCTGGGAAGGCATCTTGCGCCACGCTTGTAACTGCACAGAATAATAAAAGGAGTTGGGACCCTAAAAAATAAAGATTGGTTTTCAAAGTTTCTTTTCTAACTTCCTGTTTTTGGGTTTCAGGAAAAATCTATTTCCGCAAAATTAAACAATCAAAATCGAAAAGCATTAAAAAGCATTTAATAGGTGAAAAAAAATGTATTTGGCGTTGTACTTTTCTAATCAATCCTCATATTTTTTAGGTGGTTCAAAAGGGCTGTTGACATTTCTTTTTTGGTATTTTGGAAATCTTGATCATTGAAAAGGTCGGTCCATTCCTCAGGATCGTTTTTTAGATCATAGAGTTCACCGGTGAGGATGTCTTGGTCCGAATAATCGTTGGCATTTTTCTTTCTTTTAAATACTAAAATCAGTTTGTGGGAGGCATTACGCCACATGAACGCGGCTTCACCCGCTCTTTCGTGCAAAGCAGAGAATGAAGCGGCCCTTGATTCGGATCCCAGTAAATTTATTCCCGGTAATGAACGCTCAGGGGCAATATCGGCAGCGTGTAGTAGGGTAGGGAGCAGGTCTATATTTTCGGTGGGGCTCGAATCAATACTGTTTTTTTGAATGGATTTTGGTAATGCGCTACCTGCCAATATCATGGGGATCTTAACACTTCCATCATAAAGATTGTATTTATTAAATCGGTAAAAACGGTCTCCCAGCATTTCACCATGGTCGGAGGTATATACAATGATTGTGTTTTCGAGTAGGCCCTTTTTTTCAAGTTTTTTCAGCACCCTTCCCATCATATCGTCTATCCATGTGATGTTGGCATAGTAGCGCATGGTCATCAATTTCCATTCTGTTTCAGAAGCATTTTTCCAATAGTTTTCATAAAGGTCTCTTCTGTTGACACCCTCGGCATGTGGTGAGTAATCTTTGGTCCAGTTGGGTTGCTGGGCATAAGAAATTGAGTCTAGATCGTAGCGCTCCTCGAAGCCTTCAGGCACATTGTGTCCTGCGTGGGGTTTCATGTAGGACAGATAAAAAAACAGGGGTCTATTATCCTCTCTTTGGTCGATGTACTTTATGGCTTGCTGGGTGATCCATCCGTCCCTATGGTCTTCCTCTTTTAATTTGCTGGTAAACCCGAGATAGCCGATATTGTTTTCCTCTCCAGACCCCATTACCTTTATTTCGGCATCATAACGTTTTTTGGCTTCGGGGTTCATTTCCGCCATTGAAACAGCGCCTTTTTCTTTGATTTCTGAAACATATCGGGTTTCAAATCCTCTGGTATTGTAGCGCTGGCGACCTCCCCAGTGTGTTTTTCCAAAGCCTACTGTTTCATAACCTGCATCTTTAAAGTATTGGGCGATGGTTTTTCCTGGGAGCAAAGAATCGGGGATTCCTTTTCCATTGCTGTAAACACCAGTTTGGTTGGGATACAAACCAAACATCATTGAGTTTCGACTGGGTGTGCACATGGGCGCCTGGCAAACCGCTTGATCAAAAAACACACCTTCTTCGGCCAATCCATCGAGGGTAGGGGTAATCACTGTCGGGTTGATTTTCCCTAAGGCGTTCCACCGGTGTTGATCATCCATAATAAAAATGATGTTGGGTTTTTGAGAATTCTTTTTTTCAGTGGAGTTTTGATTACAGCCCAGCACTACAAATACCGTCAACAAAATAATAAGAATACGAAACATATCGAATCTATTTTAAACGCACTACTACGGGGTGATGATCAGAGGCCCATCCTCCCATGGGGGTTTTTTGGTAAAGGTGTTTCGCTTGAATGGGTTTGAGACCTTTTACAAAAACATAATCAATCCTTTTTACGCCCCTGCTTTGGGTATTAAAGCTATTGGCAGTGGGGAAATTTGCGTCTGTTGGGGTCAGGTTTTTTTGAACGTCGAGAAAATGAGACTGCATTTTTTGGATGGGAGAGGTGTCTGGGGTAAGATTAAAATCTCCGGTAACAATGACGGGGTAATTTTCTTCATTTAATGATTCTACTTTTTCGATGATAAGGTCAACGGATTTTGCACGCGCTTTTACACCTCGGTGGTCGAAATGGGTATTAAAAACCCAAACTTTTTGTCGGTTTTTTTTGTTTTCAAACAATCCATAGGTGCAAATGCGTTCCAAAGAGGCATCCCAGCCCTTGGAAACCAGGTCGGGGGTCTCGGACA
This sequence comes from Flavobacteriaceae bacterium, assembly GCA_022428005.1. Taxonomy (GTDB): domain Bacteria; phylum Bacteroidota; class Bacteroidia; order Flavobacteriales; family Flavobacteriaceae; genus UBA8316. Next base: position 65,049 of record JAKMDI010000016.1, read on the forward strand.
ACCAAAATGTGTTGGATTGCAATACGCTATATTTGTCTTTTTTAAAAAAAATGGGACTGTATTCTCCTTTGGTTTTCCCATCCTTTCTCCCGATGCCCACATAGTTGTAGGTTGGCAATCCCTCTACCAAATCCAATAACTGCGCATGAACGACTTCTTGAAGTCCAACAAAATCAGCGCTTTGTTCGTTTAAGAGACCCATTACGGTTGCCTTGCGATTTTCCCAAATATTCATTCCGTCTTTGGGATTGTTATAACGGATGTTGTAGGATATGGCTTTTATGTCATCCGAGGATTGAACCAGGGTAAAAAAGAGAACGATGAGTATTCGAAACATTATCAATGGTTTTAAATTGTTGGACTACGATTGAAGTTCTAAAAGCGCTTAAGAAACAATGAATATTAGATCAAATACTGATTTTATAAGGTTTTCTGTATTGTTTTCCGCGTCTTAGATTGGCTTCAAAATCGTCTTTAAATTCTTCCTTAACAGGGTCCCAGTGCAGTGGCCTTCTAAACTCGTATGCCAAGTTGGCGATATGACAAATGGTGGCCGTTCGGTGCCCAATTTCTACGTCACATATAGGCTTTTGACCTGCTTTTGCTGCTGTGATCCAGTCCCTTTCGTGACTTTCAGAAACATAGAGCTTGGTGTCAGAAGATTTTAAATCGGCAGTGACCAACTCTTTTTGGGAAGGTTCAAAATATTTACGGCTGATGTCCATACTGCCCTCGGTACCAAAAAAACGTACTCCAAAGCCACGCCCAAAATTTCGATGTTCTACTTCCACACCGTTTTCATAATGCATTTTTAGACCTCGAGAGGCGGTTGGTTCAATGGGAGCTTCGTATTTAATAGGTCCACTGTGGTCCATTCCCAGTGCCCACTGAACGATGTCAAACATATGGGCTCCCCAATCGGAGAGGATACCACCACCATATTCACGATACCACCTCCAGTTGGGGAATCGCGCAGATTCTACTATTTCTTTGTGGTAGGACCTCAGCGGGGCAGGTCCTAGCCAACGCTCCCAATTCAAATAGTTCGGGGTGGCTTGGTAGGGCAAATTACAGGGGGCAGAGGGGTTGCCGACTTCCACCCATACTTTTTCTATTTTACCCAGATATCCATTGCGAACCAGTTCACATGCTTTTCTAAAAGAGTCTCTTGATCGTTGCATACTACCAGTTTGTAGGACACGATTGTATTTCCGCGCTGCTTGTTCCATCATCCTCCCCTCATTGATGGTATGGGACAAAGGCTTTTCACAATAAACGTGCATACCCGCCTTCATGGCTTCAATGGCAGGAATGGCATGCCAGTGGTCGGGGGTACTGACCACGATACCATCGATGTCTTTGTGATCCAATAAATGCTGGTAATCTTCATGGACTTCAAAGCTGCCTTTGATCCCATACATTGTATGTTGCTCTGTGATGAGGTTGGAAAACCTTTCTAACCTTTGTTTATGGACATCAGATGCGGCAATGACCCGTGCTGTGGTATTTTTAAAAATACGTTTTGTGAGTCCAGAACTTTGTGCGCCCGTTCCAATTACACCAACGTTAAAACGATCACTCGGGGCAGTAAATCCTTTTCCCAGCACTTGGCGGGGAACTATAGTAATTCCAGCAATAGCAGCGCTGCTATGCTTTATAAATTGTCTTCTGTTGTTTTTCATTTGGTTAATCTTGATTATTGTAGCTGGAAATAAAGCCCACTGAAAGTCTTGATTTAAATTATCAGTGTAAAAACTTATTTAGCTTTCAAATTAATAAAAATATAAAATCAAAACACTGCCAAGCTTGCTTTTATTTTTGACTAAGGGTTAAGTTCGTGCCTGTTTAGAGGATAATGGGTTTCCAATTTCTTACTGTTAACTACTTTGGTGATTCCATACTTAAAACCCAAACGATGGGTGATAATTTCTAAAGTATCGTCGGCTTTCTCCTCGATGGGTTCCGAGTAGATATTCCATCCTTTATGAGGGGCTTTTTCATTGGAATATTTATACCCTATCCTAACGCCTGGTTGGCTGGCGTTGACGGTAATTTTACCACCTTCGAATGTAAGCTTTGGTACTTCAGACCATTGGGGTTTTCCATTGGGATAAAATTTTTGTATCAGCTCAATTTCATTGATAAACCCCTTGTCATCAATGGCTTTCATCCAGCGTTCACATTCTGTCCTGAGGTCTGTCAGCACCTCGGCATAGGCGGGATCATCGGCCAAATTATTCAGCTCGTGGGGGTCGGTTTCTGTGTCAAAAAGTTCCTCTGCAGGCTTGGATGTTCTGAACCAAAGGGCCTGATTTTCGTCTAACTCCCCAGCGTCTCGCATGCGCAGTAGTTCCTGCATAACTTCCATATTTTCTCTGTAGGCAATGGGAAGGTAGTAGGGTTTTTCAGGATAAAAGTTTTTTAGATATTTAAAACGTTTATTCCGAACCGCACGGATCAGATCTACCCTTTCGTCAAAGCGATCAGCTTGACCATGGATATAACTCCTCGGTGTGCCTACCTTATATTTTCCCTCGAAAGCTTGCCCTTCCATATAGGAGGGCGGTTGAATGCTCACCATAGACAATAGGGTGGGGGGATAATCAACAAAACTGATCAACCGATCGTCCCTTTCTCCTGCCCTCAGTTTGTTGGGATACCTGATGATCAGTGGAACCCTCAGTCCCGAGTCATACAACAATCTTTTTTGTCTGGGTAGGGGCCCACCGTGATCGGAATACCATACAATGATGGTTTCTTCCAAAAGACCATCTTCTTCCAATTGTTGTAAAAGGATTCCCATAAACCGATCCATTCTGACGATGTTTGAATAAAGTTTTCTCATCGCATTTTCTCCAATTTCGTTTTGGGGAAGGTAGGGAGGAACCTCAACTGCTAAATCTTCGGGCACTTGCAGCGGAATTGTGTCATTTTTATACGCCTGATAGTTTTTATATCCCAATTTTTCCCACTGAGACTCGGCAGTTCTTGGGGGCGGGAATACATCGTGATCTTCTCTCTTATACTGCGTACTCCACATATTTGATTCGTGGGTAACATTCGCGTTAAAGATGGAAAAAAAGGGCATTTCTTTGTTTGGTCGGTTCCTCCAATGGGCATAACCACTGGATTCATCCCAGGCGAGTTCTGACTTAAAAAACTGGTAATCCTCTTTACTGTTGTTGGTGGTGTAGTAACCATTTTCACGCATGATTTCACTAACCATTTTTACCTCTGGTGGAGGAACCACTTGGTAGTCAACCAGCCCTGCTGCTTTGGCGATGGCTTGTTGTTTTAGGGTACGCATATTGTGCGCCCCGAAAGAGTTTGGATACAAGCCTGTTGTGAGCGTAGCTCTACTGGGGGAGCAAACTCCAGCTACAGAAAAGTTGTGGGTATAGACCACACCCTCCTTTGCCAAGCGGTCGAGATTGGGGGTCGGTGCACGAGGGTCACCATAGGCATTGAGGAAGAAAGGACTGAGGTCTTCGGTGACCAACCAAAGTACGTTGAGCGGCTTGTCTTCCTCCTTTATTTCACAAGCAGTAAAAGAAAGTAGCCCCAGTAATAGTATAAATAAGTGTTTTTTGGAAAGGATCATAGCACCAAAAGTTATTTAATGTTTAGTTTTTATTTTTTTAAAGAAAAGGATTTATTCTAAGAAATAGCGCAAAAACTCAGCTGAATCATTTTTTCCAAGAGGGTATGCTATATTTTTAAAATGTATTTTAATTATTGCTCCCTTTTCAATTATAAATTGTGTTAACAGCATCTAATTATAAAAAAAATACCATTTTCATTTTTGTATATTTATTTTGAAAAATAGGAAAATCATGAGAATAAAAAGTGCATTACTCATTACAGCTCTAATTGTATCCCACTCCCTTCTTGGGCAAAAAACCACCCCAACGATCAAAGAGGAGTCTGAAGTACCTCAATACGTGTTGCCCCAGTTACTTAAAACCAAAAAAGGGAAAAGCGTAAAAACAGTCCGGGACTGGGAGCGGTCAAGGCGTCCAGAAATTCATGATTATTTCGCCCACCAAGTCTATGGTGTGGTTCCTGCAGAACTCAACTATCACAAAGCAGAACTGATGGACTACGAGCCCGCAGCACTGGGCGGAACTGCTGTTCGAAAACAAGTAAATTTACATTTTAAAAAAGGAGAAAAATCCATCGTCGTTCCCGTGCTTATGTATTTACCCAGTGGGTCAACGAATGCTCCCGTTTTTTTGGCGTATAATTTTAAGGGGAATCACTCTTTGAGTGCGGACACGACTATTTTAGTCGATGGTAAAAAAGTAAACCAACTCACTGGTGAGGCTTCCAAAAATTTTAATCCCAGTTCAAGGGGGGAAAGAACTTCTAGATGGGCGATCGATAAAATGATCGATGCTGGCTACGGATTGGTAACGGTCAATTACAACACTGTAGACCCAGATAAGAATGATTTTTCTGATGGTGTACATGCCTTATTTTATGCACCTGGCCAGAATTCACCAAAAAAGAATGAATGGGGTTCATTATCGGCATGGGCCTGGGGCATGTCTCGGGTAATGGATTTCTTAGAAACAGAACCTTTGGTAGATCAAGATAAGGTGGTATTGATGGGGCACTCTCGTTTGGGAAAAACTGCCCTTTGGGCAGGTGCCAACGACCCGCGATTCAGTATTGTTATTTCCAATAACTCAGGCTGCGGGGGGGCAGCCCTTTCTCGGCGGAGGTTTGGTGAAAAGGTATCCGATATTAACACCAACTACCCACATTGGTTTGCCAAGAACTTTCACAATTTTAATGAAAATGAATCCGCATTGGAGGTCGATCAACATATGCTGATTGCACTGATGGCACCTAGGCCCGTCTATGTGGCAAGTGCAAGTAAAGATCCATGGGCGGATCCCAGAGGTGAATTTTTAGCTGCGCAAGCTGCTACCCCGGTATATGAACTCTACAAAAAGAAAGGCATAGAAACAAAAGAAATGCCCGCGGTCAACACCCCCATTCACGAGTCAGTAGGCTACCATTTGAGAGCGGGAAAACACGATGTAACAGATTACGATTGGGAACAATATATACTGTTTGCTGACCAGCACTTTAAGTAATTTAATCAATGGTGCTGCCCCACCAGTCGGCATTGGGCAGGTAGTTAGGATCGAGTTGATTTGCCCTTCTGGTTTCGACCCTAAGCTTCATTTTCTGTTTGTGCTTTTGGAGCCAATCATTTTCTTCCGCTTCGTTGTGTAAAGGGTCTCTTTCGGGAATTTTTGCATTGGTTTCGCGGAGCCATTCTAACAATTCAATTTTTAAGGTTTCCCCTACTGCTGGATTTTCATCAAACAAATCGGTGGTTTCACCCATGTCTTTTCCCAAGTGATACAATTCACTTTTGTTATTTTCAAAATAGTGAATGAGCTTCCAATCTCCTTTTCTTATGATGGCACTGGGATCTCCACCTTGATTTCCATAGTGGGGGTAATGCCAAAAAAGTGACCGTTCTTCCAGGGATTGATTTTGTAGCAGTGGCACCAAACTTTTCCCATCTACTTGTGCAGGGTTTTCTATTCCTGCCAGCTCCAGCAGGGTAGGAAAAAGGTCAGCACCTGTAACGGGGGTTGCTACTTGTTTATTAGCATTTGCAATTTGAGGTGCTTTGATAAAAAAGGGAATTCTTGTTCCTGCTTCCCACTGGTATCCCTTTCCGCCCCGCAGAGGTAGGTTGCTGGTGGCATAGTCATCTCCAGCAGAAACACCACCATTATCAGAAACAAATACCACTACTGTATTTTCTTCAAGCCCCAAATTCTCTAATGTGTTCAGTACATGACCTACTGCCTCATCGGTTTGTTCCAACAGGCCGGCATAAACAGGGTTGTCTTGTTTAATTCGAATGGGCAGTCTTTTTTCCATGGCAAAACCTTCCTCGAGAAGACCTTGGCTTACAGCTTTTTTTTGGTATTTAAGCCACCGCTCCTGGCTTGTTTGAATAGGGGCATGCACTGCGTAAAAACTCAAATAAGCAAAAAAGGGTTCGTTGGGATTTTGTTCGATGAAATTTACGGTTTCTCGTGCCAATTTCATTGAGAGAGTCATACCTTTTTCCTCTTCGTAGTCCTCTAAAAACGGATTGTTGAAAGGGGAAAAATACCCACCAGAATAGGGACCACCTCGAAAGTATCCTCCCTTGTTTATGTCAAATCCATGATCGGTGGGGAGTGATTTTTCTTCTTTGGATCCCAGGTGCCATTTGCCCGCAAAAAATGTTTTGTAATCATGGGCCTTGAATACCTCGGGTAAGGTGATCATTTCGAAGGGTAAGTGTTTTACATAATCACTGGGCAACAATTGGGTTTTTCGTCCCACCTTCCTCCAATCTGTTCCATATTTTGCCCCTATCCAGTCTGTGATTCCATGTACAGTGGGGTATACCCCTGTCAAAAGGCTTGCCCGCGAAGGACTGCAGACCGAGGCATTGGCATGCCCCTGGGTAAAAATGGTACCTCCTTCAGCAATGCTGTCAATATTGGGAGTTTCATAAAATGTACTGCCCGTGCTGCTTAAATCTTTATAGCCCAAATCATCCACTACTATGAAAAGAAAATTGGGCTTCGGTTGGGGAGATTCACAACTAATTACCAACAAAGTGGTAAGTAAAAAAACTATTTTATTCATGAGTTTATTTTTTAAAATTTCGGATGCTTTCCACGATTACAGTTCCCAAGATAAGTGTTCCTCCAAAAATGGTGCTCAGCGTCGGGTATTCTCCCAACACGATCATTCCGATAATGATACCATAAATAGGTTGGACACTACTGATAATACTGGCGGTACTCACTGTGAAATTTCTAAAACTATAAATAAATAAAGAGTGACCTGTTGCTGTGGTGACAAAAGCCAATATGAGCAGGGCAGGGAGTGATGCTTGCAAGCCTGACATGTCGGACAAATAAAAGAATGGCGATAGTAAAACCGTAACGATGATCAGTTGGTATACCATCAAGATAGATCCCTCATATTCCGCAGCTTTTGATTTCATATAGATATTTCTGATGGAATAACAGAAAGCAGAAAAAACTCCAAACCCGATGGCTTTAAATTGATCGTTTTCAATATTGAATTCAGGGGCTAAAAAATAGATCCCCACCAGCACAGTGAGCCCCAGGAGAATATTTGATTTATTGAATTTTGTTTTTAACATCAACGGTTCAAGAAATGTTGTTATCACGGGGTAGGTAAATACCGAAAGCATTCCAATGGCAACACTTGAAAGCTTTAGAGAGATGAAATAAGTGATCCAGTGCATACCCATGAGCACTCCACTGAGCAAGACCACCACACGGTCTTTCTTTTGAATCTTAAAAGTTAATTTTTTCCATTTACAAAAAAGGAAAAGAAAAATACCTCCAAAAAAAGATCTTAAAAGAATGATCAGGGGAACTGGAAGATCAATATAACGGCCTAAGGTTCCCGAGGTGCTGATCAATAAAACAGCAAAATTGAGCTGAATTAGATTTTTAAAATACTGTTGCTTTTGCATTAAGCCAATTTATAGAATTCCTCCCAGCCTTTTCTTGGAGGATAACCTCTTAATAGCTCATTGGCAAACGCATTGTTGGTTATCGTTTTTGTTTTTCTATCGAATAAAATCGTTTGATTCATTTGTTGTGCAATGGTCCCCAAACAGAATACTTGACTCAGTGGTGCGGAGACTTCAAATGGAGAGAGCGTTTTTTCCAATCCCTTTGCAGCATTGATGAAATTCATAAAGTGATTGGTGTCACTTTTGTGGTAGTCGGGCAGTTGTGATTGAACATCCTTTCCGTTTTCGGTAGGAATCACCGATAGGGTTCGGTGGTGAGACCCACCTTTAAAAACAAGATCTTTACCATAAATGACCTTACCCGGTCTTAATTTTTTGGGCTGTACCATTCCCTTTTTGGTATTTGTTTGGGTATCGATCTCTATATCCCCATAATTTTCTGGCACCTGAGGCAGGTTGTCAACCCCGTCATGCCATGTTACCTTCACTTTTGGCATGGCCCCTCTTTTGGGAAAATGGAAAGCCAGTGTAGAGGACTGTGGGTAGAATAAGTCATTGTGACCCATTAAATTTTTAGGGGTTATTTTTTCTGGAAGCCCCAAGTTTAAAAACTGGTGAAACCCGTCCATAATATGGGCACCCCAGTCTCCGAGCGCTCCATTCCCAAAAGCATACCAGCAACGCCATTGACCATCGATAAAGTCTTTGTGAAAATCGTGATTTGGATAACCCACATGCCAAGTGTCCCAATCCAAGGTCTTGGGGATTTCGCCTCCGGCGGGAAACTTTTTCATTTGGGTGTCCCAGCCATGCCAACGCCGTCTGCCATTCATGTGTGAGGTGATTTTTTCTACCCCGTTGATAAACCCTTTTTCAACCCATGTTTTAAACTGATAATAGTTGTCCTGACAGTGTCCCTGATTTCCCATTTGAGTAGCCACATTGTACTTTTTGGCAGCACGGATTAATATTTCAGATTCCTGGAAAGTTCTGGTTAGGGGTTTCTCAACATACACGTGTTTTCCCAGTGACATGGCCAAAATGGTGATTGGGAAATGAGAAAAATCGGGAGTTGCGACGCTTACCGCATCAATTTTGTCTCCCATTTTGTCGAACATTACCCTAAAATCTCTAAAGCGTTTGGCTTCCTTGTGAATTCCCATGGTTTTAAGGGTTTTCTCGCCTCCCATATTCACATCACAGAGTGCCACCACATTGGCAGCTCCTGTGGCATAGAGATCACGGACCACACTGGAGCCCCTGTTTCCAATCCCACAACATGCTAAATTGACTTTGTCATTGGGAGCTACTACTGCTTTTTTAATGACTTTCCCGGAAACATCTCGAACTTCTTTTTTGGAAAAAAGCACATGACTGGGAATTACCATAATAGATCCGAGTGAAACCCCAGCCTTCTTAATAAATTGCCTTCTTTGGTCGTGACTTACTTTACTTTTTTTTGACATGATTTTTTTTTATTACCTCACAGAAGTGGGAGATGAGGGTGTTATATTTATCCTAAAATTAATTTTTTTAAACTTCTAAAAAAAATTGAATTAAACCATAATCATAAATAACAGTCTATAAAATATCAATCTTTTAAGCTATGAAAAATTACCTCTACTCTATTATGATGCTTTTGATTTCCATCAGTATAACGGCTCAGGATTTCCAGGGCAAAGCATTTTATACTTCTAAGACCACCATTGATCCCAATTTTGGAGAAAATCTACCGCCAGATAGGAAAAAAAGGATCATGGAGCGTTTAAAAGCGAATATGGAGAAAAATTACGAGTTGGTTTTTGACAATGCTACTTCTCTATTTTACGAACAAAAACAGTTAGATGTATCCGGGGGAAATGGCCGTTTTAATTTTATGTCTTTTATGTCCCCGATACAGGGAACTCTTCACAAACAATTTGCTTCCAATACATTTACTAACAGGGTAGAGCTTTTCGGGAAATTCTTCCTCATAAAAGATACATTACTTGACCGGAAATGGGTCTTGACGGGAGAATCAAAGACCATTGGAAAATACACAGCCTATAAAGCCACCATAACCAGAGAAGTACCCCAAGAGGTTTTTCAATTTGGGAGGCAAAGTAATCGTGAAGCAAATGATCCGCCAAAAATGAGAACTGTCAATATTACCGCTTGGTTTACCCCACAAATCCCAGTTTCAACAGGTCCAGAAAAACACGGAGGACTACCCGGGTTAATCCTTGAAGTGAGCAGCGACAGAACCACGATGCTTTGTACCAAGGTGGTGATAAATCCAAAAGAGAAGATCAAAATTAAAGAGCCCAAAAAGGGAACCGTCGTAGGTCTGGCGGAATACGAAAAAATCCGAACAGAGAAGATTACTGAAATGCGTGAAATGTATGGAAGAAACAGAGGTCAAGGTGGTGGTCGAGGAGGTTTTAGATCCCGTTAATCAAATACATATTCATAAAAAATGAAACAAGTCTATACCCTACTGTTTTTATTGTCTTTTAGTGCTTTCTGCTTGGGCCAGAACATTGATTTGGAAGGAACCATAACAGACGCTGGCGGAGTTCCCATCATGGGTGCAAATATAGTTGCGGTAGAAAAGGAAACAAAAATCTTAGATGGCTTTGGGATTTCCAATGAGGTAGGTTATTACAGGCTTACGTTAAAAAAGCAAACCGATTATGAAGTAAAAATTTCATTTATTGGATTAAAAGAGGTCTCTTTTGTATTTAATGAATCCGATAATGTTAAGAAAAACTTTGTTTTGGAGGAACAAGCGGAGTCATTGGATGAAGTTGAATTGGTATATGAGATGCCCGTTACCATAAAAGGCGATACCATTATTTACAATGCAGACTCTTTTAATACGGGTACCGAACGAAAGTTGGAGGACGTACTTAAAAATATGCCCGGAATTGAGGTTAATGATGAGGGTATAATTGAAGTAGAGGGCAAAGAGGTCACGAAAATAACCGTAGAAGGAAAAGATTTTTTTGATGGTGACTCCAAGCTGGCGACACAGAACCTACCCGCCAATGCCGTTGGAAAAGTAGAAGTACTCAGAAACTTCTCCGAAGTCAATCAATTGAGGAGTGTCACCAACAATGAGGACAATGTTGCGATCAATATTAGTCTTAAAAGTGGTAAGGATAAATTTTGGTTTGGAGAACTGGGCGGTGGTTTAGGAAAAGACGATAGATTTATTGCAGCCCCTAAGATTTTTTACTATTCCAAAGACATGAGTATGAACTGGTTGTACAACAGTAATAATATTGGTGACCCTCCGCTTTCAAGGAGGGACTTTTATCGGTTTGGTGGGGGGTTTAATAATTTAAATGCCCGAACAGGAACCTCAATAAACATCAGTTCGGACGATGCTGGAATCACCAATTTACAGAACAACAGAGCAAAATCTATCGACGCTCGATTTGGAGCCTATAATTTTAGCTATGCTCCATCCACCGCATTAGAATTTAGTGGTTTTGCTATTTTTTCCAAAGTAGATAACCAATTAGAAGAAAACAATACCAGGCGTTATACCGTTTCTAATGCCTTGGAGGAAACTTCGGAAAACACTTTTCAAGAAAACGAACAACAGCTGTATAAATTCACTACCGAATTTAATCCTAACGAAAATTTACAATCGGAATACAATGTACTGTTGAAAACGTCCAATCAAAATGAACGCTCTGACCTGACAACCATTTCGGGGAGACAAGGACAGCGCGTCCCAGAGGAAATCAGACAATTAAGAGACCAAACTCCTTTTTCTGTCAATCAAGAATTAAGGATGTATTACACCCATAATGTGGACCATATTTTTTCTTTAGAGTTACAACATTTGTATCAAAAAGAAGACCCGTTTTACAGGGCCATCAAACAGTTTCAACCTTTTGGAGGTTTGCTGAGTCTCAATACGGATCAAGAAAATTTCAACATCAACCAAGACCGACAAGCAAAAACGGGTAAAATTGAGGGTAAATTAGATTACTATTACCTACTTTCTCCCAAAGCCAACCTGAATTTCACTTTTGGAGTTACCGATGTGAGTCAGGATTTTAATTCATCAATTTTTCAGATTATGGACAGTGGCAACCGAGAGGTATTTTCAGAAAACTTTTTGAACAATGATGTTTCCTTCCGTTTCTTGGATGCCTATGCAGCATTCCACTACCGATTTGTTTCCGGGATTTTTACTCTCGACCCCGGTTTTACCCTGCACAGCTACAAAACAGTGACACGACAATTGGGGAGCGAGGAAGACAATTCTTTTTCATTCTTTCGACCTGATTTTAGGATTTTATTAAAATTCAAAGATTCGGAAACTTTAAGGCTCGTCTATCGATCGACTAGAGAATTTACAGATATAAATAACCTGGCAGAAGGATATATATTCAGGAATTACAATTCTTTTTTTCAGGGGAATCCCAATTTGGAAGCAGCCTTTTTTAACAGAATCAACCTCAACTATCAAAGCATCAATATTTTTAATTTCACCAATATATTTGCTAACCTAAGCTATTCTGTAAGAGACAACGCGATCCAGAATACCACACAGGTTGAAGGAATCAATAGTATTAGAACGGCGACAAATTCCAATTTTCCACGCGAAACATACACAGCATCTGGACGAATTGATAAACGCTCAAAAAATTTAAAAGGCGGATTGAGTATCAATTATAACTTCAGTGATTTTAATAATGTGATAAATGATAATCCTACTGCATCAAGTAATTTTACACAACGCTACAGTGCCAATATTGCCACCAATTTCAGGACAAAACCCAATATAGAAATTGGTTATACCTACAGTATTAGAGATTACAAAACAGGAGGTGTTGAGAGTAAATTTTTCACAGATGCTCCTTATGTAAGATTGGATGCTTATTTTCTCAATGGTTTTGTGTTCAATGCCAAATACACCTATAACTTCTATCGAAATCAAGAGCAAACATTAAATGAATATCGTTTTTTAGAAGCAGATTTGTCCTACAAACCCAGTGGTTCCAAATGGGAATTTGGCCTGCGTGCCACCAATATACTTAACGATACGGAGATCAATAGAGACAGTTTTAACCAGTTTTCTTTCACCACCAACTCCTATGTGATTCAGCCGAGGTACTTGCTTTTTGAGGTGACCTATGACCTAACCGCTATTGGCGGGAAGGATAAAGAAAAAAAATAAATGAAATCAATTGAGCATATCAATAGCTGAGATCCAGTTGATCATGTTGTCAAACCATTGATCCACAGGGTAGCCTTTTTTTCTCATCCCAAATCCATGATCGCCATGGTGGTAATTATGAAGTTCACTGATAAAACCTCGCTCAGCCCAATCGATATATAGTTCAGCGCTGGGAATGGCAAGCGCTAACTTATCTGCCGTGGTGCAAACTACAAACAAAGGAGGTCCGTAGGCGGGAGGCTCTTGACCTTCAACAATCACCATCCAGGGGTAAATAGGAGCTACAAAATTTGGTCGGTTCTTTGGGTTGGATTTATAAGTTGCCTCAATTGAAACTGCTCCTCCTGCTGAAAATCCCATAATACCGATTTTCTGTGGGTCAATATTGTATTTTACAGCGTTGTTTCTTAGGTGTTGGATGGCATTCAGGGCATCTAAATGGCCATACGAAAGTTGTTTCTTTTCTTTGGTGTAAGGTTCATTGAGTCCTTCTTTTTTACCGATGAGATGGGAGGGAACCAACCTGTATTTTAAAATAAAAGCAGCAATTCCTTTACTGTTTAGTGCTTTTGCAACATGAGTGCCTTCATGAAAAAAAGCATTGGAACGCATGCCGCCCCCTGGGCAGACGATCATGGCAGTAGTCGCTTTGGCCTTACCCCTGGGTAAATATATTTCTATCGTAGGAATCGATATGTTATTAAATTTGTACTCACCTGGAGCTGAGCCTTGAGTTTTAAACTCTGTACCTTTGTAATTCAGTCCGGTATTATCATATTCAAGAGTAACAATTTCCTGGCTTTGTAAATGGAAAGTGGAAATTAAAACGAGAAGTTTCATGTGTTTTTTCATTTTGAAGGTTTTTTCCAATAAAAAATTAATTAGAAGTGACTACCGAAGATAATTAAAAGTTGTTATGAGTAGAAAAATTTTCTTTGGAGCATCTTCCATTAGAATACAATATAATTTTTTAATTTAAGAGTTCTAAATAACCTTTGGTTTGAAATCAATTAAAATCATAAAAAAAATATTATTGATTTTTGCTTTGGTCTTTATTGACCAAGTTTTTGGGCAAGAAATACCGCCCATAAAGCATCATAAACCAGCTATTTCTTTTGCTGGAAATCAAAATTGGATGATCACTCAGGATCAAAATGGGATAATTTTCACTGCCAATAACAAAGGTTTGTTACAATTCGGAGGAGAAGAGTGGGAATTAAATGCAAGTCCAAATCAATCAATCATCCGTTCTGTCAAGGTAATTGACAATAGAATATGCGTTGGCAGCTATATGGATTTTGGATATTGGGAACGATTATCAAATGGAGAATTAAACTACACCTCCCTTGCTGAGAAGTTAAATATAGATATTATTGATGATGAGCAATTCTGGAATATCATTGAGTATGGCGAGAGAATCATTTTTCAGTCTCTAAACCGCCTTATTATTACAGATATTGCCAATAAAGAGCTACAATTTATCAATGCAGAAAACACCCTTCTAAAGTCTTTTAAAGTGGATAACAAAATCTACTATTAGGAGTCAGGCAAGGGTTTGTATGAGGTTAGAGGAGGTCGGGCTTTTCTGGTCAACCAAGGTCAAATCATCAAAGACAATGTGATTGTTGGGCTTTATAAAAAAGACGGTAAGTTGTTAATAGTAACAGATAAATCCGGCTTTTACTTCTTGGAAGATGACCAATTAACAAAATGGGCAATAAATGCTGAAAAAAATATTGATGGTTTTAGACTTTATTCTTCAAGTGAATTATCTGATGGAAGTTATGCTTTGGGAACTATTTCCAATGGTTTATTTATAATCGATTCGGATGGAAATAATAAAATAACGCTTAATAAAGGTAATGGGATCTCCAACAATACCGTTTTGTCCATGTTCGAGGATCAAAACAAAAACCTATGGTTAGGACTTGATAACGGGGTCGATTGCATCAATGTAAACTCCCCTTTCCGAGAATATAACGATAATGATGGAAAAATTGGTGCGGTTTACGCTTCTGCTGAAAAAGGAAATTACTTTTATTTGGGCACCAACCATGGACTTTTTTACAGAATCGTTGGGCAAGATGGGGGTTTCAAATTAATTCCAGGCACAGAGGGGCAAGTATGGAGCTTGAATAAGTTTGACGATGCCCTTTTTTGTGGGCACGACATAGGAACGTTTTATGTTGACAGAGATAAAGCATTTAGGATTGGTGATACTCAAGGGACCTGGACCTTTAAAAGGCATCCAAAAGACAACAACAAACTACTACAGGGAAATTATAATGGTATCCATGTACTTGAAAAACAAGGAAATAAATGGAAGTATAAAAATAAATTGACTGGTTTTGACATTTCTTCAAGGTTTTTTGAGGTCGTTAACGATTCTATACTTTTAGTGGGGCATGAATATAAAGGCGCAGAAAATCGGTAAGAAGAAATCATTTATTATCACACAGGGAATATCCATAATTGGATACATCCTTTTTTGGTTTTTATTTGTTCCTGGGAAACCTTATTATTTTATATATGCTTTACCGTTTTTCTCGTTTGGAATTGGAGGCTTGTTCACCTTGATGATGAGCATGACTGCCGATGTATGTGACTTGGATGAACTTCAAAACGGACTACCTAGAAAAGAGGCTACTTTTGGTGCTATATATTGGCTCATGGTAAAATTTGGATATGCCATTGCCGGTCTTTTAAGTGGATTGATTATGACATTGGTGGGATTTGACCCCAACATACCTGAGCAACCTGAGGGTGCTGTTTTTTGGTTAAGAGTGGTGTACTCTGTTTTTCCGATATTAGGGACCCTATTGGCCATCTATGTGATGCGAAACTATGAGATTTCTGAGGAAAGAGCGATGGAAATTAAAACCCAACTAAGAGACAAGAAACTGAAAAAAGAATAAATTACAAAAGCAAAATTCTCTATTGATTTTTACAAGGCTGAATTAAGAATTTTGGAATTTTTTTAGTTTTTCTATTAAAGCGGGGACCACTTCAAAAGCATCGCCTACAACACCATAATCAGCAGCTTTAAAAAAGGGAGCTTCTGGATCGTTGTTGATCACTACCTTTACTTTTGAGGCATTGATTCCTGCCAAGTGTTGGATGGCTCCAGACACACCCACGGCAATATACAGATTGGTAGCAACAGGCTTCCCCGTTTGGCCGACATGCTCGCTGTGTGGCCGCCAACCCATGTCAGAAACAGGTTTGGAGCAGGCAGTAGCCGCTCCCAAAACGTCTGCCAAATCTTCGATGAGATGCCAGTTTTCAGGACCTTTGAGCCCGCGACCCCCAGAAATCACAATGTCAGCGTCTGCAATGGTAACTTTTCCAGTTACTTTTTCCACTTTTTCAATTTGAAGGGATCCAGAGGAAGGACTGATTTCTCCTGATTTAACACTAAGAGGAGTAGATTTTTTATGGGCGCCAAATGCATTATTTGACAAACCAATGATATTGATTTCATTTTTCAGAATCGTGGTATTAAATGCTTTGTTGGAATAACAAGTTCGCTTTACTGTCAAGGGAGCATAACTTTCCGGAAGGGCAACAACGTTGGAGGCGTATCCAGCCATTAGCGCCACAGACAATATAGGTGCCAAATATTTTGCATCTGCACTGGAACTCAATACCACCAGATCAACATTAATTTCTTTAGCAGTAGAAACCAGGTGAACGCCATATTCATGGGCTTTAAAAGCAGATAACGTCGGATCCTCATAGCTGATGACCTTGTTTACACCGTATTCAGACAAAGAGCTTGGATCGCTTAAATTAAAAACGACTGCAATCAGATCGCATTCTTTTTTATCTGCAACGGCCCTGCCGTAAGAGGCCAACTCAAACGCAGATTTTTTTAAAAGGTTATTTTCAGACTCAGCGTAAATTAGTACCGCCATATTTTTTGGTTTAGATTACTTTGGCTTCGTTTTGCAACAAATCAATTAATTGGTCAAGATTGTTAGCGTCTACCAGCTTTACCTCTCCCCTCGGGGCAGGTTTTTCATAATGGATTACCTCGCTTCTTGTTTCTGTGGTTGTTGGGGGGATAACTTCAAGTGGTTTTTGACGGGCTTGCATAATACCTCTCATATTGGGAATGATTAAATCTTTCTCTTCTACCAATCCCTTTTGCGCCCCAATCACCAATGGCAAATCGCAGGAGACCGTTTCGATTCCACCGTCTATTTCTCGGGAGGCTTGCGCTTTATTTTCAGTGATTTCTAATGCCACACAATTGGTGACAAAACTGGATCCCAGCAGCGCTGAAAGCATTCCTGGAACCATAGATCCGTTGTAATCAATAGATTCTCTTCCTGCAATGATCAAATCATAATTCTCGTTTTGGCAATGTGCTTGCAACTGTTGCGCTACTTGAAAACCGTCTGTAGGCTCAAGATCGACTCTAAAAGCCCGATCAGCTCCAATCGCCAAACACTTTCTGAGAGTGGGTTCACAACTCGCATTACCCACACTGACAACGCTTACTTCGGCTCCTTGTTTTTGTTGAAACCAAATGGCCCTTGTAAGGCCAAATTCGTCATTGGGATTTATGATGAACTGAATCCCATTCCTGTCAAATTGTGTGTCCCCCTCAATAAAATTGATTTTTGAGGTAGTGTCGGGTACGTTACTAATGCAAACCAAAATTTTCATTGTGCGAATTTATAGCTGTGGTTTATTTACATGTTATTTTTAAAAGTAAATAAAAATAAATATCGATTAAAAATTTCAAAATATTTTCGCTTATACTCTTATAAAAGAAGTTTATATCTCCTTATAAAAATAGGCAGAGGTAAATACCAATGTATTGAGAAATTAGAGTAACGAAAAATCTATTTCGAGATTTGATCAAAAAAATCTATTACAGAAACGCCGTTTATTTCCTTAAATTTTTTTTGAAAAATGTATTTAGATCGAAAACCACTGAGTTCCCAAAGATTGTCTAAGGTGGTTTGCTGATTTCCTGATTGTTTGTGATGCCTGATGCTTTTCATCAAAGTCATAGCATAATTTACTTTTGATTTGGTGACCTGATCAACTACTCTTTTTTGATGCTCCATTTATGGTGATTTAATTAAGCAGTAATGGCTTACTTACAGTTTGTTTTATCCCATTAGCGATTGTACCTTCATGGCCAATCCCATATCGCCCGTAATTTTAATTTGACCTCCCATAACGGCCATCATAGGGTTTAATGTACCATCTCTAAGCTGTTCTAAAACAGCTGTCGAAACAATAATGGTACAGTCGGCTTCAGCATCTTCCATTGAAACTGTATTTTCTTCACCATTACCATCAATAAAGATGGCATTATCATCTACCATAAATTTTAAAGTTCCTCCGAGAGGTCCTGCGTTACCCGCCCTTTCAGCAAATTGCTCATATACTTTTTGATGACTCATTTTAAGATGCTTTTTTCAAATGTATAAAAAAATATGAGCTTTCCAGTATTTTTATAGCTTTGTTAAAAACAATATTATGGGTTTCAGAATCAAAAATGTAGCAGTGCTCGGATCTGGTGTAATGGGATCGGGTATTGCATGCCAATTGGCAAATGTAGGTCTTGATGTTTTGATGTTGGACATGCCCCCAAAAACTACTGGAGATCAAGCGCCGACTGACAGAAACATAGTGGCGCAAACTGCCCTCAACAATGCCATTAAATCGAAGCCAGCCCCTTTGTACAAAAAAGAGTTTGCCAGCAGAATCGCCTTAGGAAATTTTGAAGACGATTTCCATAAGATTAATCAGGCAGATTGGATCATTGAGGTGGTCGTTGAACGTTTGGACATCAAAAAGCAAATTTTCGAAAAAGTTGAAAAATACAGAAAGTCAGACGGGATCGTAACTTCTAATACTTCCAGTATACCAATATCTCGATTGGCAGAAGGCAGATCCGAAGATTTTAAAAAACATTTTTGTGGTACACATTTTTTCAATCCCCCGCGCTATCTAAGATTGTTAGAAGTAATTCCTATTGCCGAAACCAAACAGGAAGTCATTGACTTTTTTATGCATTTTGGAGAAATCAACTTGGGCAAACAAACCGTTTTATGCAAGGATACTCCGGCTTTTATTGCCAATAGAATTGGAGTAATGTCTGGGGTAAAAGTTTTTGATCTTACACAACAATACGATCTCACCATCGAAATGGTAGATGCACTTACAGGATCACTCATTGGAAGACCCAACACGGGTACCTATAGACTTCAGGATTTGGTGGGCCTAGACACTGGAGAAAAAGTCACACAATTTGTCGTAGAAAACGTCACCAACGACTCCTTTTTTGAAAAATTGGGAAAATCACCGGAAACAAAATTCATGTCTTTTCTTCTTGAAAATAATTTACTTGGTAATAAAACAGGAAAAGGATTTTACGAAAAAACCAATCAGAAAGACAGCAACGGTAAAACCATTATCAATGCCCTGGATTTAAAAACACTGGAGTACAAGCCCAGTAATCGCCCAAAAACCCCCTTCCTCAAATCGGCTAAAGCCATTGAAGACCTTAAGAAAAGAATGACATTTATAATCGACCACGAAGCGCCTGAGGGTAGTTTTTTAAAGGATTATTTCGCATCGATTTTTGCCTATGCAGCCCAAAGAGTACCCGAAATTTCAGATCAGTATTATCCAGTGGATGATGCGATGAGAGCAGGATATGTTTGGGATTATGGACCATTCGAATATTGGGATTTGGTTGGCTTTGAAAAGGGAATCAGTATGATTGAGTTCGCTGGAGAGTCCGTCCCAGATTGGGTAACGGAGATGCAAAAATTAGGAGCATATCAATTTTATAAGTACGAAAAAGGTGTAAGGAAATTCTTTGATATCAACCGCAAACAATATGTTACGGTCCCGGGTTCCGATGCCTTTATTATTTTAGAAAGCTTTAAAGAAAATAAACCGATCATACAAAACAGTGAATGTGCCGTCCACGATATCGGAGATGGCGTACTGTGTTTAGAGTTTCAAAGTAAGAGCAACGCCATAGGAGAAGGTATTGGGAAGGCACTTGCAGAAGCAGTTGATTTGGCCGAAAGTGAAAACTGGAAAGGTATTGTTGTCGGTAACAACGCCAAACAATTCAGTGTCGGCGCCAACTTGATGAGTATAGGGATGATGGCCATGCAAAATCAATACGATCAATTGGATCAAATGGTGGCAGACTTCCAGTCTGTAAATATGAAAATCAGGACTTCAAAAATCCCTGTAGTTGTCGCTACTCAGGGTTATGTTTTTGGAGGTGGCTGTGAGATAACCATGCACTGTGACGCAGCCGTTTGTGCTGCCGAGTCCTATATCGGTCTCGTGGAGGTTGGCGTGGGTCTGATTCCTGGTGGCGGCGGTACCAAAGAGTTTGCACTCAGGGTCGCTGACGGGTTTTATGAAGGTGATGTAAAAATACCCATGTTAATAGATCACTTTAAATCCATCGCCACAGCAGCGGTTTCTACCTCTGCATCTGAGGCCTTCGATCTACACTATTTACATGAAAACAGAGATACCATTACCTACAATGTCCACAGAAATATAGGCTTGGCCAAACAAAAAGTAATTGAATTGGCCAAAGATTACATCCCTCCAACATTCAGATCGGATATCGAGGTGCTCGGAAGGTCAGGCATGGGAACACTGTATTCGGCCATCAATGAATACCGTTTGGGAGGCTATATGTCGGAACACGATGAGTTGATCTCGCGGAAGTTGGCTTATGTTATATGTGGTGGCGATTTAACCGGCTCTCAAAAAGTGGGGGAACAATACTTATTGGATATAGAAAGAGAGGCTTTTATGAGTTTGTTGGGAGAACCCAAAACCTTGGAGAGAATTCAATATCTACTCATGAACAACAAACCTTTAAGAAATTAATAAACATGGAAGCATACATTGTAAAAGGATACAGAACCGCCGTGGGAAAAGCCAAAAAAGGAGGCTTTAAAAATTATCGCTCAGACGACATGGCCGTCGATGTAATTAAACATTTAGTTGAACAAGTACCAGCGTTGGACCCTTCCACTGTAGACGATGTCATCGTGGGATGCGCCAACCCAGAGGGAGAGCAGGGTCTTCAAGTAGGCAGGCTCATTTCTGCTCGTGCACTGGGTATTAAAGTTCCAGGAATCACCATCAACCGATATTGTGCTTCAGGTTTGGAGGCCATTGCCATGGCAGTTGCCAAAATCAAAGCAGGAATGGGGCAGGTGTTTATTGCTGGTGGAACGGAAAGTATGAGTCTTATTCCCATGACAGGATATAAGCTTTCCCCCAGCTACAAGGCCAATATGGAAAATTTAAACTATCATGTCAGCATGGGAGCGACAGCCGAGGCAGTAGCTGCGAAATACAATATTTCACGTGAGGCTGCCGATGCCTTTTCATTGGCTTCTCATCAAAAAGCCGCAAATGCTATTGACAAGGGTTATTTTGAAGATGAAATTATTCCCATTACTGTCGAAGATATTTATGTCAAGGACGGAAAAAAAGTAAACAGTACCCATACGGTTGCTGTGGACGAAGGGGTGCGTAGAGACACCACTCTCGAGGGCTTGGCAAAGTTGAGGGCGGTCTTTAAACAAGGCGGAATCATCACTGCAGGCAATGCCTCTCAAACTTCTGATGGCGCTGCATTTACTCTGGTGATGAGTGAAGATAAAATAAAAGAGCTTGGGCTATCCCCCGAGGCCAGAATGGTTTCTTGTGCAGTAGGAGGTGTTGATCCGCTATACATGGGTATTGGCCCCTGCGAAGCAATCCCTAAGGCATTGGGTGCTGCAGGGTTGAAGTTGTCCGATATCGAACAAACCGAGCTCAACGAGGCTTTTGCGGCGCAAGCCCTTGCAGTAATTCAGCAAAGTGGATTGGATCCCGATACGGTCAACGTCAATGGGGGTGCCATAGCTATGGGTCACCCACTGGGTTGTACAGGAGCCAAGCTTACCATTCAGTTGTTAAACGAAATGAAAAGACGCGATCAAAAATATGGGATGGTCACTGCCTGTGTGGGTGGAGGTCAAGGAATTGCGGGAATTTTTGAAAAACTTTAGCCTAAAGTTTTTTTACAACATAAGTGACCACTCCCCAAATGATGAGTTCGTTTTCTTGGGTTACCTTAATGGGCTGGTATTTTGAGTTTTCTGGCATAAGATAAACACAGTCTTCCGCAACTTTTAAGCGTTTTACCGTAAATTCTCCATCGATAAAACACACGGCTATTTTATTGTCTTGTGGCTCTATGCTCCTGTCGATGACCAACAAATCACCATCATCCAGTCCTGCACCCTGCATCGACTCTCCCGAGACCCGAGCATAAAAGGTAGCCTCTTCGTTTTTGACTACTTCACGGTCAATACTAATCCTGAGTTCCTTAAAGTCGTCTGCCGGTGAAGGAAAACCTGCCGAAATACCCTCTTGGGCCAAATAGGAGGGCTTTCCTAACTCCTGATCGGGTTGAAAAAAAACAATCTTATCTCCAGTTCCACTCATTTTACCCTGATGATTTCATTGATCTCTGTGGTGAATCGATTGGAAAGGTGTTCCCGTTTCATTTTCCACGTTTGTTTTAAATCTTGAGTGGCCAGTTTCATACGATGCGGACCATACCGCCGATGAATTTTATCCAGCGTTTGCATCAATACAGCGTGTTTTGCTGTATCCTGTTCAAACAAGGTGATTTGTCTGGAAGAAGAAGGCGTGATGCCCAGTAATATAACTCCTGCTTTTTTGTATTCGATTCCTGGTTTAAAAATACTCCTCAACCCCATAAGTGCATACCGATTCAAAACAAAATTCGAATCTGTTGCATGGGGTAGGGTCAAAGTACAGCCATTGCGATATTGAACCGCATCAGGGTTAAAAGGATTACTCCTCACAAAAACATGAAGGGCTGTTGCACAACTCTTTTGCTTTCTTAACTTCTCGGCCCCTAGAAGGGTGAAGGTGGTAATGCGTTCCTCAAGACTAGTAAATATATTGAGCACATTTTTGAAACTTCGGGTGGTAGCGATCGACTTTTTTGAGGGAGTAAACCCTTCTAATTGTATGGAGGGAATGCCTTCAAGATCTCTTTTTAAACGAAGTCCCAGTATGCTCATGTGTTTTTTTACCCATTCATCGGGTAAATTAACAAAGTCCAATGCGGTTTTTATCTGCATGGCTTTAAGTCGTTTCGCGTGTTGCCTGCCCACACCCCAAACATCCTCTATAGGCGTCCATTTTAGTGCTTTCAAACGTTTTTCTGCACTGTCTATCGCGTAAACGCCCCCGGTTTTCTGGTCAAATTTCTTGGCAATTTTATTGGCAATTTTAGCCAAAGCTTTTGATGGGGCCAGCCCTACGGATACTGGAATGCCCGTCCACTGGCGTACCTGCTTTCTCATTCTAAAGCCGCTTTCGATCAGATCGAAGTGGTCAAAGCCCTCAAACTTTAAAAAGGCCTCGTCTATACTGTAGATCTCTACATTGGGGGTGTAGGTTTCTAAGATTTTCATCACCCGATTGCTCATGTCTCCATAGAGGGGATAGTTGGAAGAAAAAACTTTGATGTTGTGCTTTTTAAATTCATTTCGAAACTTGAAAGCCGGTGCTCCCATTGGAATCCCCAGCGCTTTTGCTTCATTACTTCTGGCAATTACACACCCGTCGTTGTTAGAAAGAATAACCACTGCTTTGTGCTCGTATTGGGGTTGGAAAACCCGTTCACAAGAGGCGTAAAAATTATTACAATCAATTAAAGCAAACATCTATAAAATCAAATTTTGAAAGGCAGATGACTGTGAAAAAAACTTGATCTTAAGGCAAAAACAACTCCGTCAGCAGCATCAGTCTGTTACAAATTTAATAAGATTTGTGTTGTTTTTACAGACAAAATCAAACCTCTTTGAACAAAAGTTGTAATTTAGCTTTAAGGATTAGTAGTAATATAATTTAATGGACAAATTTTCATTCTTAAATTCGGCACATACTGCCTACTTTGCCGAATTATACGAGCAATACCTACAAAATCCGGACACTGTTGAACCCAGTTGGAGAGCCTTTTTCCAGGGATTTGATTTTGGAATCGAAAATGGGGAGTGGCCCGCGGAGGTTTCTGAGGTAGCTGTCCCAGAATCGGTAAAGAAGGAATTTCAGGTCGTAAAATTGATTGAGGGATACCGAACCCGAGGCCATTTGTTTACCAAGACCAATCCTGTCCGTAACAGAAGAACATACCGTCCCAATCTCGATGTTGAAAATTTTGGATTGTCACAAGACGATCTCTCCACGATTTTCAATGCAGGATCAATAGTAGGTATTGGTCCCAGCACACTATCTGCCATCATTCAGCATTTGCAAAACACCTATTGCGATTCTGTTGGGGTGGAATACATGTACATCAGAAACTCAGAAAAAAAAGAGTGGATCAAAAATCGGCTCCACCAAAATGAAAACCACACGAATTTTAGCCCCGATCAAAAAAAGAACATCCTCAATAAATTAAATCAAGCGGTGAGCTTTGAAACTTTTTTGCACACCAAGTATGTGGGGCAAAAAAGATTTTCCCTGGAAGGAGGAGAGTCACTGATCCCCGCATTGGACGCTTTGGTTGAAGCCGCAAGCGAAAAAGGAGTCAAGGAGTTTATTATGGGAATGGCTCACCGAGGCAGACTCAATACCCTAACCAATATTTTTGGAAAATCACCCAAAGATATTTTCAGTGAGTTTGACGGAAAAGATTACGATGATGTCGTATTCGATGGCGATGTAAAATACCATATGGGTTGGACCGCAAAAATTGATCCCAAAAACAGCGGTAAATCGATCAACATAAATTTAGCGCCAAATCCTTCACACTTAGAAGCGGTAGGTGCCGTGGTGGAAGGGATTACCCGCGCAAAAATGGAAAATAAATTTGATGGAGACCCATCAAAGGTATTGCCCATAGTGGTCCACGGTGATGCGGCCATTGCCGGACAAGGAATTGCCTATGAAATTGTCCAAATGGCACGACTAAAAGGTTATTCTACAGGAGGAACCATACATATAGTAGTTAACAATCAAATAGGGTTTACGACCAATTACCTCGATGCAAGGTCCAGCACCTATTGTACCGATGTTGGAAAAGTAACCCTGTCTCCAGTATTGCATGTCAATGCAGATGACGCAGAGGCAGTGGTTCACGCTGTTCTCTTTGCACTCGATTATAGAATGCAATTCAATGCAGATGTTTTTATTGACCTTTTGGGGTACAGAAAATATGGCCACAACGAAGGAGATGAGCCAAGGTTTACGCAACCCAAGCTATATAAAGCAATAGCTGCTCATAAAAACCCCAGGGATATTTATGCCGATAAATTGTTGGCCCAAGGAATTATAAGCCAAGATTATCTCAAAAAGGAAGAGGAAGAATACAAATCTAATTTGGAACAAAACCTTCAAGTTTCCAGAAGAGAGCAGACCACCATTGTCACCCCATTTATGGAAGACGAATGGCAGGGCTATAAATTAGTTGATGAAAACAAAATGCACCCCAAGGTTAAAACAGCGGTGGCACCTGAGATCCTTTCGCAGGTAGCTAAATCTATAACAAACCTTCCTCCAGACAAGAAATTCCTGAGAAAAATTGAGCGCCTGATTGCAGATCGAAACAAAATGTTTTTTGAGTCGAACCAATTGGACTGGGCCATGGGAGAACTGTTGGCTTATGGAACACTATTAAAAGAAGGCTTTGACGTCAGGCTTTCAGGGCAAGACGTTGAAAGAGGTACTTTTTCCCATAGACACGCTGTTCTGAAATCCGAGTCTTCAGAGGAAGAAGTGATATTGTTGAATCATATTCACTCTGAAGATCAAGGAAAATTCAGGGTCTACAATTCTTTTCTGTCCGAGTATGGTGTTTTAGGATTCGATTACGGCTATGCCATGGCAAGCCCCCAAACCTTAACCATTTGGGAGGCTCAGTTTGGGGATTTTTCCAACGGTGCTCAGATCATGATAGATCAATATATCTCGGCGGCAGAGGACAAGTGGAAAACCCAAAACGGTATAGTAATGTTATTGCCCCATGGTTATGAGGGCCAAGGTGCGGAGCACTCTTCGGCCAGAATGGAACGATACCTTCAATTGTGTGCTAAGGACAATATGTTTGTTGCCAATTGTACCACTCCTGCCAACTTCTTCCATCTTTTAAGAAGACAGATGAAAGGAAATTTCAGAAAACCTTTGATTGTATTTACACCCAAGAGTCTTTTGCGACTTCCAAAAGCTACCTCTAAAATTGAAGACTTCACCACCGGAGCTTTTCAAAGGGTGATTCCAGATGAATTGGTGCTTCCTAAGAAAGCTAAAAAATTGGTATTTTGCTCTGGGAAATTTTACTATGACCTCTTGGAGGCACGCAAGGAGAAAGAGCAAATGGATGTTGCCATCGTTAGGGTAGAACAATTATTTCCCCTACCCGTCGAGGAAATACGTGATTTAATTAGCCGCTATGCCGATGTTGACGAAGTGGTTTGGGCCCAGGAGGAACCGAGAAATATGGGAGCCTGGGGCTACTTATTACTGCAGCTCCCCGAAGCCCAGAAAATGCGGCCCGCAACAAGAAGATATTATGGATCGCCTGCGGCGGGTAGTGCAGTGAGATTTAAGAAAAGACACCAGCAGGTAATCGACTTTGTTTTTGACCCTAGTCTGGATAATTTAAATTTGAAAAAAAAGTAAATCGTTAGAAAATATGATTTTAGAGATGAAAGTCCCTTCACCTGGAGAGTCCATCACAGAGGTAGAAATCGCCCAGTGGCTGGTGGTGGACGGAGATTATGTCGAAAAGGATCAAGCCATTGCAGAAGTAGATTCTGACAAGGCCACACTGGAGTTACCAGCTGAGGTCAGTGGTACCGTTACCCTCAAAGCCGAGGAGGGAGATGCAGTGGAAGTAGGACAAGTCGTATGTTTGATTGATACCGAGGGAACTCCTGAAGCAGGCAGCAAACCCGCCGTAGCCGATACAAAAACAGCAGCTACCGCGACGGAGGTTACTCCAGTTGCAGCAGCCGATGATAACTATGCTGCAGGATCTGCCTCTCCAGCAGCAAAAAAAATCATAGCCGAAAAAGGATTGGACATCGAAACACTGATGGGAACAGGAAGAAACGGCAGAATCACCAAGGAGGATGCGGTCAATGCGGTTCCCTCGATGGGAACAGCCCCAGTGGGAAGTAAAAGAGGTGAGGAGCGAAAGAAACTCTCCATGTTGCGAAGAAAAGTCGCCGAAAGATTGGTCGCAGTAAAAAATGAAACGGCCATGCTTACCACTTTTAACGAAGCTGATATGGCGCCCATTTTTGCGTTGAGAAAAAAGTACAAAGAAAAATTCGCTGAAAAGCACGGCGTAAACCTCGGATTTATGAGTTTTTTCACCAAAGCTGTCGTCAGAGCCTTAAAGATGTACCCCGATGTCAATTCAATGATTGATGGAGATTACAAAATCGCCTATGATTACTGCGATATAAGTGTTGCCGTGTCAGGTCCAAAAGGACTTATGGTTCCCGTTGTGAGAAGTGCAGAACAAATGTCTTTTAAGGAGATAGAACAAGAAATAAAACGCTTGGCCATTCGGGCACGAGAGGGTCAAATTACAGTAGACGACATGACTGGAGGAACATTTACCATTTCCAATGGAGGGGTTTTTGGATCCATGCTTTCAACACCCATCATCAATCCGCCACAGTCTGGTATTCTCGGAATGCACAATATCATTGAGCGCCCTGTTGCCATTGACGGAAAGGTGGAGATCCGTCCCATGATGTATTTGGCCTTGTCTTATGATCACCGCATTATCGATGGAAAAGAATCGGTAGGGTTTTTGGTTGCCATCAAGGAAGCCCTTGAAAGTCCTGAGGAATTTTTAATGGACAATGATCTTACAGCTGCCTTGGAACTATAAGGTTAGGGTTTTGTTTTTGTAATCTATTAAGGCTCGGTTTTTTTTTAAAAAATCTGCACCCAAAATTCCGTTTATTGGGGCCGTATTTTCTCTTACCAAAGTGGCATTGATATGTTGCATATCCAACAATACGAAAGAGTGTTTTTTTACCTTGTGGCGTCCCAAAATCAATTTGCATCGATGCCCCAACACTGCTTTCACCTTGTCTTTTCCTGCGCCAGCAGCTTCAAAAGGATCCCCTTTTTCTTTTATGTTATAGGTTTCTTTTTGATCAAGTGCAATACAACTATTGGAAGCCCCAGTATCAATCAGTAAAATGGCTTTGATGCCATTGATCCTTGCATGGCAGGTCAAATGACAGGTTTTGGTCAGCTTAAGTTTTATAATTTTTTTAAACAATGTCTGGTTTTTTACAAATGTAAAAAAACGAAATCTTAATTTTGTGATGCATGAAATTGATTGATACCCATACCCATCTTTATTTAGAGGCTTTTGATGAAGATCGGGATGAAGTGATTCAAAAAGCGATAGCAAAGGGAGTGAATCGTTTTTATCTTCCCGCCATCGATAGCAGCTACAGCTCGAGAATGCATGCCTTAAAAAAAAAATACCCGGATCACATTCAATTAATGATGGGGCTTCACCCCACCCATGTCAAAGAAAATTACCAGGAAGAGCTCCAGCATGTTTCAGAGCAACTCGCAGATCATGAGTTTGCCGCAGTGGGGGAGATCGGAATTGATTTATTTTGGGATAAAACATTTTTAGCCCAACAACAAGAAGCTTTTGATCTGCAAATTCAATGGGCCAAGAGAAATGACATACCTATTATCATCCATTGCAGGGAGGCATTTGATGAAGTTTTTGAGGTGTTGGAGGGCCATCGTTCAGCATCTTTATCAGGTATTTTTCATTGTTTTTCTGGAACCAAAGAACAGGCCGAGCGTGCCATAGATCTCAACCTTAAGCTGGGAATCGGGGGGATTGTGACTTTTAAGAATGGAAAATTAGATCAATTTATAAACCAGATAAGCCTAAAAAATCTGGTGTTGGAGACAGATTCACCTTATTTGTCGCCAGTTCCATTTCGCGGAAAAAGAAATCAAAGTGATTATCTGATTTACATTCTTCAAAAATTGGCCTCCTTGTATCAAATAAATGAGGCTGAGGTGGCTGAAATTACCACCAACAACGCCATTTCGGTGTTTAAACACTGAATTCAATTTTCTTTTTAGAATATTGAGTCAATAATTTTACAAAAAAGTTTTTTTTTGTTTCTTGGTACGACTTTAAATTTTTTAGAGAGGTGGCCGAGTGGTCGA
>JAKMDI010000006.1 GCA_022428005.1 Flavobacteriaceae bacterium
GATGTAAACTATTTAGTATATTTAAAAATTAACCAATTAAACTTTTTATGAAATTAACACATTATCATTATTTGATCGTGTTTCTTTTATTGAACCTCAATTTTATATTTGCGCAGCAAAGTATTTCTGGTGTCGTTACAGACGACGCTGGCGTACCCTTGCCAGGTGTAAATGTGGTCATTAAAGGAACACAAAATGGAACTACCACAGACTTTGACGGCAATTATACCATCAGTGCATCTGACACTGACGTGCTGAGCTTCTCGTTTGTTGGATTTTTGGAAAAAGAAATTGAGGTAGCCAACGCCGACTCATTTAATATTTCTTTGGAGATGGGATCCGATGAGTTGGAGGAGATTGTTTTAACTGGATATGGTTCTGTAAAGAAAAGAGACTTGACAGGAGCCATTTCCCAAATTAAAACAGAAGTTATTCAAAGGGCCAATCCAACCCAAGCTGCTGCTGCACTTCAAGGACAAGTAGCTGGGGTAAATGTTACCAGATCTGGTGGAAAACCCGGCGATGCAATTGACATTAACATTAGGGGATTGAACAACTTCGACAACGAAAAAACAAGACCACTCGTTGTAGTGGATGGTATATTGGGTGCCGATTTAAACGATATCAACCCTGCGGATATTCAAACCATTGACGTTCTTAAGGATGCTTCTTCTACTGCGGTCTATGGAGCCCGAGGGGCCAACGGGGTAATCATTGTTACCACCAAAAAAGGATCAGAGGGCAAACCCAGTGTTTCCTACAATGGTTATTACGGTGTGAAAACACAAGCACACATGCCCAACATGATGACTTCTCAACAGTATTATGACTTGTACCAAGACGAAGATAAATACGGAAGAGGATTTACAGCTCAGGAATTGTACAATGTCAACAACGGCATTACTACAGATTGGTTGGATCTCATTTCGCAAAGAGCAGTTCAACAAAATCACACAGTATCTGTAGCAGGTGGTTCAGAATCTACAACCTATAACTTCTCTGCGGGTAAGCAAGAGGAAAACGGTATGGTGCAAAACAACAGCTACACACGTTTGAGCTTGAATGCCGGTGTAGAAAGTCAAATTTCTGATAAATTTAAAGTTGGATTTACAGCCTATATAACCGACAATGAGAGAGACTGGGGATCTAATGAAGCGGTAAGATCCGCTATGAGAGCAAGACCCACCGGAACAGCTTACTTCGATGATATTGTTGAACCCAACAAAAGAGACACCAATTTTGGCCCTGTAGGTCCTTATGCTTTTTATATGGGAATCAATGACTCTCAAGTAATCAACCCATTGGTTGAAATCAGTCCCGATAATTTTCAAAGGAAAAGAAGATCAAACTCTGTGATTGCAAATGCTTATCTGCAATATGAAATCATGCCTGGTTTGAAATTCAAAACTTCCTATTCTGCTTATAATAATAACCAGAGGGAGGGACAATATAGGGGTACCTTTACAAAGTCTCAAAAAGGATCACGAAACCCGAAAGCGTACACCAACAATATAAAAACAGCCAATTATACTATTGATAACACTTTAGATTATCAAAAAGTAATTGGAAAACACTCCATTAATGCTACAGCGCTATTAAGTGTATTTGAGGAGTACCAAGAGCTTATGCAAATTGATGTTGAAGATCTTCCTTACAGATCACTATGGCACAATATGGGCTCTGGAGCTACAATCAAAGCGTATAACACAAACCTTCAAGAGTTTTCCATTGTATCATATATGGGGAGGATCAACTATGCCTTTGACAACAAATACTTATTGACCGTTACCGGTCGTCGTGATGGAGCTTCTCAATTGGCCGATGGAAACAAGTGGGCTTTCTTCCCCTCTGCTGCAATTGGTTGGAGATTGTCAGAAGAATCTTTTATAAAAGGATTGGGATTATTTTCAAATCTTAAATTGAGAGCCAGTTATGGAGAGGTTGGAAACAATTCAAGTATCTCTCCCTACGCGACACAAGCCAATATTTACCAAACTTATTACGACTTTGACGGATCTGCCTCTTTGGGGTACACCATCAATGCTTTATCAAATCAAGGACTGGTTTGGGAGAGAAGTAAAGAGATAAATGTCGGTTTAGATTTTGCGCTGAACAACATTAAAGTCAGTGGAACAATAGAGTACTACAAAAGAAATACTGAAGATTTGATCTTAGATGATAAAGTTCCCAACTCCACAGGGTTTAACAATGTTTTAGACAATGTAGGAGAAATTGAAAATAGCGGAATCGAGATTTCATTAAACTCAGTGAACCTCACACTACCCGATTTTTCGTGGTCAACCAATCTAACTTTTACTGCCAACCAAGACAAAGTAGTAAAACTTGCGGGTGGACTTCTTGAAGACAAAGGAAACAAGCGTTTCGTCGGAGAGTCAGTGAGAGCGCACTACTCCTACAAGTTCCTCGGAATTTGGCAATTGGGTGAGGAAGCACAAGCTGCTGAATTCGGTCAGGTGCCAGGACAGATTAAAGTCAAGGATCTAAATGGCGATAAAACGATCAACTCAGAAGACAGGATGATCTTGGGTAGTGAAACACCCGATTGGACCGCAGGTCTAAGAAATCAGATCAATTATAAAAATTGGGATTTATCCTTTTTTATCTACACCAGACAAGGTCTAATGTATTCCAATGCATTCCTCAATGGAACTATGGGTGACATTGCAAGTGATCGTTACAACCGATCTGCAGACATCGATTATTGGACACCAACCAATCCGAGTAATACCTACTACAGTCCTGAAACAGGACCTGGATTGAATTCCAAGAATGAGTCAAAAGGAGGAACCTCAAGAGTTGCACTCAGCTATCAGTTGGCAGACTTTGTAAGAATTTCTGACATCACCATGGGATACAGTCTTCCCAAATCGGTGCTGAATGAACTCGGCGTTTCAAGGTTTAGAGTTTATGGTCAATTACAAAATCCATTTGTATTTACCGACTTTCTGACTTTCGATCCAGAATACAACTCTGGTGCTTATGACGATGATTTCCCAGCATTGACTATGTTGATTGGAATTAACCTAAACTTTTAATTTCAAAAATATAGAACGATGAAAAATTTAAATGAAATTAATTCAAAAATGAAAACACTAAATAAAATCATATTGGCATTTGCTTTGATTTTTACCATTAGCTGTGATACAGAAGAAATATTAATTGAAGAAAGTATCTCCAATCAAACGGCTTCTGATTATTTTTCTTCTGCCACTGGTTTTGAAGATTTGAGCAAGTCAATTTATCCATTGTTGAGACCCATTTCTCAAATGAGAGCACTCACATTAAATGGCACGGATATCTTTTCTGGTGCTACGGCTTGGGATCAAGTGGGAAACCAGCTCAACACAAGTATTGAGACCTATGGGCCAGAATTAACTGAAGGTATCGCCGAAGTTCAAGATTTGTGGGTTTATAATTATAAGAATATCAACCGAGCCAACACGGTCATCAGCCGTGCCGCCAATATTAATGATGATACTTATGCTGCCACCCTCAACATCAGAGTGGCCGAAGCCAAATTCATCAGATCCTTGGCGTTGTTTGATTTGGTTCAGCATTTTGGTGACATACCCATGCCTCTTGATGAAACAACTTCTGCTAACAAAGAAGTTACGCGTGTTCCCTCAGCAGAGGTCTATACTCAGATTATTTCAGATCTGACTGCTGCCGAAGCTGTTTTACCTGCTACTGCCTCAGATTATGGAAGAGCGACCAAAGGAGCTGCGCAACACCTTTTGGCAAGAGTTTACCTGACCAGAGGTTGGAATTTCCAGAATGCACTTGGAGGGTCCAACGCAGACTTTAATCTCGCCAGAGAATATGCTGATAAAGTAATTGCTGCACATCCAATGGTAAGTGACTACTTAGATTTATTTCCCAGAAAATCTGAGGATCCTACCAATCAAACACATGGTCCTGGGGATCAGAATGCAAGGAACAGCGAAGTCGTATTTGCCGTTCAATATTCTGATGCTGCATTGACCAATGTTTTGGAAACAGCTGATCAATCGGGTGCTTCTTTTACCGGAGACGGTGGCAACAATTCTCATAGTATTTTTGGTGGAGGTCACGATGAGTCACCCGGTAGCCCTGGTAGAACAGAGGATTACAACAGACAGTTAGGACAGCACAACACACTTCCTGGTGTATGGAGATTATTTGATCCCAATACCGATTCCCGATACGCATTGAACTTTGTAGAGAAAGTTTATGCCGTGGTGGATAACCCAGGATTTGTTCCGGCCGAAGGGGTTGCAGCCATTGATATCTCCGCAGGTGATGTTGTTGTAGAATACAGAGATTGGAACAATCCTGCTACAACACTAGCCGAGAGAGGAAAAGATGTTGGGGGAGACCAAAATTTTGCGGTAATCAATATCGATGAAATTGGTAAAATCGATGAATCTAATTATCACAATGCCAATAAAACACCGATGATGTGGAAATTTTGGGAGCCTGGAATTCCCTATGGAAACGGTTTTGGTCAATTCGACCATCCGCTCATGAGATCTTCAGAGGCTTATCTAATCGCCGCAGAAGCCATTGTAAAAGGAGCCAGTGCTGGAACTTTAGGTTCCGCTGCTGACTATTACAATGCTGTGGTAAACAGAGCCGTTGGAGCCTCAAATTCCGCCAATATGGCTGCTGATCCCAATGATTTATCTTCTCTCGCTACTAAAAGTTACAGGGCCACTGGTTCGGTAACCATTGACATGATTCTCGATGAAAGAGCACGTGAATTCATGGGAGAAGGTTTAAGATGGTACGATCTTAAAAGAACTGGAAAGCTCATTGAAAGAGCTAAAGCGTTTAACCCATGGATCGGTGGGCTCAATTATATTCAAGAGCATCACTATCTAAGACCCATACCGCTTACAGAAATTGATTTAGCGACAAACGATGTTAGTCAAAACCCTGGATACTAATTAGATATTTATTCTATAAAACCCGTTTTTAGTCAATAACAAAAACGGGTTTTTTTATATCTATTATTATACAATATCCTGTTTAGCTTTTCAGTATGAGACGTCTATTCCTCTTTACTTTTTTTAGCCTTTCCCTGGCGGCTCAGTACAATTTTGAAACGTTAGATCAAAGGATGCGACAACTTGTTTCCGACGGTGAATTAATCGGGTTTCAAACATTGATCATCAAAGAAGGAAAAATTATCCATTCCGATTTGTATGGCCATGACAACCTTCAGGAGGGCAAACTACTCCAGCAAAACAGTATTTACAGAATCGCCTCCATGACCAAATGCATTGTTGCTGTTGCCATCATGAAGCTTTATGAAAAGGGATATTTCGATTTAGAGGATCCCATTGGTCGCTACATTCCAGAATATAGTAACCCAATGGTTTACCAAGCAGATGGAACGCTCAAACCGGCTTCAAATCCCATTCTTGTAATTGATGTTCTAAGACATACCACTGGTATTGGAAAAACATACCCCGCGTTGAGAAAGCAATTTGATGTATTAAAATCCAACCGCTCCTTCGATTTGGAGACAGAAGTAAAGCGGATGAGTGAAATTCCACTCGCTGCAGAACCAGGAACCTCATGGATATATGGCCCATCAGTCAGTATCGGGGCTTATCTTATTGAAAAACTAACAGGCCAGAAAATAGATGCTTTTCTAAAAAAAGAAATTTTTGACCCCCTGAACATGCAGGATACTTTTTTTGAAATTCCCAAAGAGAAACAACATCGTTTTACATCGGGTTATTTTTTAGAGAGACCCGGGCAGCACAGCCTAATTGATCACCCAACGAGCTCGCCATATACCCATAATGTAACCTTTTGTAATCCAGCAGGAGGTTTGGCCTCCACCATGCAGGATTTTTCTGTTTTCTGTAGGATGCTATTGAACAATGGGACCTATCAAGGAACCACAATATTAAAACCCCAAACGGTAGCATTGATGACCAGTGACCAACTGAAACACATCAAGAATGCCAAACCGAGTAACGACAATCATAAACCCAACGATGCTATTGGTTTTGGCTTTACATTCAATGTGATTAAAAATATTGAAGCATATCCTTTTCCCGGTAGCCAAGGGAGTTACGGCTGGTTTGGATCTTGGGGACCTTACTTTAGAATTGACCCAAAGCAGGACATGATAATGATACTGATGACACAAATGAAAGGATGGCATTACTCCCGTAGAGAAATTTTTGAAAATCATGTTTACAATGCTATATTAGACCTATAAAAAATCATTAGTTTGAACCCTTAAAAATTATGATTTAAGGGTTTTTAGAACTATTTTTAAGTGCATTTGAAATTCGACATACCAAAACCAAGAAAGATTTAAACAGATGAAAACCCTTCCACCATATTCATGTTATTTGAATGTAATTTTTTTAACAGTCGTTTTTGTATTTTCATCTGCTTACGGTCAAACGGTAAAGGAGAGAAAACCAAACTTTATCGTTATCCTAACCGATGATCAAAGTTGGGTGGGCACCTCTTTTTTAGCCGATCCAAATGATCCGCGCTCCAAAAGTGATTACTATCAAACACCCAATATGGAAAGATTGGCAAACAGTGGTATGCGCATGACCAATGGATATGCACCTGCACCCTTTTGCTCGCCTACCAGAAAAAGCATATTGACCGGATTGACCCCTGCAAAGCACGAATATCAAAAAGACAGAGAACATTGGACAAAGGCTTTTAGAAAGCAAATGACCATACCCAAAATTCTAAAAACGGCAGACCCCGAATATGTCACCGCTCATTTTGGGAAATGGGACGCCCGCTACGACAATTTTACCCCAGAGGAAATGGGTTACGATTTCAGCGATGGGCTCACTTCAAACAACACTGGAGGGGGAAAGAAAACCCTTCAAAAAGAGGGAAAAGACATTCCTTTTCCTATGGGAGAAGCCTGGCCAAAAGCCTATGATGACCCAAAATTGATTTTTTCCTTGGCCCAGAGATCAAATGATTTTATCGAAACTCAAACAAAAAACAACAAGCCCTTCTATCTTCAAATCTCCCACTATGCAGTTCACTTGGCCATCACTCATTCAGAAAAAAACATTCATAAATATAGTAAGCTAAAAAAAGGACAAAAACACTTTGTTCCAGCCTTCGCTGCTATGACCGAGGATATGGATGAAGGAATAGGGATTTTATTGGATAAAATAGCAGCACTAGGAATTGGAGACAACACTTATATTTTCTTTTTGTCTGATAATGGTGGAAGAACCTCTATCCCCATTGGGCCGAAGCAAAAACACGACCGAAATTTTCCTTTAAGAGGGGGCAAGGGATCGATGTATGAGGGCGGTCTTAGGGTTCCTTTTGTGGTCTCTGGGCCAGGAGTTTCCTCCAATACCCATTCCGATGTTCCCGTCACTGGATTAGACATTTTACCCACAGTGGCCAGACTGGCAGGCTATAACGACCCACTCCCAGAAATCATAGATGGAGGAAACTTGGAAAGTATAATCCACAACAATGGAATTGGAAAGGTGGAGCGCAACACACCTTATTTAATTTTCCACCAAGCCGCCAATAGAAAACCTACTTCTGCCATTCGCTGGGGGGATTATAAGTTGGTTAAAAAT
This sequence comes from Flavobacteriaceae bacterium, assembly GCA_022428005.1. GTDB lineage: Bacteria > Bacteroidota > Bacteroidia > Flavobacteriales > Flavobacteriaceae > UBA8316. Next base: position 7,599 of record JAKMDI010000006.1, read on the forward strand.
TGGGAAACCAATGTGCTGGAATTATTTGATTTATCTGAGGATGTGGAAGAAAAAAATGATCTTTCAAAACAAATGCCGGAGCGGGTGATCAAACTAAACAAGGCTTTAGAGGAATTCCTCGATAAGGCCAATGCTGTAACAAGTCGAACTGAAATTTAAATGATATTATGATTAATACCAGAAGGAAGTTTATCAAACAAACCAGCGGGATATTACCCTTACTGCTCGCGCCCAGTTTTCTACACCGCCCGTGGGCCCATTCCACAAAACAGATAAAGATCGATGAGATTAATTTATTTTTAATCAATGTAACAAAGGAGCGTAACTTTAGTTTTGGTGTATGGAAAAACAGGCAACATGTAATGATCAATATCAAAGGAGCCAATCACATAGGCTGGGGGGAGACAAAAGTTTCCAGTAACCAACCAGATTTTGACCTGTCCAAATGGTCTGAGGTTTTTCAAAAACTCAAGGGGATGACCGTGACCGATGCCATAGAAGAGGTCAGAAATCAATTTTTACAGGGACATTGGAGACCCATTATAACTGAAGGTTTACTCATGACGCTTTATGACCTTATGGGTAAGGTTGAAAATAAACCAACGGTAAAAATCTGGGGATTAGAAGGGGAAGATCCAGTACCCGCTATCTTTTGTATTTTAGAAAGAGAAGAAGAGATGGTGGTCAAACAAGCTCAAATTGCCAAAGATCAAAACATGCACCGCTATGTCAAAATCAAAATGTTTGGTGATTTTGAAACGGATAAAAAAAATGTGACTGCTTTGCGTAAATTCTTGGGTCCCGATGCTTTCATTCTGGGGGATCCCAACCGCGGCTATGATCATGTCAAAGATCTGAATGAGTTATCACAGATTATGGTGGCCTTGCATAAGGCAGGAATGGATGGGGTAGAGGACCCCTCTAATCTGAAAAAAGAAGAACTGATTTTTTTACAGTCCAACGTTGGAAAACTTTCTATCGTCCCAGATCATATTATGAGACCCGCAGCGAAAAGTATTAAGTATTTCGATGAAAGAATGGGAAATTTCTTCAACCTTCATCCAAATTGCATGGGTACTTTTCAGGAGATCAATCAAATGGCCAAGGTCATCAAAGAATCAGGAAAAGGAATCATGATTGGCGACTCCAGCCTCGTCGGTGCTGCCTGTACTTTTTGGCAACAAATTGCCATTGGGAATAAAGCCTCTTGGGTAGAAGCAATGGAAAAGCCACAGGAACAAGATGCATTTATAAACTGCATCGAAGAAAAAGCGACGCAGTTGAATGCTGAGGGAAAAGTCTCTGTGGACTTTAAACCTGGTTTTGGACTCAAAGTGAATGAAACTAAATTAAAATTCCTTGCGGACAAATATCTAAATATTTAATTATGAAAAACATATACTATTTTTTAATTCTTTTAAGTGCATTGACCTTTGCTCAGCGACCTGTAGATTTGGTCAACCCCTTAGTAGATTCTGCCAATTCAAGGTGGTTTTTCTTTACCTCAGCAACACGTCCTTTTGGAATGGTCAACCTCAGTCCCGATATGGGGACGGCTGGTGCCTGGGCCTCGGGTTACCGATACAATGAAAAAACCATAAATTTTTTCAGCCACATTCACGCGTGGCAGTTGTCAGGAGTTCCTGTTTTACCCACCACAGGAGTCATAAAAGCGCATTTGGGTCCTAAGGCATACGGATCGGCCTATTCCCACGACAGAGAAACGGTGGAACCCGGTTACCACTCCGTTGTATTGGACGATTATAATGTCAAAGCTGAGCTTACGTCAACGGTCAGAGTTGGCTTTCACCGATATACTTTTCCAAAATCTGATCAAAGTGCGGTAATTATTGATCTTTCAACCCAATTGGGACCTAGTGGAACAGAGAGTGGCTTCGTTAATCGAGTCTCTAAGAAAAAAATTCAGGGCTATGCCGTTATGGAAGGAACCGTCAGACGTCCTAAACCTACTAAAGTGTTTTTCTCAATCCATTTTGACAAACCTTTTGAAGCACTTCACGCCTTTCAAGAAGGTGAACTCATGGGGGAAGTAAGGAAATTTGAAGGAGAAAACGGAGGGGTGTATCCTGTGTTTAAAACTGAAGAAGGTGAACAGCTACTTATGAAAGTTGGAATTTCCTATGTCAGCATGGATCAGGCCGAACTAAACCTGCAAACAGAACTGAGTCATTGGGATTTTGATGCTGTTGTTGAAGATTCTAAAAACCAATGGAACGATTACCTCAGCAGAATTGAAATCAAAGGAAATACAAAAGACCAACAGGTGAGGTTTTACACCGATTTGTGGCATGCATTGCAAGGCCGGAGAATTATCAGTGATGTCAATGGCAAATACAGCGACATGACAGGAGAAAAGCAGCGAATTGGTCAAATTCCATTGGATTCAGAGGGAAAACCGAAATTCAATCATTACAATTCCGATTCTTTTTGGGGCGCTCAGTGGACCCTCAACACGCTATGGCATTTGGTTTACCCGAGAATAACAGAGGAGTTTGTCAACTCCATGCTGATGATGTACGACGATGGTGGCTTGATTCCCAGGGGGCCTTCAGGCGGAAATTACACTTATGTGATGACAGGTGCTTCAACAACCCCTTTTATCGTTAGCGCCTACATGAAAGGCATCAGAGGATATGACATTGACAAAGCCTATGAAGGCCTGCTCAAAAATGCCCTCCCGGGAGGCATCATGAGTAAAGTCGGATACGAACACTATACCAACAAAGGGGGTGGAATAGAGTTTTACATTGACCGAGGATATGTACCCTTTCCCTTATATGAAAAGCAATATGGCTATCATCAATGTGGACCTGGTGTTACCATGGAATACGCCTATCAGGACTGGACCCTGGCACAAATGGCCAAGGCACTCAACAAAAATGATGATTATGAAATGTTACTAAAGAGATCTGCAAACTACAAAAATATATACGACCCGTCATCGGGTTGGATGCGTGCGAGAACCTTAGATGGCGCATGGATTGAACCTTTCGATCCTTTGGTTTACGAAGGAGATTATAAAGATCCCTTAGGTTCAGGGTTTGTGGAGGCTACTGCCGCTGCGGCCACATGGTTTGTCCCCCACGACTTGGCTGGACTTGCTGCTTTAATGGGTGGGAAAAATACTGCAGCCAAAAGATTAAACCAATCGTTTCTCATCGCAGAACAGCATGGATTTGTAGCCCACAACTATCGCGGTGACTCATTTGTCTCCAGCCATCGCAGAAGGGCATTTATAAATTACGGAAATCAGCCGTCTATGCAAACTGGCTATATATTCAATTATTTGGGACAACCCTGGTTGACACAAAAATGGATCAGAGATGTGATTGAAGACGTTTATAGTGACAACAGTCCTCAAAAAGGATATAGCGGAGACGAGGACCAAGGACTTATGGGATCCTTGGCTGTATTGATGAAAATGGGGCTGTTTGAAATGAAAGGGGGAACGGAAATCAAACCTGCCTATGATATATCAAGCCCTATATTTGATGAAATCACCATCCACTTGGATCCTGACTATTACCCAGGAAAAAGTTTTACCATTTCTACAGAAAATAACAGTCAGAAGAACAAATACATTCAAAGTGTTCAGCTTAACGGGAAGCCCTTGAATCAGTCATGGTTTTACCATACAGATTTGGTAAACGGGGGTACTTTAGATTTCGTTTTGGGGGAAGAACCCAACTATGATTGGGCGACCAATATGGAAACACTACCTACCAGTATGTCGGACAATCATAAATAACATCCAATGGAAGCATCAGTCGGTTTTGGAATCATAGGAACAGGTAATATTGCCCAATTTCATGCAGCTTGCATTGAAAAAATATCTAATGCCGAACTATTGGGTGTGTTGAGTAAATCACAGTCAAGAGCCTTGCAGATGGCGCCAAAATTTAATGCGCCTGTTTTTTGGGAGGAAGAAGCTGTTTTGGAAAACCCAAAAGTTGATGTGATCATTGTTTGTAACGAAAGTGGACTCCACGGGGAAACCATATCGAAAATTGCAAAAGCCGGAAAACACATACTGTGCGAAAAACCACTGGAAACAAGCCTTGAAAAAATTGATGCCATTGAAAGTGTGGTCAAAAAAAATCAAGTCAAATTGGCTTGTGTTTTTCAAAACAGGGAAAACCCAGAATTCAAAAAACTTAAAAAATTTTTAGCTGCAGGGGTGTTGGGAAAACCACTTCTTTGTCAAACGTCAATCAACTGGTTCCGTCCCGAGGAGTATTATCGTGATTCCTGGCGGGGGACCAAAAAACTCGATGGTGGCGCAGCACTTATGAATCAGGGCATTCATACCATCGATTTGATGCTGGACCTGATGGGTGATGTGAGTGAAATCAGTGGGTATATCGACACCCTTCACCACAAGATCGAAGGGGAAGATGTTGGGGTAGCCTCCTATAAATTTAAAAACGGTGCGCTGGGAACTTTATCGGGGGGGACTGCATTATTCCCTGGTTTGCCGGAGTCCATTCATATTTATGGGACCCAGGGCAGTATATTTTTTAGTGGAGGTAAAATCACTTCCTCGACCATAGAAAGCGTTCAAAAGGAATTGGAGAATACTGCAGCGGATTCTGGCTCAGGGGCATCAGACCCTATGGCCATTACCGATCAATTTCACCAGGCAGTAATCAAAGACATGATTGAGGTCGTTACCTTAGATAAAAAACCCAAAGTGGATTTGCAGGAGGCCAAAAAATCAGTTGCCCTGATCAATGCTATTTATAAATCTAATGGTAATGCGGTATTATTAAAATCATTAAAATGAAAATGAAAAATATTTTGAGATGTTTATTGATATTGTCTCTTTTGGCCGTTTCATGCCAAGAGACACCCCCAAAAACTGTAAAGCCCAACGTTATCTTGATTATGGCAGATGATATCGGATATGAATGTTTGAGCATCAATGGTAGCTTATCTTATAAAACTCCAGTGTTGGATTCCTTGGCCCGCAATGGGATCAACTTTGCCAACGCCATTTCACAGCCTTTGTGTACCCCTTCACGAGTTAAAATAATGACGGGAAAACACAATTACAGAAACTATGAATATTTTACTTATCTCAATCCCCGAGAAAAATCATTTGGTAATCTATTCAAAGAAAATGGATATAAAACAGCCATTGTTGGGAAATGGCAACTCAATGGGATTGAACACCAGATCGAGGGTAACGATGACAATACAAGACCTTATCATTTTGGTTTTGATGAATATTGTCTGTGGCAATTGACAAAGGTCAAAAGACAAGGAGAACGTTTTGCCAACCCCTTGCTGGAGCAAAATGGGGAGGTGCTGCCGAGAGACGAAAATGCTTATGGGCCCGATGTCGTTTCGGATTATGCGGTTGATTTTATTAAAAAAAATAAAGACCAACCCTTTTTTATTTACTATCCCATGCTGTTGGTTCACGATCCTTTTGTTCCAACCCCCGATACGCCAGAGTGGCAATCGCTTGATACCCGATCAAAAAGAGACAACCGATTTTACGTCGATATGGTAAAATACATGGATAAAATCGTTGGAAAATTGGTTAATGAGTTAAAAAATCAAGGGATCGCAGAAAATACCTTGGTCCTGTTTGTCGGTGACAATGGCACGAAAAAAACATTGGTTTCGCAAACGGTAGATGGCCCTATCAGAGGCGCAAAGGGGAATACCATTACCCACGGGAATCATGTTCCTATGGTGGGCAGTTGGCCCAATAAAATAAAAAAATCCACCCGTTTTGAGGGAATGATTAATTTCACGGACTTCTATGCTACCTTCACAGACATTCTGGGGGTACCCAATACCAGTGACGGGCTGAGTATGATGGATATTTTTACAGGGGAAAATATCAAAGCACGAGAAACAGCTACGACCTACTACGACCCCATGTGGGGTGAAAGTGTGAGTAAATACAGAAATGTATACACGCAGAATGCGAGGTATAAACTGTATAAAGACGGTAGATTTTTTGACCTGCTGCAAGATGTTTTGGAGACCGAACCGCTTCAGGATAACAATCTTACTGCCGAACAAATTGAGATAAAAGGAGTTTTGGCTTCTGAGTTAGCGACTTTTCCGGACCTTCCAGCAACATCTTATGTCAGGGGGCAAAAAAAATAAATCAATTGGGGTCAACGAAAAAAATAATGTTATTGTGCCTGTTGCTGTTACTCAGTTACTGTTCGGGTTTAGAGAAGCAACAACAGACCCAGCCAAATATTGTTTTTATCTCGATTGACGATCTCAACGACTGGGTAGGTTTTTTGGGATACAAACAAGTAAAAACACCCCACATGGACCGCTTGGCTGCACGTGGTTTCTCCTTTAGCAACGCCCATTGCCCTGCTCCAGTCTGTGGTCCTTCCCGGACGGCCATCCTCAGTGGAATGCGACCCGTCACCTCAGGGGTATATGACAATAACATCAAGTTCAGCCGTGACCTGCCTCATGTGGTCAGCCTTCCCGAACATTTTAAAAACAACGGATACCAAGTCTATGGTATTGGTAAATTATTTCATGGCAGCACTGCCAACGTACCAACCACAGCTTTTGATGCCTATGGTGGTAAATTGGGTGCTGCGGCACCTTTTACCTCATCTGATTTACAGATTAGTAAACAAAACCCTTATCACGAGATCTCCAAATTAGGTAAAACATTTAAACTACCCCTCAATGGTATGCCCGCAGATCGATACTGGAGCAGGGCCAATACTTTTGATTGGGGCCCTGTAGATTTACCAGACAGTCTTTTTTCAGATCGTCAAAGTGTGGATTGGAGCATCGACAAACTCCACAAAATCAAAGACCAACCCTTTTTGTTGACCTTGGGCTTTGAACGTCCACACCAACCCCTATTCAATCCCAAGCGTTTCCACGATATGTATCCGCTTACTGAGGTCGAATTGCCCAAAACCCCCGCCGACGATCTTCGGGATCTTCCCCAACGAGCAAAGCAGCTCGCTTTGTATCCAAAAACCTCTGGCAAGCACGAAACCGTGGTGAAATACGGACAGTGGGAGAATGCTGTAGCTTCCTATTTGGCTTCAGTTTCATTTGTGGACGAGCTTATCGGCGATCTTGTAAAAGCCCTCGAGACCTTGAAGTTGAACAACACCTGGATTGTACTTTGGTCAGATCACGGTTGGCATCTCGGAGAAAAATCCCATTGGGGAAAGGCCACTGGCTGGTACAGAAGTACTCGTGTGCCATTTTTAATTATTCCTCCCGCGGGCTCAACCGATTATAATAAAGCCATAGAGATCAAAAACATGGTCAATCTGTTGGATTTGGCACCCACCTTGGCCGACATCGCAGGAATTCCAAAAAAAATATCTTGGGAAGGAAGGAGTTTAATGCCACTTCTCAGAGAGGAAGCCAGCGACTGGGAGGAGGTTAGTTTAACCACTTTCTCTATTGGATCGCATACCATATCTACTCCAGACTGGCAGTTGATCTCTTATTTCGACGGAAGCTTTGAGTTGTATGACTTGGTCAACGACCCCAATCAATTCAAAAATATCGCTGATCTTCCAGAAAGTAAAATAGTTGTAGAGCAATTAAAAAAACATATCCCTGAAGAACCGTACTGGAAGTATTTTATTCGCTATGGCGATTACAAAATCTTAATTCCAAAAAATGGAAGTATTAAAATTTTTGATCAAATGCTGGAGGGAAAAAATGACAAGGATATGGCTGGAGCGCTACCCGGTTTGGTAAAAAAGATTGAAAGCTATATCGAACGATATTCTCCCCAAGAAAAGAAATTTATAATAGCAGCTTTAGAATAAAACAAGCATGATAAAATCAATAAATAACCGCATTTTATACTTTTTCTGTTGGGGGCTCTCGATTCTGGCGTTTTATCATATGTCTGCGCAAGACCAACCCAATATTATTTTTATCATGGCAGACGATTTGGGGTATGGGGACGTGGGCCTTTATGGTCAACAAAGAATTAAAACGCCCAACATCGATCGATTGGGAAGCGGGGGCATAAAGTTTACAGACTATTACTCAGGTGCTGCAGTATGCGCTCCTGCCCGCAGTGTGCTAATGTCTGGTCTTCATACGGGTCATACCCGTGTCCGCGGAAACTTTGGAAAAGGAGGGGTCGTAGGCTTGGCGGGAAAAAAGGGCAGAGTTCCCATTAAAAAAGAGGATCTTACTATTGCTGAGGTGCTCCAAGAACAGGGGTACAGAACAGCAATGATAGGGAAGTGGGGATTGGGAGAACCCAATACCTCAGGAGCGCCCAACAAAAAAGGGTTCGACTATTTTTATGGTTTTTACAACCAAAGAAGGGCCCATTCCTATTATCCTGAATACCTGTGGGAAAACACCGAAAAAATAATACTACACGGAAACGAGAAGGAGGCGAATCATCAGTACACACACAACCTATTTGCCGACCAAACCATCAATTTTATCGACAGAAATCACCACCAACCCTTTTTCCTCTATCTGCCAGTTTGCATCCCACACAGCCGATATGAACTCCCCGATGATGGTATGTACACCCACAAAAAAAATTGGACCGACCTCCAAAAAAAATACGCCGCGATGGTTACCCGTTTGGATGAAACTGTGGGCAGGATTTTAAAACGTTTAGAAGTATTGGGAATTGCCGAGAATACTTATATTTTCTTTACTTCCGACAATGGTCCAGCAGAGATTTCTGGAGACTGGGAAGTATTTAACAGCAATGGTATTTTCCGAGGAATGAAAAGAGACCCCTATGAAGGGGGGATACGGGTTCCTTTTGTAGTGTACCATCCAAAAAAAATAAAAGCGGGTACCCAAACCAGTCAGGTAGGCTATTTTGCTGATTTTTTCCCTACAGTGATGGAATTGTTAGGCATTAAAAGCGAGATCCCTTTTGATGGCCAAAGCATTGCAGGTGTGTTCCATGCTACCCGAAAGGCAGAGGAGGTTCCCCCGCTGTATTGGGAATTTTATGAGAAAAATGGCTGGCGGGCAACGCGTTTTGGTAAATGGAAAGCGATCCAAAATAACCTCCATAGCGGGGATCAAGGTCCTATTGAACTCTATGACCTTTACCGCGATCCAGGAGAAACTTTTGATGTGAGCCAGGCGCACCCCCAACTCATCGAAAAAGCAAAGAAAATATTTAAATCCGAACACACTCCCTCTGAACATTATTTTTGGAAGTACCAACAACAAGGCTCAGCAGAAGTATACAACCAGTAGAAAAAACCCATGAAAATTCACCAACAGAGATATACAGTCCTTTTTTTATTATTGAGTTACCCCCTGATGGCGCAACCACAGCATACGACAGAACAGCAGGTCGCTGCATTAATTGATAATGTCATTGGTTGGCAAAGTCAACAGACCGAGCACATTGAAAAATTCACCTTGACCAACTGGCAATTCGCTACCTATTACATCGGTATGATGAAGGCCTACAAAACCACAGGGAATAAAGCTTATCAGGAGTTCCTTATTCAAATCGGTGAGGACCACCAATGGGAAACTCCACCAGATATGTATCATGCTGATAAAATTGCCATATCACAGGTTTATCTGGACCTATATCAACAAATCGGGGATACAGCACTCATCAAAAATACCAAGTGGGTTTTGGATGCTCATTTGTTGAGAAACAAACCTAACCCCGACGTGAGATACAATAACAACCCCTACAAGCACGAATGGTGGAGTTGGTGTGATGCACTCTTTATGGCGCCCCCTACTTTTGCAAAAATGTACGAGATCACTGGGGAGGAGAAATATTTAAACTATGCCATTGACCACTGGCTGATCACCACAGATTATTTATGGGACAAAAATGAAGATTTAATCTACCGTGATGATCGTTATTTTAGTAAAAAAACAAAATCGGGAAAGAAAATTTTCTGGAGCAGGGGCAATGGTTGGGTTTTCGGAGGTTTGGTCCACATGTTGGAGATTGTACCTGAGGACCATCCCAAACGCCAAATCCTTGTCGATCAATTTACAGCCATGGCCCACAAGCTGTTAAAACTTCAGGAGCTTACCTCCGATGGATTGTGGCGGTCCAACCTGTTGGATCCGGGGGTATTTGCCTACCTCAACAGAAAAGGGGACAAATTCATTCAAACAGCAGAAATTGACATCCCAGAGAACAGTGGAAGCGCCTTTTTTTGCTATGGTTTTGCCTGGGGTATCAATCATGGCCTATTGGATCGCAACTTATTTGAAAAACCGATGATAGGTGCTTGGGAAGCCTTGACCCAACATGTCAATAAAGAAGGACGATTGGGATTTGTCCAGCCCGTAGGAAAAGACCCGAAACCTTACACGGCAGATTCGTGGCAGGAATTTGGTACGGGTGCATTTTTATTGGCGGCCTCAGAATACATCGAATTTTTGAGAAATCCCGTTGCCTTCAATCCTATTGCGTACAACAAAAAAGACCTTGTTTATGAAAACAGCTTTTCATCTAAAGCAGATCTTAACGACTGGAGATTGGAGGGAGCTGCTAAAGCCCTGATCAGGGACAATCGATTAGAAATGTACTCTCCCGATCAAAAATCTCATCACGTATTTTGGTGCCCTCAGGAGTTACCCTCCAATTTTATGGCCGAGTGGGAAATGCAGAATCTCAATCCCAAAGCAGGCCTCTGCATCGTTTTTTTTGCCGCCAAAGGAGTGAATGGGGAAGATGTTATGGATCCTGCACTGGAAAAGAGAACAGGGGTTTTTAGTCAATACACCAAGGGAGATTTAAACAACTATCATATTTCTTATTATACCAACAACCCCAAAAAACCCAATCGCCCGTTCAGTCATTTAAGAAAAAACAAGGGGTTTAAGACAGTGCAATATGGCGCGCGTGGGATACCCGTCAATTCAACTGCTACCCACCAGCTACAATTAATAAAAAAAGAAAACCACATCAGTATGTCTGTCGATGGTCGTGAGATCATTAACTGGAAGGATGAAAGCAAAGAATTGGGCCTTCCCTTAGCGGAAGGAAAATTTGCATTCCGACAGATGCAATGGTCACATTTTACCTATAAAAATTTAAAAATATGGAATATAAATTAACATTGATGAAGATTGTTTTTTTGGGCTTAACAGCAGTATTTTGCCTGAATGCTAACCTTATTTTCGCACAAAAAAAACCCAATGTCATCGTCATATACACAGATGACCAGGCAACGTTGGATGTAAATATTTTGGGCGCTAAAGACTTGGTGACTCCCCACATGGACAAACTCATGTTGAGTGGGACTACCTTTACCCAGTTTTATGCGTCTCCCGTTTGCTCTCCTTCCCGTGCCTCGTTGTTGACAGGCAAAACCCCTCAAAGGGCGGGAGTACCTGGAAATGCAGGGCAAGATTTGAGTAGAAAATCTGGACTTCCCCCATCCGAATTCACCATGGCGGAAATGTTTAAGGAAAATGGTTATAATACTTATTTGATTGGCAAATGGCACCTGGGATATCAGCCAGAAACGCGTCCCAACCAACAAGGATTTGATTACAGTTTTGGCCACTTGGTGGGATGTATAGACAACTACTCTCATTTTTATTACTGGGGAGGCGACAACAATTACGTAGGTGGCCCCAATCGTCACGATTTATACAGAAACAATGAGGAAATCTTTTTAGATGGACAATATTTTCCTGATCTCATGGTGCAGGAGGCAAAACAGGTCATAGAAAACAAGTCAGAAGATCCCTTTTTTATTTTCTTCTCTATGAACACCCCACACTATCCCTACCAAGGCTATGCTAAGTGGATTAAATATTACAGAGAAAAGGGCGTTGTGCACCCACGGGATCTTTACGCTGCTTTTCTGACTACACAAGATGAAAAAATTGGAGCGCTTATCGGACTTCTGGAGGCAAACAACCTCAGAGAGGATACCATCATTATATTTCAATCGGACAACGGCCATTCTACAGAAACTCGCGCTTACCACGGAGGGGGATATACCGGTCCTTATCGCGGTGCAAAGCAATGTTTGTTTGAAGGGGGCATTCGGGTGCCAGCAGCCATATCTTGGCCAGGAAAAATCCCTTCCAATCAGTTTAGAGACCAAATGAGTGTAAACGTGGACTGGATGCCGACACTGATCGATTTGTGTGGATTTGATACAGATACTTCTGATATGGACGGAAAATCCCTGATGCCCATAATTTTAAATGAAAATGCTCCTTCCAATCATAAGGCAGGTTATTGCTGGGAGTTTAAATGGCGAAATGGATTGACCTGGGTAGCCCGAAAAGGGAAATGGAAATTGTATTCAAATCCTTTTGATACCAGCAGGCGTGATTATACTTATTCAGAAGATTTTGTACTCTTTGATTTGGAAAGCGACCCTGGGGAATCCAACAATTTATACCATCGAGAGCCAGAGGTTGTCGCTGAACTCAAAAATTTATACAAAACATGGAAAAGTCAGCAGTAAAAAAGAATTTATTATCCGTAATCTTATTGATTCTATTTGTGCTACCAGGCAGTGTGCTGCGTTCCCAGCAAGCCCCAGCCGGAGAATCTGAACTTCCGCAAATGGTATACCCAAAGTACCGCAGGTGGATGTCACCCGACAAGGCTGAGGTGGTTAGATTTACCAGCCCCAGCTTGCAGTGGCCTTCCAAAAAATTTCAAAAATTCGACGTCAGAGTTTCCCAGGACAGCCTTTTTAGAGCGTCATTGGTTCAGATAAAGGAGATTCCATTCTCCATGATCAATATACACCAAAGTCTTGCAGCGGGGGAGTGGTATTGGCAATACAGGATCTCGGGTAAGGAATGGAGCGATTTTGCATCATTTACCGTCAATGATTCTTCTGTGGATTTTGCTCCAGTAGGTATTGAAACCCTCATTAAATCCATTCCCAAAACCCACCCCAGGGTGATGTTCGAAAAAGAAGATTGGTCGGCGTTACAGACAAAAACAAAATCCTATAAAGAGCGGTCCCATATTGTACAGCGGGCCAATAATATAATCGGTGAACGCATCCCGAGTGAAAGAGATGCGACAATACAATTTAAGGGTAGAGATGAAAACGAGACAGATAAAATCAAGAAGATATTCAGTAAAGAGGTGGGGTATGAATTTGGAAAATCACTCCACACACTGACGCAGGCCTATGCATTGACAAAAGAGAAAAAATATTTTGATACTGCACTTTTGTGGATGCGCGAGGCCACCAGCTGGGATCCAGAGGGTCTAACACGCATTAATGACTTCGGAGACTCCTATATCATGGAATCTTTGGCACTGGCAGTAGATGTTTTTTGGGAGGAATTGGATCCCACAGACAGAAAAGCCATTCTTGAACAGGTGGCCGCACGTGCAAATGGTTTTTATGATAAATGGACCAATTACTTGGAAAATCGAAACTCATCCATGCATGTATGGCAACACATACTTCATAGAATTTTCCTCACTTCCCTGGCCACAATAGACGAAATTCCCGAAGCGGAAAAGTGGTTGGCCTATAGCTACGAATTGTGGCTGGCGCAACACCCCAAAATGGCTGAAGAAGATGGGGCATGGTTTAACGGAACGGGTTATATGCGAATGAACGTGATGACCTTATTGGATATCCCTATGAAATTAGGAGCCTACACAGGACAAAACTTTTTTAAAGCCCCTTGGTATGGCAATTTTATGAAGTGGCTTTTTTATGCCTACCCCCCGGGGGCCACCAGCGATGGCTTTTGTAACGATGGGAAAAAGTGGCCCATGCCCAATTTGGAATACGGAGCTTTTGCAGATGCTTATGCAAGAATTACTGGCGATCCCATTGCCTTACAATACTCAAAGGCCGTTTTTTCGAAATTGGATGCCTTGGAGGCCCCGCTAATTGATTTAGATTACACAGGTGGGCCAATCGAAAAGGCAGTATTGTCCGATGATCAAGATTATGCATGGTTTAGGCTCAGTGAAGGATATGACCTACCGCCTCCCTCGGTTGATGAAAATGTAAATCTAAGTGAGGCTGCTTTTTTTCCTGATGTTGGCGTGGCTTATTTTAATTCCAATCGAAAGGATATCGAAAATAACCTCAGGGTTTCCATCAAGAGTTCGCCCATGGGACCTCTCGCCCATACCCATGCCGAACACAATACTTTCAATATTGCGTATAAAGGAAAGCGACTGTTTTACAATTCTGGATACCGCCCTTGGATGGGTGCTCCCCATACACAGGCTTGGTACAAACACACCCAAGGGCACAACGGTATTTTGGTCGATCAACAAGGACAACCCTACGATTCAGGGGCCTATGGCTTCCTCCCCAGATTCATCGAGGGAAACCAGCTGATCTATGCCGTAGGGGATGCCTCTCATGCCTACCAAGCGCACGAACTATCACCTAAGGCCAGAAAAGACAATACTCCCAACGATATGGAGGTCAAGCACTTTAGAAGACACTATCTGCTTTTGAAACCCAATATCGTTGTGGTCTATGATGAGATGGAGGCACACAAACCGGTTGACTGGAGTTGGTTGATTCACAACTACCACGGCCTAAAAATAAACGATGTAGACCAGACTGTGGAAACTACCTATGAGGACCGTGGAGGTAAAGTCTCTCTTTATGGCTCCACTCCCTTGGACAGAGAAGTTACCGATCAGTTTTCTGTTGCGCCCAAAAACTTCCTGAGGAAAAAAGACGCCTATGGCAACTTGCTTACCTATGACAATCATTGGCATTTCAAAGCAACGACACAAAAAAAACAAGAAAAAATGCGTTTTTTAGCCATTATACAAGTCAGTGATGATTTAAAGTATAAAGAAATATCGCGGATGGGGGCTGGTGATGTATTTGAAATAGAGGGTTGGAAAATTAATGCTCAAATGGATACGAATAAATCCGCTAAAATATCGATTGAACGTAAGGATGGACAGCTTAAATTTTCATCTCATACTGAGCCACTAAACCAATTGTCTAAGCTCATTGAAAATGTCAATGGAAAAACAGTTGTAAAAACAGCAAAAGATCAATATCCAAAAAGCATAATAAACGCAGCAAAAAGATGAAAGTATTCATAAGCTTGAGCATCGCACTTTTGGCACCGTTGTTTTTTTCAATCATGGGTTGTGCTTCAACGCCAGAGAAAGATCCCCCCCTGAATGTATTGATGATCAGTGTAGATGATCTCAATGACTGGGTTGGAGTTTTAAAAGCCAATCCCGATGTAAAAACACCAAATATTGATCGCCTGGCCCAAGAAGGTATTTTGTTTACAAACGCCCATTGTCAAGCTCCCATATGTGGGCCCTCGCGTGCCTCACTGCTTTCAGGACTGAGGCCTTCTACTACTGGGATTTATGGTCAGATCAAGGACCAGAATCTCAGAAAAGGCAACGCTGCCATGAAAACGGTTCGATTTTTACCCCAATACTTTAAAGATCACGGTTATAAAACCCTCGGTGTTGGGAAAATTTTTCACAATCATGCTCCGAAGGAAGTTTTTGACGTCTCAGGGGGGAGGATACAAGGTTTTGGACCCCTTCCCGAAAAAAGGATAAAGTGGGACAAGAAAGGCACTTCTACCGACTGGGGTGCGTATCCGAGTCAAGACAGCTTGATGTATGATTACGGCTATGCGCAATGGGCGACTAAACAATTGAAAAAAAGTCACGTTCAACCGTTTTTTATGGCCGTTGGATTCATTCGCCCGCATGTTCCTTGGTATGCCCCAAAACAATGGTTTGATCTTTATCCTTCAGACGAATTGACATTGCCATCCTACCTGCCCAACGATTGGGATGACCTTCCCGAAATCGCGAAACAAATTGCCTTTAAAGGGATGATGCCCACCACAGACTGGGCCATTGAAAGCGGGGAGTGGAGCAAAATCGTTCAAGCTTATTTGGCTTGTGTTTCTTTTGTAGACCATCAAGTGGGTGTTGTACTCGACGCACTAGAAAACAGTGCCTACAAGGACAACACCATTGTTGTGCTTTGGTCCGATCACGGCTATGAACTTGGTGAAAAAGGATCTTTTGGCAAACAGACCCTATGGAGTGAATCCACCCGTGTTCCGCTGATTTTTAAGTCCCCAAAAATAGATGTACAGCAGTCGATTCCACAGGCCGTAGAACTTCTGGATGTGTACCCTACACTTTTAGATCTGGCAGCGTTGCCGCCAAATCCAACCAATGAAGGGAAAAGTTTGCTGCCTCTTATCAATCAACAAATAGATTCTACTGCCGTGGCGATTACAACCTATGGGCAAAACAATCACAGCATGATCAATATGCGCTACCGCTATATCCTTTATGAGAACGGTGCCGAGGAGTTATACGATTTACAAAAAGACCCAGAGGAGCGCAACAATATTGCAAATCAAGAAGCATTTGATGCCTTGAAAACGTCCATGCGAAAAAACGTGCCTAAGACAAATGTGGACTGGAAAGTAGGGAGTAACTATTCCATCAACGATTATTTTATAAGAACATCAAAGCAAAGTAAAAATCAAAAGAAATGAGCATTAAAACCTTTTATATACCGAGCGCAATTTTTTTATTAATACTTATCATGACCCCTTTGGCGTTGATGTCTCAGTCAGAAAGTGACCAAGGTCCATACCTCGCCACTGGGATTAGGATAGGCGATGTATCACAAACTGAAGCTGTTATTTGGGCGCGATTAACTAAAAATAAAAATCGTGTAAATGATGCGCCTTTGCCTATCTCGTTGTACACCGACCCTACGACTAACAAAAGACATTTAAGAAAAACAAGGAGGGATAAAGATGGCACGGTATATTTTCCACAAGGCTATGATATCAATACAGTAGAAGGTGCCGTTCCCGGGATCAAGGGAGAGCTCAGGGTTCATTACAAGCCCAATGATGTGTCTTCATGGAAGTACACCGATTGGGAAGCAGTGGACCCTGAAGCCAACTACAGCAAAAAATTCATTCTGGATAAATTACATCCTGGTAAAACATATGAACTGTTGGTAGAGGCCCGTCCTAAAAATGGAAAAACTTCCGCCCAAATGAAAGGAAAATTCAAAACTCCCCCAGATATCAATTCTTCTCGAAAGATTGTTTTCGGGGCGAGTACTTGTCAGGGTTACCCCGATCAAGACCATCCCGATGGTTATAAAATCTATCAATTTCTGGAAAGTCTTGATCTCGATTTTTTTGTTCATGCAGGGGACATCCTTTACTATGATAATTTGGCGAAAAACAAAAGTATGGCCCACTACCATTGGGACAGAATGTTCAGTTTGCCGACCAATAAATCTTTCCATGCACAAGTGACCAGTTATTTTGAAAAAGACGATCACGATGCATGGTTTAACGACAGTTACCGTGGAATTAAATCCTCTTTTATGGGAGATTTCACCTTTGAACAAGGCCTGGCTGTTTTTCGTCAGGAGATGCCGATCAAAGACAAAACATACAGGACTTTCCGTTGGGGAAAAGATTTACAGATATGGTTGGTTGAGGGGCGAGATTACAGAAGTCCCAATACCCAAGCCGATGGCCCAGACAAAACCATTTGGGGTAAAGAACAAATGGAGTGGTTTAAGCAAACAGTAGAAGCCTCAGACGCTACGTTCAAGATATTGATCAGCCCAACTCCTGTGATTGGCCCCGATCGCAGCCAGAAAAAAGACAATCATTCCAATAAAGGGTTCTATCACGAGGGTGAAATCATTCGAAAATTTATTGCATCTCAGCCCAATATGTATGTAATTTGTGGAGACCGTCATTGGCAGTATGTCTCTGAGCACCAAGATTACGGTATCGTCGAGTTTTCAATAGGGGCCAACAGTGATGATCACGCTGGAGGTTGGAAGCAAGAGGACGTCAGGCCCGAACATCTGTATTTAAATGTGGTGGGAGGAACCATGACAGTAACCATAGACCCCAAAGGAAAAGGAAGCATCTCAGTGGTTCACTACGATGTGAATGGAAATCCACTCAATGAATTTTTGGCAGATGCTAAGTAGTTTTATAGAAATATAGCATGATAAAAATGACGTTAAAAAAAGTATCCTTAGTTTATTATTTTTTAGTCTTCTTTATGGTTTTGGGTTGTGCTACCGAGCAGCAACAAAAACCGAATCGTCCCAATATCATTTATATTTTGGCCGACGATTTGGGTTATGGTGATTTAAAACATTACAACAACAACAGTAAAATTAAAACACCCCATTTAGATCGGCTGGCGCGCCAAGGAATGTCTTTTATGGACATGCATTCTACTTCCTCTGTTTGTACCCCCACGCGATACAGTATATTGACAGGAGAATATGCATGGCGTACCCAACTTAAAAAGGGAGTGCTGTGGAGTTATGGACCGTTGATGATTCCCTACCAAAAAGAAACAGTGGCCAAGCTCTTACAACGCAACGACTATCAAACGGCTGTGGTGGGCAAATGGCATTTGGGGTTGGATTGGCAACTCAAACCCAATTACCGAGAAGACCAAGTCATCAGAAGGGCCCCTGGAATGGTCACTGACCACAGTGAGGAGATCATTGATTTTTCAAAAAATCCAACCAAAGGCCCCCGCGATGTTGGTTTTGATTACAGTTATATCCTGCCTGCTTCACTCGATATCCCGCCTTATGTCTACTTGGAAAACGAAAAGTTTACACAACCTGTAAACGACTATAGCGATGGGAGTAATTTAGATGGGGATAAAGACTATGATTTTTGGCGTCCTGGACCTATGGCAGAGGGCTTTGATTTCTATGAGGTACTTCCGACTTTTATTCAAAAAGCCAAAGCCTACATCAATCAGGCTACCCAAAAAGAAGCGCCTTTTTTTCTGTACTTACCCTTGGCAGCACCCCATACCCCCTGGGTCCCCAAAGAAAAACACCGGAGTAAGTCAGCAGCAGGTATGTATGGTGAATTTGTACAAATGGTGGACGAGCAGGTGGGTCAACTTCTCGAGCACCTGGATGCCAAAGGAATAACGGACCAGACCTTAGTGGTTTTTACCAGTGACAATGGTCCCTACTGGAAGCCGCACCATATTGATGAATTTGGTCATCGGGCAGCGGCCAATTTACGCGGTATGAAAGGCGATATTTACGAGGCGGGTCACCGCGTACCATTTATTGTAAAATGGCCCGGAAAAGTAGCGTCCAACAGTAAAAGTAATCAGATCAATTCCTTGGCCAATTTTTATGCCACTGTGTCCGACCTTTTGGGCGTCCCCTCCAATGCTCGAGACAGCTTTAGTCTCTTCGATGAGCTTACAGGCGCAACGGTGGATGCCGTCAGGCAACCGATCGTTCACCACAGTTCACAAGGACATTTTGCCTTGCGTTATGGAGATTGGAAGCTTATAGAAAAAAGAGGCTCTGGAGGATTCACCCCACCTGCTTTTATGGCTGTACCTCCTGGCGCATCCGAAGCGCGTATATTCAATCTAAAAAATGACCCCAGTGAAAAAAATGACCTCGCAAAAGAATACCCAAATCAATTGGAAATAATGAAACTAAAGCTTGATTCTATCAGGCGACCCAACTAAAAATTACAGATATGAAATTACCCATCATCAGACAGGGCTTATTGGTCTTTATTTTATTACCCCTATTGGCTTGTTCTCCCCCGACCAAAAGCAAGAAAAAAACCCCTAATATTCTGATTGCCATAGCAGACGATCAGTCCTATCCCCACACGGGCATCTACGGTTTTGCAGAAACCCAAACACCTGGTTTTGACTACGTGGCCAAAAATGGAGTATTATTTCACAATGCGTTTGTCGCAGCTCCACAGTGCAGTCCCTCTCGTGCGGCTATTTTGACTGGAAAAAATATTTGGGAATTGGAAGAGGCAGGAACCCACGCCAGTAATTTCCCTAAAAAATTTAAGGTTTTTACTGAGGTATTGGCCGACCAAGGATATGTTGTTGGTTACACCGGAAAGCCTTGGGGGCCGGGGAATTGGCAAATTTCTGGAAGAAAGCAAAATCCAGCAGGGAAGGGGTACAACCAACATTTGCTGGAAACGCCACCCACCACGGGGATCCGATTGAACGATTATTTTAAAAACTTTCAGGAATTTTACAGTCAAAAAACAGCGGATAACCCTTTTGTTTTTTGGTTTGGCTCCTATGAGCCCCATCGTGTTTATGAGTATCAAACAGGGGTGAAAGCAGGAAAAAGCTTAGATAAAGTGTCGGTTCCAAAGTTCCTTCCTGACAACGAGGTAGTTAGAAACGACGTACTAGACTATATTTTGGAGATAGAGCATTTTGACAACCACTTGCTTCAAATGATTCAGTTTTTAGAGAAAAAAGGGGAATTAGAGAACACCTTTATTATTGTTACCGCAGACAACGGAATGCCCTTCCCCTATGCCAAAGCCAATGTCCAGGAGTTTGGAACACACGTTCCTTTGGCGATCTCAATGCCGCAGGGCATCAAGGGAAAAGAAGTCCATGAACCTGTGGGTACCATCGACATAGCACCCACGCTGATGGAGTTGGTTGGCATTACAGACAAAATGGACACCACGGGTAAGAGTTTGATGCCGGTACTTACCGAAATGGAGCATCCGCAACATCGGGAGTATGTCCTTACTGGCCGGGAGCGCCATACTCACGCCCGGCCTGACAATCTGGGGTATCCCGCCAGGGCCATCAGAACCAGTAAGTATTTATATGTACACCATTTTATGCCAGACCGCTGGCCACAGGGAGATCCAGTGCCAAAAAATCCAGAGAATGACCGCAGGAGTGAGGTGACTGGTTTTAAAGGGCTTTATCCCGGCTATCACGATGTGGACGCTTCTCCTTCTAAAGATGAAGTCATGGCGCAAGCTGAAGGAATTTATTTTGAGTTGGCTTTCTCCAAAAGACCGCAGTATCAATTATACGACATAGCGGAAGACCCATATTGTATAGACAACATCGCCGACCGAAAAGAGTACGCCGAAATAGTATCGGAACTTCAAGAGACGCTTATGACAGACCTTAAAGCTCAGGGAGATCCCCGTGCTTTTGGAAATCCAATTTTTGACAGCTATCCCCGATACTCTTCTATGCGTAACTTTAAAGGATTTAATGAAAGGGGAGCGTATAACCCAGCTTTTAAGCCCTGATTATTTCGTAATACAGTAAGATCTATTTATAAAAAAACCGCCTTCGGGCGGTTTTTTTAATTACATATCTAAATATGCTCAAATCAAATCAGCACCAATTTTATTTACTCAATAAATAATATGTTAAAATTTTAGATTTCTTTAACATTTTAAATATATTTGCTTTCTACGTGTTCGAACACGTAGATGAAATAGTTTAAAAATAATTATTAATTAAATTTACAAAAGTATGAGTTCTATTGAACTGGGCACATTAAAGACCCATGTGAAATCACTGTCACTTTTAAAGAAAAGCGTGATTTGTGTATTTTTCCTAATAGGTTCATTTGTATCAGCACAGCAATCTGTGAGTGGTACTGTGGCTGATCCCGCAGGCGTACCCCTACCCGGTGTGAATGTTGTTATAAAAGGAACCAATTCAGGAACTTCAACAGACTTTGATGGAAATTTTACGATTGATGCGGCCAACACTGATGTGTTGATTTTTTCTTTCGTTGGATTCCAAGATCAAGAGGTTACTGTTGGAGAAAATTCGACATTCACTATTTCTCTTGCTGAGGAAGCGAGTTTCTTAGATGAAATCATTGTTACTGGTTATGGTACACAAACCCGACGTGAGGTAACCGCCTCGATCGTCAGGGTTGATTCTGAGACCATCGAGCGAGTAGCAGCGGGGAGTAGTGTAGATGCCATTAAAGGTCAAGTTGCCGGTGTGGACATTACTGCTTCAGGGGGTAGACCTGGACAAAGTCCACAGGTGCGTATTCGTGGTAGAAGATCTATTTCTGCTTCCAACGATCCACTTTATGTTGTTGATGGAATTCCTGTGACCAGTAGTGTTGACGGAGGTGCGATTTTTGATATTGCTCCCCAAGACATTGAGTCTATGGAAATCTTAAAGGATGCGGCAGCTACAGCGATCTACGGATCTCGAGGTGCGAATGGTGTAATCATCATTACCACCAAAAGAGGTAAGTCGGGTGAGCAAACGCAAGTGAGTTACTCTGGTTACTACGGAACCACTGAGGTTCTTAATGTACCAGACATGATGAATGGTGAGGAATACAAAGCCATGCGTGCTGAAGCCTTTAGAAAAAATGCAAACAATCAGTTTTCATGGGATGGTCAAATCGAGTCTGACCTTTATGTTCTTTTTGATGGAGAGCAAGCATTGGTAGATAACTATAATGCTGGTCAGGATTTTAGATACTTAGATGCTGTTCTTAGAACTGGTTCTCAGCAGTCTCACAATATCTCTGCCAGAGGAGGTACTGAGAAAACTGCTTATAACGCCTCTATAGGCTACTTTAAAGAAGAAGGGATTGTTCCAGGTATGGATTATGAGCGTATCAACGCGAGACTTAATCTGGACCACAGGATCAATGACATGTTTAAGTTTGGAATGTCTACCACCCTTACTCAGGCGACCAACAACTGGGGGTCCAATGCAGTGATGAACGAAGCATTGAGAAACTTACCCTTGGGACGCCCTTATTTAGATGACGGTGTTACGCCAAGAATGTTTACTTGGAATGATGGTATTGCTACCAACCCATTGGCGGAGATTGTTCCAGGTGCTTACATAGATGAGCGATTGTCTACACGTATATTCTTGCCTACCTATCTTCAGATTACATTCAATCCTGATTTAAGGTTTACTACTACTTTTGGACCTGACCTTCGATTTGTTAGAAGAGGTGAATTCAGAAGTGCTGCAACCAACGACAACCGTTTGGGCCCTGCAGATGCTGAAACTGAAACCAGAAGAGAGCAAGGGTTTACATTAGAAAACCTTTTGACGTATAATAAGGAATTAGGTCCTGGTACATTGAAACTTACTTTCCTTCAATCGATTCAGGAGTTTACCAGCGAGAGAGGAAAAGCAGAGGTTTTGAATTTACCTTATGAGTCTCAGTTGTGGTACAACATAGGTACTGCTGCTGTAAAAGGTAACCTGAGTTCTGCACTTTCAGAATGGCAATTACAGTCCTATATGGGCCGTGTGAACTATGATATTAACGGAAAATATTTATTCCAAGCTTCTATAAGGGGTGATGGATCTTCCAGGTTATCAGAAGGAAACAAGTGGGCGTACTTCCCAGGTGTCTCTGCCGGTTGGAGAATCAACGAGGAAAGCTTTATGGAGAACGCACCCTTTGATGAATTAAAACTTCGTTTGTCTTATGGAGAAGTAGGAAACACTGCTATCAGCCCCTACCAAACTCAAGGAGGATTGGCCAGGACGGTTTATTCTTGGAGTGGATCCAGTGCTTTTGGATATCGTGTAAACGACATTCCTAACGCTGATTTAGGTTGGGAAATATCTAAAACATTAGACTTTGGTTTAGATTTCTCTTTGATGAATGGAAATATTACAGGTACGTTTGATATTTATCAGACCAAGACCAGTGATTTGATATTGGCGAGAAACTTACCTTGGACTTCAGGATACGAGAGCGTTTTCCAAAACGTTGGATCTACAGAGACCAATGGTGTAGAATTTGGAGTTAACGCTGTTATTTTAGACAATCCTGACGGATTGAACTTTGATGTTAACTTTAACATTTCCAGCTATGACGAGAAGATCACAGAGTTGGCACTTAAAGACGAAAACGGAAATCCACAAGATGACGTAGGTAATGCTTGGTTTATAGGCCAGCCTGTAAGGGTATTCTACAACTACCAGTATGGTGGAATATATGGTACCAGCGAAGCGGCATTGGCCAGTACTCTCGAAGGTAAATTACCGGGTGAGATCAGAAGAGCCGATACCAACGGAGATGGTCAGATTACCCCTGATGATAGGGTAGTATTAGGATCTGATGTACCTGATTACTTTGGTGGTTTGACGACAAACTTCAGTTATGGAAACTGGGATTTGAGCGCTTTCTTCTACTTTAAGCAAGGACAGATGATCAACAGTAATTTCCACAGAGGAAATAACTCACTTCAAGGAAGGTACAACAACCTTGATGTTGACTACTGGACACCAGATAATCAAAGCGCAATGTATCCGAGACCAAATATCGGAAACGAAAGAGCGGTTGATGGAGACCTGTTGAGATATTTTGATGGTAGCTATGTTAAGTTGAGAAACCTAACATTGGGTTATAACTTCGATTCAGAGGTTGTATCTGCTATTGGAATGAAAAACCTGAGGGTTTATCTCCAAGGACAGAACCTATGGTTTGGCGCAGACTACGATACTTTTGACCCAGAAGTTGGGGAGGAAACCATCGATAGTGGTGTTGCTCCTTCTTCGAGCATGTGGGCATTTGGTGTAAGAGCTAATTTTTAATTTATAAATATTAAAAGAAATGAAAAAATTTAGATTTTTATTATCATTTTTAGCCATTGCTGCTTTCACTTCATGTGAGGATTATTTGGATGAAAATAACATAGCCAATGTAACAGCATCCGGTTATTATACAACTGCATCTGGATTAGAAGATGCAGTAAGAGCTACTTACGGGATCATGAAAGAATTTTATGGTCCTGAGATAGGCTGGACGATGACTGTGTTTGGAACCGATACTTACCAGACTGGAGCTGACGGAAGTCACAAGTACATGGGAAGTTATGATTCTGGACACAATTCCGAAGCCCGTTATATGCGTGATACGTGGAGAATTTTTTACCGACAGATCAACCAGGCCAATGCCGTTATAGCAAGGTCAGAGGGTGTTGAAGATATGGCTGCAGCTACTAAAACCATGAGAATCGCTGAGGCGAGGTTTTTAAGAGCGTTGGCTTACTTTAACTTGACCCGTCATTATGGTGACATTCACCTTTCTTTGGAAGAAACTGAAGGAGTGGAGATTGAAGCGAACAAGACGGCTGCGAGTGAAATTTATTCACAAGCGATTGTACCTGATTTAGAGTTTGCTATTTCAAACTTAGAGGACAACCCAAGCGATTATGGTCGTGCTTCTATCCCAGCAGCACAGTTTCTACTGGCAAAAGTATTGCTAAGAAGAAGTTATAGTTCTTTTGCAGCTGGAGACGATGCTTCCAGAGCAGAGACATTGATGACCTCTGTGATCAATAATCCAAGATTTAGCTTATTGGAGAACTTCTCTGATTTGTGGAAGATTGATAACGAGCAAAATGCTGAAGTTATCTGGACGGTACAAAACGCCAAGTCACAAGTGGACGAAGGTTTAGATGGTTACGGACACCGTGGTCACTTGTACTTCTTGATGGAGTATGACAAGAAGCCAGCGATGACCCGTGATACAGAAAACGGAAGACCATGGAAAAGGTTTAGACCTACGCCTTACTTATTAAGGTTGTGGGACAGAACCATAGACCGTCGTTATGACGAAACATTTAAGCATGTTTGGTATGCTAATGTTGGCAATGATGGAGGTCCTAACGGAGTTCCCGTAGCCGTAGGTGATACCGCGCTGTTTATTCCTGGACCAGGAGTGGACAAAAATGGTGTCGATCAAGATGGTTATTGGAATGCTGCCAAGCAAGCTTCGGTAAACTATGAAGTTTACACATCTGATGAGTGGGATACGCGAACTTTCCCTTCACTGAACAAGTGGATCGACAATACGCGTCCCAACCGTCAGCACACCCAAGGGCAGAGAGATTTTATCTTGATGCGATTGGCAGATGCTCATTTGATTAGAGCTGAGGCGCGCTTAAAGCAAGGCAACACTACAGGTGCTGCAGAAGACATCAACCTGATCCGAACCCGTGGTGCTTGGGATGGAAAAGAAGCTGATATGCAAATTGCAGCTGCTGTTGTTGACTTGGATATGATTCTTGAGGAAAGAGCACGTGAACTGGTAGGAGAAGGCCACAGATGGTACGACCTTACCAGAACGGGAACTTTGGTTGACAGGGTAAGAGCTCACAACAGTGATGCACAAGCCAATATTCAGTCTCATAATATTATTCGACCTATACCTTTGAGTCAGATTGACAGAACGCAAGGAGGGTATCCCCAGAATCCTGGATACGCTCAATAATCAATTTTTTATAGGATTATATAAAAACCGCCTTCGGGCGGTTTTTTTTTATACATTTTTTTATTTACTATAATATACATATATTGTGCTGTGTTCGAACACGATTTAATATTTGTGTTCTATTAATTTTTAAACACTAGTTGTTTAAATTTTTTTTACACCGAATAAACCAATAAACTATTATTAATTAAAAATTCATTTATGATTCGTTTCAAAAGTTTATCAGACCAAAGTCAGCTTTTGAGCTTTTTCAAAAGAAGCTTGCTTTTGATTTTGGTTTTTGTAGGATCTCAAGTCATGGGACAGCAGTCGATTAGCGGTACTGTCTCTGATGAAAATGGTCCACTACCAGGAGCCACAGTTGTGGTTCAAGGAACCAGTAATGGAGTATCTACCGATTTTGACGGTAATTTTTCCATTCAGGCCAGTGCAGGTGATGTATTGGAAGTCTCTTATGTAGGTTTTCAAACGCAACTGATCACTGTCTCCGCCAACCAAGACACAATTGCAGCAGTTCTTGCCGCTGACAATGAGCTCGAGGAAGTGGTGGTAACTGGCTACGGTACTCAGAAAAAAGTAAATCTAACGGGTGCTGTTGCGGCAGTTTCTGGAGAGGTTTTAGAGGACCGTCCTATTGTTAATGTTGGAGAAGGATTACAAGGTGTGATTCCGAACCTAAACATTGACATTAGAAATGGTGATCCTACTACGGCGCCTGAGTTCAACATTAGAGGGTTTGAGTCTATCAACGGTGGTACGCCACTTATCTTGGTAGATAATGTTCCTATGGACATTGGAAGTCTAAACCCCAATGACATTGAGAGCATCAGTGTATTAAAGGATGCTTCCTCAGCGGCGATCTACGGAGCGCGTGCGGCTTTTGGTGTGATACTGATTACCACCAAAAAAGGAAAGCCTGGAAAAGCTGTTGTTAACCTAACCACAGAGTTTTCTTGGGGAAAGCCAATCATGCGAATGGATCCAATTACCGATCCCTATGAGTATGCCAAAGCGAGAAATATCGCTAATATCAGGACCAATGGTGCGCCTTCTTATGATGACGATTATATGGCTGCAGCATTGAACTACAGTCAAAACCCAACACCGGAGAATGCTTGGTTTAGAGATGGTACAACTTTAACTTTTGTTGGTTACAACGATTTTATGGACATGTATCTAAAAGACTGGATCCCACAGCAGCGTCATAATTTGAGTGTATCTGGAGCTACAGAAAAATCTAACTACTATGTGTCTCTCGGATTCCTTAATAAAGAAGGTTGGATAAAAAATGATGCTCACAACATCAATTATGACCGTTACAACGTTTTGGCCAAGGTCAACTATCAGATTACTGATTGGTTAGAAATGGACACCAAAACGCTTATAACCATGGAAGAGAACGATGAGCCTCACTTTTACAACTGGGACGTAAACATCAACTCTTTTGCCAGAATGGGTGCAAGAGCCACTCATTTTCCTGACTTGCCTTACTATTTAACTCCTGGGGACCGCTCGCAGTATGAGCAGCATATTGGACAGCCATTTATGACCACGAGTCCTATCCCTTACTATGAGCAAGGAGGAAGAGACCTAATGCACTCCATGGATGTATTAGTAACTCAAGGTATAACCATTAAGCCTATGGATGGGTTGAAAGTTAGGGCCGAGTTCTCTCCCAATTACACTTACATCAAAACAGAAGACCAAAGAACCAGAGTGACTGGTATTGAAGCTAGTACCAGTATTGATTTGTCTAATATTCGATACGGAAATGGATTCTCCGCTACTGATTTTCTTGAGAATCGATACGACAAAAGGTTCTACTATGTATTTAACGCTTATGCAGATTATACTTTTGAGCCAGAAAATTCTCCGCACTACTTGAATGCTATTGTTGGATTCAACCAAGAACTTGGAGAAAGACATTACCTTAGAGGTAAAGCTTACAGTTTGATCACTCCAGCGATTACGAATATAAATGCTACGGTGGGTGCTCAAGAAGCTTATAGTGGTGCTTCTCATGTATCTTTAAGAGGGGTGTTTTACAGGTTGAATTATATTTTTCAGGACAAATATTTAATTGAACTTAACGGTCGATACGACGCTAGTTCAAGGTTCCCCACTGATGATCGATTTGATTTCTTCCCTTCATTTTCTGCAGGGTGGAAAATTTCAGAAGAGGACTTTATGGCTGATCTTACCGGCGCATGGTTAGACAACTTAAAAATTAGAGGTTCTTATGGAGAACTGGGTAACCAGTTGCTGGGAAGTAACTACTATCCTTACATTCCCACTATGGGCTCAGGTACTTCTAACTATTTAATCGGTTCAGGTTCAAGAGCACCTTATGTATCTCCTGCTGGACTGGTCAGTGATGATCTAACCTGGGAAACAGTAGCTTCTACCAACTTTGGTGTTGATGCAACCTTATTGGACAGCCGTTTAGACATTACTTTTGATTTGTTTAAAAGAGAAACAAGAGATATGTTGATGCAAGTTGAGCAACCCGATATTTTGGGAACAGGTGCACCTGATACCAATGCTGCTGATCTTGAAACAAAAGGTTGGGAACTTTCTGCAACTTGGAAAAACCAAGTGGATGATGATTGGTACTACGGTGTAACCTTAGCCCTTTCTGATAGCCAGGCTGAGATTACCAAGTACGATAACCCAACAGGTTCCTTGAACGAATATTATGTTGGACAACAAATCGGAGAGATTTGGGGTTATAGAACGGGTGGATTATTCCAAACCGATGCTGCTGCTCAAGAAAATGACCTTTCTGATCTCGGTAACAACTGGGGTGCTGGAGACGTTGCTTTCTTAGATCTTACAGGAGATGGCAAAGTTGACCCAGGAAACCAAACTTTGGAAAATCCTGGTGATAGAACCATCATTGGAAACTCCAGTATGCGTTACAGATTTGGATTGAACCTGGATTTGAGATACAAAAACTGGACATTGAACACCTTTTTCCAAGGTATTTTAGATGGAGATTACTTCCCGCCAACAGGAAACTGGAATGCTTTCTGGCCATGGAATGCTGGAAATGCAGAGTGGTATTATATCACCGATTCTTGGACACCTGAGAATCCTAACGCATATTTCCCAGCACCACATATTGGTTATAACGATAAGAAAAACTATCATGTAAACGATCGTTATTTACAAGATGCTGCTTATATCCGATTGAAGCAATTGACTTTGAACTACAGAGTACCTTCGGAGATTGTTGACCAACTTGGTCTTCAGTCCCTCAACTTGTACTACTCAGGTCAAAACTTGTGGGAACAAACAAACATGAGAGCTCCTTTAGATCCAGAGGTAAGACCAACGCTTACTCAGGAGTACTACAAGAACAGAACTCATGCATTTGGACTAAAAATCGGCATATAATTTTAAAATTTTTAGAAAATGAAAACATTAACAAAAAATATATTTAAAATATTTGCACTTCTATTTGTAGTCTATGGCTGTGAATTGAATGACGAATTCTTAGAAAGACAACCACTGGACAGAATCAGTGACTCTTCTTTTTGGAATACGGAAAATGACCTTATGGTTTATAACCATACGTTTTATAACATGACCAAGAATGATAATACTTATCCCTTTTTAATGGGTCATGATGACGGATTTGACAGTCACAGGATTTCCTACCTTCACCTTGACGGTATGTCTGACAACACTGCACCACGACACGGGAGACACAGTACTTACCAGAGAATAAGATCAGGGGTTTACAACGCTCCTTCTAGTAAGAACTCTCAAGCTCCTGGAGGCTGGTATGGTTATAAAGGTTTTGGATTGGTCAGGGCCATAAACATTGGTTTGGCCAATTATGACAAAGCCGATATTTCTGATGAAGCCAAAAATCATTTCAAGGCTGAAGCGCGTCTTTTTAGAGCGATGTTCTATGCCGACAAGATCAAAAATTTTGGTTCTGTTCAGTTTGTTGACAAGGAAGTAACCCTTGCTGATGAAGACATCCTTTATGGAGCAAGAGATTCCAGAGACCTTGTAATGGGTAAAGTTTTGGAAGATTTAAATTTTGCTGTAGCCAATATCAGGGATCACAGCAACCAGAATAAATTGGGAAGATCTGCTGCACAATTGATCAAATCGAGAATATGCTTGTTAGAAGGAACTTGGAGAAAGTACCACGGATTGGGAGGCGAGACTGCTTTCCTTCAGGCGGCAGCTGATGCAGCTAAGGCATTAATAGACAGCGGTAAGCACAGTCTGCACCAAGGTGGAGCTGGGCGTACTTACAACGCGTTGCACAGCATGGAAGGTTTGGATGGGATTTCCGAGGTTATCTTTTTCCAACGCTATGAGCGGGGCACCAGAACCAACCACGTTCAGTCTTATAATAGAGGCTACAATGGTGGTGCTACTAAGAGTATGGTAGAGGATTACCTTTGTTCCGATGGTCTTCCTATTACTCTTTCTCCTCTTTATCAAGGGGACACCAATTATGCAGATATTTTTGCAAACAGAGACCCTAGGTTAAGACAGTCGATCCTACATCCAGACGATCAGCCGATCTACAGTTACGGGAACCATGCATTTGATGCCAACACCTATCCAAGGATTCAGGGTATGCCTGGTGGTTTGAAAACCTATACAGGTTATCATATTATTAAGGTTTACAATGTAGCTTCTGCACACGCTTCTTATAACTCTTCAGTAACTCCTGGACTCAGTCTGCGCTATGCAGAAGCATTGTTAAACTATGCCGAGGCACAAGCTGAATTGGGAGGAGGAACTATATCTCAAGCGGATTTAGACATCAGCATCAACAAGTTGAGAGATCGTGATGGAATGGTTCATTTGACCAACAGCCCTCCGATGGATCCTCGCTATGCTGCTGACGGTATTTCTGCGGCCTTGGTAGAAATCAGAAGAGAGCGAAGAGTAGAATTGTTTTTCGAAGGCTTCAGATATGATGACCTGAGAAGATGGGGACAAGGAAGTAAACTCGAGCAGAAAGACTATGGTATGCGATGGGATGCTGCAACAAGGGCAGTGGTTGATCCTGAAGGAAAAGCTACGGTTCAAACAGGTGTTGTAGACGGAGTTGAGTACCTTGAGCCTTATAAGGGTACAGACTTTGAAAATCCAACATTTGATGTGAATAAGCACTACTATTGGCCATTGCCATTGGATGTGTTGTCTCAGAACCCAGCCTTGGAACAAAACCCTGGTTGGTAAGTCAATCCCATTACTACAAATATTACAAAGCCATCTTTTTAGATGGCTTTGTTTTTTTGCAATGGTCTGATTTTAAGAATATAATTTTTTTTTTATTGATTCATTTTTGCTATTTTGTATTAGAAATACCAAACCAAATTACATACCTTATATAGTACTTTTTATGAGTGAGTATAAGGTTAAACCAAACAATTAACCAAATGAAATTTTTAAAGCCAGCTTTATTGCTCACTTTTTTGTTTTTGTATTCCTGTAAAGGAGATGCAATTAAAGAAAACGCAAATGAGGAAACACCATTGTCCAATCCATTTACATCCTCATTTCTTACCAACAACCTCAGAGAGGATTTGCCCAGATTGGTATTAAATGAAGAAATAGACCAAGTACTACGAACCAAGCTGAAAACAGATCCTGTGGTACAAAATATCTATGAGGCCATCAAAAGGAATGCCGAACAAGTGATGCAAAAATCTTTTTTAGAGCGCATAAAAATCGGCAGGCGTTTGCTTTCAGTTTCTAGAGAAATGCTTTACAGAATTAATATGTTGGGGATGGTGTATCATGTAGACAAGGACCCAATGGTTTTGAAACGTATTGAAGGAGAGCTAAAAGCTGTTTGTACATTTTCAGACTGGAACCCCTCTCATTATCTCGATGTTGGAGAAATGTCAATGGCAGTAGCTTTCGCTCTTGATTGGACCGCAGGAGCATTACCAGACAGTACTAAAGAGCTGGCCATTAATGCTTTAATTGAAAAAGGTATCAATCCAAGTTATGAAACCGATAAAAGGTCTAATACATGGTGGATTAATGGAAATAATAATTGGAATCAGGTTTGTAATGGAGGTATGATCGCTGCTGCTATAGCCATAGCAGAACGCGATCCCGAATTGGCAGCAAAAACCATCAGAAGATCCATAGACGGACTACCTCATGCCCTGGACGAATACGGGCCCGATGGGGTATATCCTGAGGGGTCCACCTATTGGGGTTATGGGACAGTCTTTTCTGTTGTTACCAATGCCATGCTTGAAAGTGCTTTTGGAACCGATTTTGGTTTAGGGGATTACCCAGCATTTAAGGAAAGCGCCCTTTTTAGGGTGTTGATGAATACACCCTCTGGATGGTATTATAATTTTGCCGATTGTGGAGACAAACGCAGCGAAAATGGAGATATTACTTTAGCCTGGTTTGCAGCCAAGTCTGGAGATGAATTGTATTACGAGAGAAATAGATTACTCAGATCACCCAGTAAAATAGGAAAACTCAGGCGATTGGATGGCGCTGGTTTGGTGTGGTTGGCACAATATGAAAAAAAAATGGACAGTAATTTACCGTTTTCATGGAAAGGAGAAGGTGCTAACCCGATAGCGGTTTTTACTGGAGGAACCGATGACCCATATGGATATTATTTTGGAGGTAAAGGTGGGCGTGGAACCGTAAATCACGGCAATATGGATGGGGGTTCTTTTATTTTTGAACTCAACGGTGTAAGATGGGTATTCGATCCAGGAAATCAAAACTATAACGCCTTAGAACAAACAGGTTTTGATCTTTGGAATAAGTCGCAAGACAGTGAAAGGTGGACTTTACTCAACAAGGGTAATTTTGGACACAGTACCCTTACCGTTAACAACCAATTACATGTAGTAGACGGAAAAGCAACCATCATAGATTTTAAAGAAGGGGATACTCCACAGGTTACTTTTGACCTCAGTCCTACCTTTGAAGGCCAGCTTAAAAGTGCACAGCGCACTTTTACCAAGGACAGTAATGTATCATTAGTGATCGACGACAAAATTGAAGTCTCAGACGAGACTGAACTGATTACATGGCAATTAATGACCACATTAGACGTAGAAATCACCAGTAATGGAGCAACGCTTAGTAAACCAGAGTATTCCTCGATTACTCCAGTGAAAAAATTATACATAGAAAACTTAAGCCATTCCGATATAAAGATGAATGTCGTTTCTCTGGATCCACCACCATTGGAATTAGACCGAAGAATTGAAAACCTCAAAAGGATAGAATTAAAGATCCCAGCATCCCGAGCTGAAAGTGGGAAATTAGACATTAAAGTAAAACTCAGGGGCCAAAAAAATTGGCGGGAGGGATATTAGTCGATCATTTAATTTAAACTAAAAAATGATTTATAATTTAAAATTGCAAAGCGTTGTAATTATTGCGTTCTTATGGGTCGCGTTTGGTGGAAAGTCAATAGCCCAACTATCAAAAACAGATATTGATAAGGCCATTGATATTTCCGCATTGGAACATCCCTATCTCTATTTCAACAATTTAGAAAAGCAACAACTGATCAACAGAATTGAAAACGATCAGGAAAGCAATGATGTTTTTCGACAATTGGAAGCGAAGGCAAAGGTATGGATGGCCATGCCCTTAGAAAAAAACATACCCACTCAGGGAAAAAATACTCGAGCTAACTGGTCTGAGGATGATAGAAGTGGCAACTATGCAGCCTATTACAACGCGAACAGGAACAACGCATTCTACCTTGCCTTTCTCTATCAGATTACTGGAGAGGAAAGCTATGCACAAAAAGCATTTGAGTTTGCCGATGCCTTTTGTGATCTAACCACATGGACCCAACGTGCACACGAATTTCCAATAATCTACTCAAGAATAATGCCATGGAATGTACCTGATGATCAGGTAAATTTTAATTTTGACCACTTCAATGGAGATTCTGGTCGAATGATGGCAGCTGTTTATGACTGGTTGTACCCAGCGCTCTCCCAATTGCAAAGAGACCGAATCCGTGGAGCGCTCATAGAAAAAGTAATCACTCGGGTTAGGGGTGATTACGAATTTCATTGGTGGGCTACCGCCTACCGATGCAATTGGTGTGGTGTCTGTAATTCTGGTGTGGGTTTGGCAGGCTTAACGCTACTTAAAGAACACCCCCAATTGACCGATATAGTGGCAGAGTCCTATAACCGAATCAACAGTATGTTTGATGAACTGGGGGTTGATGGAGGCTGGCAGGAAGGAGGTTCCTATTGGAATTATGGGGTACATACGTCTTCTTTTTTTGCGGATGCTTTAAAACGTTTAACGCGTGGAAAGCACAACCTCTTTAAAAATAAAAGACTGTCCGAGAACCCTGTGACTTTTCCTTTAAACATATCCTTACCAGGAAAAAAATCCCTCAACTTTGAAGACTCTGGCGGGGGGGGATTAGTTGGTAGTGCCCATTTGATAAACAAATTGGCAACAGAGACAAAAAACCCACAAGCAGCATGGTACCGAGAATATATGAACAGACCCGCAGATAATATTTTTGATATAATATGGCCACGCCCCGATTTTAAGGGAGTTCCACCAGAACAAGCCTCTATTCATTTTAAAACAATTGATTGGTGGGTAATGAGGAGTGATTTTTCCAGTTCAGAAAAGGTAATCGTTGCCGGAAAGGCAGGGAAAAACGATGATCCGCATCACGGTCATCTCGATATAGGTCACTTTATTGTTTATTGGAACAAGGAGTATTATATCAAAGACTTGGGAAAAAGTGGTTACGACGAGAAATACTTTGACGAAGTGCGATTTGATTATCCCGAGGCCTCCAGTGCAGGTCACAATACCATTTCCGTCGATGGAGAACAGCAAATTTCAGGGAAATATTACAAACAGCCCTATGACTACAGTGTAGGAGGGAAGGTGTTGGAGTTTAGATCTACAAGAGCGCGCGACTATGTCCTTATGGATCCCACTGATGCTTATCCCAAAAAATCATTAAAAAAATGGAGGAGAAGCATTCTCTTGAGCAAGCCAGAGATCACCCTTGTTTTGGATGAAATCCATACCGAGAAAAACGCAAATATTGAAGTTCGATTCCACCCAGGGGTATCCGCTGAGGTAAAAAAAGAACACGTTTTGCTTTCGGGTAAAGAAGGGAAAATGGCATTGATCCCCATCTCAGTATCTGATTTTTCAATCGACAAAGGAAGACATCCCTCCCAAATGGTC
Source organism: Flavobacteriaceae bacterium (assembly GCA_022428005.1). Lineage (GTDB taxonomy): Bacteria > Bacteroidota > Bacteroidia > Flavobacteriales > Flavobacteriaceae > UBA8316. Next base: position 42,851 of record JAKMDI010000006.1, read on the forward strand.
AACGCTACTCAACCCTTTAGTTGGATTGAATACTTTGACATAACCATACAATCTAAATCTAATAAGACTCTGGTGGCTACCCTAATACTTCCTGTATCAGATGAAAATCAAATTCAGGAAATCATCGCATCAAAATATATGAAGCCCGAGAAGAATGGAGGTATTAGTTTGAATTTTAGTGTTGACAACAGACCGTTTACCTATTATTTTAAGAAAACAAAAGAGGGGCTGGTTTTAGAATAAGTTTCCTGTACTCAATGATAAATATCCTAAAATCATAAAGATGAAAAACATCCTTTTGCTCATAGCATTTCCTTTATTGATTCATTGTGAAAACAGCACAAAAAAGCAGCTTGTTATTGATGAGTCAGATTACAAAGAGGTGGTTGAACAAGTCATTAAGATCGATTCCGTTTGGTCAGGACACAGTGTGGGATTTGCTTTGCTAACCCATGAGCAAAGGCAATACATTGCTTACTACAACGCCAATCGAAATATGGTTGTGGGACAGAGAAATTTGAGTGATGATCAATTTGAACTACACATATTACCCTCTCCAGCAAGGGCGCCAAATTCACCAGAGCAGGGCAGAAGATATTCGGCCACTCAAATAGGTTGGGATTCTCACAATTACATTACCATGGCTGTTGATAAAACAGGATACCTGCACCTTTCAGGAAATATACACGTTGATCCCTTGACTTATTTTAGAAGTGAAAAACCGCATGATATTACTAGCTTAAAGCAACACTATACTATGGTAGGCCCCAATGAGAAACGTACCACTTACCCCAAATTCATGCACACTAAAGAAAATGAGTTGCTTTACCACTACCGCGATGGAAGCAGTGGAAATGGCAACGAAATTTACAATCGATACGAGGTGGATTCTCAGCAATGGAAACGAATGTTGGATGTCCCACTGACCGATGGTGAAGGCCTCATGAACGCCTACCAGTCGCAGCCAGAGATTAGAGAGGACGGATGGTATCACGTTTATTGGGTTTGGAGAGATACCCCCGATTGCTCTACCAATCACGACCTATCCTATATGAAAAGTCCTGACCTCAAAAACTGGTATAATGCCTTTGACCAACCCATTAGTCTCCCTGCTACATTAAATCAAAAATCGTTGATCGTAGATCCCATCCCAGTAAAAGGAGGGATCATTAATTTGGCAGCAAAATTGCAACTGGATAAAAATAATAAAGCTGTTTTTACCTACCACAAATATGACCAAGCAGGAAATCTTCAAATCTACATAGCTCAAGTCAAAGGCCAAAAGTGGGTTTACAAGCAGCTCACTGATTGGGATTACCGTTGGGCATTTTCTGGAAATGGAAGTATCCAAAATGAATTTAGATTTAGAAGTTTTAAAAAAAGACCTGATGGACTCTACGAAATTGGCTATTGGCACATCAAGTATGGAGAAGGCATAATTTTACTCGACGATGAATTTGATCCAGTTGGAACGGTTATTAGAGATTTACCACTTTTTTCCAGCAGCCGCTTTGAAAAAAGGATAAAGACTGAGGGTGCTTTTAAAGGCTTGAATGTGGTGAGCTCAAAAGACTTAGGAAGTTCTCCAAACCAGGGGATAAGGTATGCGCTGAAGTGGGAGGCACTCGATCGCTTTAGGGATCGCCCCAGACCAAAGCCCTGGCCCAAACCAAGTAAATTATATCTTTATAAATTAAAAAAAACACCTTGAGGTAATCCAGCATTATGATCCTAAGAATGAGCACATTTTTACCAAACTTTAATTACACTAAACTGTTAAGTATTATATTTAAAAAATAATTATAAAAACATGAAAAAAATTATCAACTGCATCACATTTTTATTTGTTTCAGCTGCATTATTTGCACAAAACGACAAAGTTACTGAGATAAAAAACATAATGGAAAAAGTGGCCGACTGGCAAATTGAAAATCATGACAATTTAGAATACAGGGCCCAAAATAAGAGATTGTCCAGAGGGAAGCATCATCCGTTAGACTGGACCAATGGGGCATTGTATGTGGGCATGTCTAAATGGGCAGAAATGGCAGACAGTGACAAGTATTATGAGTGGCTAAAAGGTATAGGTGAAACCCATGATTGGAAACTGCACTTGAGAAATGGTTATTATGCCAGAGTTTTTCATGCAGATGACCATACTGTAGGGCAAACCTATTTTCATCTTTATAGAAAATACAAAGAAGAAAAAATGATAAAGCCTACAATCAAGCAATTTGATTTTATTCTATACCATCCTTCCAAAACAAAAATGGATTGGCAATCCCCCTTTCATCAGGACAGATGGAACTGGTGTGATGCTTTGTTCATGTCACCACCGGTATGGGTAATGGCATCCAATCTGACCAGAGATAGGAAATACATCGACTTTATGGTCAAAGAGTGGAAAGCCACTACAGACCATTTGTTTGATAAAAAGGAAAGCCTGTATTACAGAGATGGTTCTTACTTTAATAAACTCGATAACGGAACCAAAATTTTCTGGGGCAGAGGAAATGGATGGGTATTTGCGGGATTATCGAATGTTATGGATGAGCTTGGACCTGATGATAAAGAGTATCCTTATTTCCTAAAGCTTTATAAAAAAATGGCGAAAAAACTCTTAGAGATTCAAACTCCTGAGGGGCATTGGGCAATGAGTCTATTGGGGCAAGAATTTTATCCTACGCCAGAGACCAGTGGATCTTCATTCTTCACTTTTGGTTTGGCTTGGGGTATCAATGAAGGGATACTGGACCGTGCCACTTACCTTCCTGCGGTAGAAAAGGCATGGAAAGCCATGATGGGTCATGTCACAGAAGAAGGGATGCTTTCCTATGTTCAGCCCATTGGTGCAGAGCCTGGTGAAGCCTATCCCGACAAAACTGAGGTTTATGGGGTTGGTGCTTTTTTAAGTGCTGGTTCAGAGATGTATAAACTTTATGGAGGGAAATAGTATTTTTTCAGTTTTATAACAACAATATGCATATACGATTATTCTGTTTGGGGGTTTTACTGCTGTCTTTTTCCTGTAAAACTTCCCCAGAAGTGGTTCAGGGTCCTTATTTCGCAAATGGTCTTAAAAATGGTTGGGCCGATCAGAATTCAATTGTGATTTGGACCCGGCTGACGCAGGAAAAAGCCGCTTTTTATGAGGGCCAACCTTTTTTGGAAATCCCCAGAAAAGAAATGCTTTCTTTAGCCAAAAACCCTGATGTTGAGGCCATATATGCTTCCCAAATTCCCACTGGAGCATCCTTAGAAGACATGGAGGGCTACTGCCCGGGTGCTGCTGGTCAGGTAAGGTTAAAATATCATCAGTTGGGAAAGGAAAATGAAGTGGTGGTCACCAAGTGGACTGAGGTCGATTCGGACAAAGATTATACCCATCAGTGGAAATTGGAGGGACTTTCGGCTGGTAGTACCTATCGTCTTAAGATATATGCCAGGGCAAAGGAGGGGTCCAGAGTTTCAGACAGTATTAGTGGAAAGTTTATTTTACCCCCTCATAAAGAAATCAGCAGCGATGTGAAGTTCTGCGTAGTATCTTGTCATGACTACAACCGCCGAGACGATTTGGAAAATGGGCATAAAATATATCCCAGTATGACAGATTTAAAACCAGATTTTTATGTGCATACTGGAGACATTGAATACATGGATAAACCCACTCCCTATGCCCTAACGGAGGAATTGGTTCGATTTAAATGGAATCGTTTGTTTTCACTACCCTTTCAAAAGAAATTTTACAACCAGCACACCTCTTATTTTATGAAAGATGATCACGATGTGGGATTCGATGACAGCTATCCAGGAAGAGATTATGGTACCGTAACTTTTGAGCGGGGTTTAGAGATATTCGACGAGGAGCAATTTCCAAGTTATTCCAAAAGGTACAAGACCGTCAGATGGGGTAAAGACTTACAAGTATGGATCGTAGAAGGCCGTAACTACAGAAATCAAAACTCCTTAAAAGACGGTCCCGAAAAGACCATTTGGGGTAAAGAACAAAAGCAATGGTTTTTTGAAACTGTTACTCAGTCCGACGCTACCTATAAGGTATTGATTACCTCATCGCCAATTTTGGGTCCAGATCGCAGCTCAAAAAATGATAATCTCAGCAATGCTACTTACTCTTATGAACAAGGGGAAATTTTGAGTTTTATAAAAAAGCAGAAAAATATCTTTATCGTTAACGGAGACCGGCATTGGCAATACGTTACCCACATAAAGGATACCAACCTTTGGGAATTTGGATGTGGTGCAGGAGCAGACGTTCATGCGGGCGGATGGAAACAAGAAGATTTCCGACCAGAACATCAATTCCTCAGAGTCAAGGGCGGCTTTCTATCGGTGAGCGTTACCCATAACGATAACCCTAAAATCCAGTTTATCCATCACGATGTGGAGGGCAACCCGGTCAATGAGGGTACTTTTTAGTTACTCAATGGAATATTTTCTTTCCTCAGAGTGACTGAACATGTAATTTTCCTTGGTAATGATTTCTAAAGGCGTTGGGATTTCATTGCTTGGAATTTCTTTGTGGACCAGGAAATTTGCAATGGTTATTATAGATTTATAGCCTTGGTTAAATGATTTTTGTGAGATGAGAAATGTAACATCACCACGCTTTAAAAAATCAATGTTTTGAGGGGTAGTGTCAAAACCGATGATTCTGAGATCAACAAGCTTTTCTTTATCGATCGCTTTACAAACAACTGACACCCTACTCGATGGAACAACAACCCCTTTCACTTTAGGGTGCTTTTCTATAAATTGATTTATTTTTTCTCTGCTCCTAAAGACTTCATCGGGCTGGTTGAACTGTAATTTGTGAATTTTGGTTTTGGAATTACTCTTCTGATGAAAATCGAGAAAACCCTCTATACGATCCTGAATTGCTTCGTGATTAAACAAGTTTTTTCGCGTAAGCACCATTAGAATTTCATCATCTTCAGTAGTACATATATTCGATAGTTTACCAGCAAGAATACCAGCTTCAAAAGACTTTTGTCCAATATAACACAAGCTATCAGAGCCTTTTAAATTAATGTTGAGAAATAGGTAGGGAATTTTTTTGTTCTTGAGTGTTTCTATAATTGCTTTTGTTTCTTTTAAAAAAATTGGGACTAAAATAACCGCGTCAGGACTGGTTTTGATCAATTCCCGAAAAGCTTTAGCATAGCTATTGGGATCAAATTGATTGAAGGTAAAGATATGGTTTTCGATACCATAGGCTTTTACTTCCTGACTGCCTTTTTCAATTCCTGAGTGTGGTGATTTCCAAAAAATATTTTGTTGATCAAAGTTTGGGATGAGGGTGGCCAATGTATGGTTTTTCTTCATGGCCAAAGAGCTCGCGATCAAATTGATCTTAAAGTTACGCTCCTTTAAAATTTTATTGACTTTCTGCTCTGTTTCAGTCGATACCCCACCGCGATTGTGCAATACCCGGTCTACAGTACCCGCAGACACATTAGCTTCCTTTGCAATGTCCTTTATGGTTATCAATATTCTTTGATTAGTTCCTACTCATAACTAAATAAAATTAGTATTAATTTCTTACAATTATGTAAATAATATCAAGATCTTGGGGGGCACTTTTAAAATCCTTTCAATATATTTGTAAGTAGGTGTGTACGCACACGAAATTTGACTTAAATGACCAAATCATTAAAATGGATTATCGTAGCGGCTTTGTCAGGCTTTTTGTTTGGCTTTGATACTGTAGTCATCTCTGGGGCCAACTTACCGATAAAGGAGTTGTGGTCCACGGGCCCTTTTTTCCATGGTTTTTTTATCATGTCAATGGCGCTTTGGGGTACTGTCATTGGTGCATTGTTTGGTGCCTATCCCACCAATGTTTTGGGTCGTAAAAAAACATTGACCTGGGTTGGTTTTTTCTTTTTTATCTCTGCTTTGGGTTCTGCTTTTGCTATGGATCCCTACACCTTTTCTTTTTTTAGATTTATAGGTGGTTTGGCCGTTGGGGTTTCCTCAATTGCTGCACCGATTTACATTTCCGAAATTTCATCCCCAAAGAATCGAGGTTCCTTAGGTGTCCTCTATCAATTTAGTTTGGTTTTTGGTATCCTAATCGCCTTTTTATCAAATTATTTCCTCACTGGATTCCAAGGGGGACAAGATTGGAGGTGGATGCTCGGAATAGAGGCCCTACCCGCTGTGCTTTATTTATTGATGACATTCAGGATTCCTGATACCCCAAGGTGGCAAATTTTGTATAAAAAGAACGATCAATTGGCCTTGCAAACACTTGAAAAGATTTACGGTGATTCTTCCACCGCAAACGAAGTTTTACAACAAATAAAATCCAATGATGCTCACCAGGCCTCAAAACCTCAAAATTTTTGGAGCAAGAAAAACAACAGAGTGATTATTTTAGCGTTCGTTATTTCTTTTTTCAACCAGCTTTCAGGAATAAATTTCATCCTTTATTATGCTCCAGAAATCCTTGAATTGGCAGGTTTTGCTACTAAGGAATCTTTGTTTAATTCTGTTTTTATTGGTCTTACGAACATCGTGTTTACCTTCGCTGGATTGTTGTTGATAGACAAACTGGGACGCAAACAATTACTAATTGCTGGTTCTATAGGCTACATCGTCAGTTTAACAGGTGTTTCTGTTGCTTTTTATCAAGCTTTAGATTCCCAATGGATTGCACTATTTATTTTCGCATTTATAGCTTCCCATGCCGTAGGGCAAGGAACCGTTATTTGGGTATTTATTTCTGAAATTTTCCCCAATCGGGCGAGGGCCCTTGGACAGTCTTTTGGCGCGGGTGTGCATTGGGTTTTTGCTGCCCTAATCACTTTGGTCGGTCCTTCAGTAATCGCTATATACAATACTAATCCATGGCCAATTTTTTCTTTTTTTGCCTTTATGATGGTGCTTCAGCTTTTTTTCTCGATTTTTATGATGCCCGAGACCAAAGGCAAATCACTTGAAGAAATAGACTTGGTTATCAATAAAAAATAATTAAAAATGAAACGACAAGAATTTATTCGTAACTCCAGTGGTATACTCCTCGGTAGTATGGTTGCACCCCACCTGATGGCCCAGCTAAACACCAATAGTGTTATAAGTATTGGTGTTATTGGAACAGGAGGAAGAGGACAAGGAATTGTTAAACTTCTGAACAATATCCCTGGTTTTGAAGTTGTTGCTGTTTGCGACACTTTGGCATTTCGACTTGAAGAAGCCTTCGATTTAATCAAGGACAACAAGCGGGCTAAGGCATATTCAGATTACAGGAAACTATTGGATGACAAAAACATAGACAGTGTTGTTGTCGCAACACCTTTGAACACGCACGATGCTGTTGCCGTAGCTGCATTAGATGCCGAAAAGAATGTCTATTGTGAAAAAACCATGGCCAAAGGAGTTGAAGCTACCAACCGAATTGTTAATCGATGTAAAGCATCTAATAAAATTTTTCAAACGGGTCACCAGTATCACAGTTCCCGAATGTACTCCCAATTGGTAGAAATGATTTGGGACGGTAAAGTAGGTAAGATTTCCGCCATTGAGGCGCAATGGAACCGGAATGGCAATTGGAGAAGACCAGTTCCTGATCCGAAAATGGAGCGCCAGATCAATTGGAGAATGTATAGGGAATACTCCTACGGACTTTTGGCTGAGTTGAGTTCTCATCAAATTGATTTTGCGAATTGGGTACTCAAATCACAACCTGAAAAAGTTATTGGTTTTGGGGGAATAGATTATTGGAAAGACGGTCGTGAGACCTACGATAATACCAAGGTTGTTTATCAATTCCCAGGGGGTGTAAAAGCAACCTACACTTGTTTGACCTCAAATGCCAAAGATGATTACAAAATCATGGTTATGGGAGATAAAGGGACTTTGACCATATCTTATGATAAGGCGTGGTTTTTCCCTGAGGGAGAATACAAACCAGAGTATGGCGAGGTAGACGGGGTATCGGGCGCAACGACAAATTGGACACAAAGTAAGGGCACTCCCATAGAGATTGGCCACATCGATCCAACCAAGCAAGCGTTGATAGATTTTAGAGATGCGATACTTAACAATAAAGAACCCAATTCTGGAGTGATCACTGGCGCCAAAGCCGCCTATGCAGTAGAGATGGGTATTCAGGCGATGGACACTGAAAAAATAATACATTGGGATAACAAAAAATTTGTACTATAAATGATGAAACCAAACTTTGAATTAAACGAAAAAGTTGCCGTAATAACTGGTGGAGGAGGAGCTCTGGGTGGTTGTGTAGCGAAAAGCTTATCTAAGTCGGGGGTTAAAATAGCAATTTTAGACCTGACACAAGAGGCGGCCAATAGCACGGTAGAAGAAATCCAAAAAGAAGGTGGAAATGCTATTGGATTTGCAGCCAATGTGCTCTCCAAAGAATCGATCGAGAACATCGCTGATGAAATAATAAAGCTATGGGGTCGAGTTGATATCCTGCTCAACGCCGCTGGAGGAAATATGCCAGGAGCAACGATAGCAGTAGATCAAACAATATTCGACCTGTCTATGGATGATTTTAAGAAGGTAACCGAACTCAATCTCAATGGATCGGTTATTCCTTCTCTTGTATTTGGAAAAATCATGGCCGATCAAAAAAGTGGATCTATTGTCAATTACTCTTCTATGAGTGTGGATCGCGTGATCACACGTGTGGTGGGGTATTCAGCTTCTAAGGCAGGTATAGAAAACTTTACGCGTTGGATGGCGGTTGAAATGGCTTTAAAATTTGGCCCTGGTGTAAGAGTCAACGCCATAGCCCCCGGATTTTTTGTAGGAAATCAAAATCGAAAATTATTGTTGAACGAAGATGGATCTTACACCGATAGAGGAGAAACCATTATCAGAAACACCCCCATGAAACGTTTTGGCGAGGCAGAAGAGCTCAATGGAGCCATTCATTTCCTTTGTAGTGATGCTGCTCAGTTTATAACAGGAGTTGTACTTCCCATAGACGGTGGGTTCAGCGCATTTAGTGGGGTTTAAGTTAAAATATTTAATATGAAAATGACACAAACATGGCGCTGGTATGGACCAAACGATCCTGTACGCTTATCTGACATAGTCCAAGCAGGTGCCACTGGAATAGTAAACGCATTGCACCACATCCCGAATGGAGAGATATGGTCGGTGGATGAAATTCAAAAAAGAAAAAATGAAATCGAATCTGCTGGGCTAACATGGGACGTGGTAGAATCCCTTCCCGTCCATGAGAAAATAAAAACCAGGACTGCTGATTTTGAAAAAATTATTGAGAATTATAAGGTCAGTATGAAAAACTTGGCCTCCTGTGGGGTATATGTAATTTGTTACAATTTTATGCCCATTTTGGATTGGACCAGGACAAAATTGGATATGGTAATGGAAGATGGCTCCTTGGCCCTTGAATTCAATGCATCAGAGCTTAGGGTTTTTGATCTGTATATTCTTCAAAGAGCAGGTGCTGAAAAGGATTACACACCCGAGGTGATTCAGCAGACCAAAACCCACTTTGAAAGCTTGTCAGAGGAAGACATAGCAAGGATTTCAGATAATGTATTAAAAGGGCTACCAGGTTCCGAAGAGGGATACTCCATGGAGGAGTTTAAGGAAATGTTGGAAACCTATCAGGGGATCGATGCAGATCAACTTCTATTACATTTGGTTCAGTTCTTGTCTGAGATTATTCCGTTAGCAGAAAGTTTGGGAATAAAGATGTGTATTCACCCTGACGACCCACCTTTTACATTGCTCGGTTTACCGCGTGTTGTCAGCACAATAGAGGATTATAAATATATTTTTGACAAGGTTACTCCTCTATCCAATGGAATCACATTTTGTACAGGTTCATTGGGTGTAAGGGCAGACAATGATCTTCCAGCGATTTTTGATGCCTATGCAGATCGTGTTCATTTCCTTCATCTCAGAAGTACCAAGCGAGACCCTCAGGGAAATTTTTATGAAGCAGATCACTTGACGGGCGACGTAGATATGTTTGAAATCATAAAACGAGTACTTATAGAACAACGGCGCAGGGTTTCGGAAAACAGGGCCGATGCTTCCATCCCCATGCGACCCGATCACGGACATCAAATGTTGGACGATTTGGTTAAACCCAAAATCAATCCAGGATACTCCGCCATAGGTAGGTTGAGAGGCTTGGCAGAGCTAAGGGGCTTAGAATGGGGAATCGATAAAATGATCTAAGCATGGAGTTTAAAAATACAGACCCTTTTATTAAAGAGAATTTTTTACTGCAAAATAAAACAGCGGAACGCCTTTATTTTGAGTATGCCGAAAAGATGCCCATCATAGATTACCACAATCATTTACCCCCAGATGTTATTGCTGAAAATCGACCCTTTGAAGGAATAAATCAGGTGTGGCTCGATGGAGACCACTATAAGTGGAGGGCGATGAGAACCTTGGGCGTACCTGAAAAATTCATTACGGGTAAAGAGGTAAGCAACAAGGAAAAATTTGACCAATGGGCTTACACCGTTCCTTTTACCGTTGGAAACCCGCTTTTTCATTGGACGCACCTCGAATTGGACCGCTATTTTGGAATCAGTACAATTTTACAACCTTCAACTGCGACAGCCATATTCGAAGAGACGAATAGGCAATTGGAGAACATCACCCCCAAGGGTTTATTAAACGATATGAAGGTTGAGATGTTGTGTACCACTGACGACCCTGTAGATGATCTTTCTCACCACCAAAAAATTGCTTCAAGTGGAGACAAAGGCCCAGAAGTTTTGGCCGGTTTCCGACCCGATAATATTTTCGGTATTAAGGAAGAACACTATCTGGATTACGTAGGATTCTTGAGCGAGGCTGCTGAAACTGAAATTAATGATCTGGATGGTCTTTTGGATTCCCTCAAGTCGAGAATCAGCTATTTTCACGAAAATGGCTGCAGGATATCAGACCATGGTTTGGAATACACCTATGCTTCTGATTTCACTCATGCAGCAGCAGATGATATTTTAAAGAAAAGAATAGGAGGCAACCTTCCCACGGTGGAGGAGGCCAATATCTTTAATTCGTGCGTGTTGTATGAGCTCTTTGTGATGTATCATGACTTTGGCTGGACGCAACAATTGCACCTCGGAGCTTTGAGAGGGAACAATCAAAAGTTAAAAAGACAGTTGGGTGCGGATGTAGGATGTGATTCTATAGGTGATTTTGCCCAAGCCAAAAACCTGTCAACCTTGTTGGGAAGACTCAATGATGCCGACAAACTAACCAACACCATACTCTACAATCTCAACCCTGCAATGAATGAAGTTTTTGCTACCATGCCAGGGAATTTTAACAATGACAAAGTCGAGATTCAGTGGGGAACTGCTTGGTGGTTTTTAGATCAAAAAGAAGGTATGGAGTCTCAGATGAGGACACTTTCCAATATGGGGTTATTGTCTAAATTTATTGGGATGTTGACCGATAGCAGAAGTTTTCTTTCTTTTCCAAGACATGAATATTTCAGACGTTTGCTTTGTAATATGATGGGAGAAGATATTGAAAATGGATTGTTACCCAATGATATTTCCTTTTTTGGAAATGTGGTTGAAAATATTTGTTACCACAATTTGAAAGAATTTATTAATTATAAAAAATAATGTTGAAGATAAAAGCACTTTTTTTATTTGTAGCTCTGCTCAGTTTTTTGTCCTGTGACAATTTGAATTCCACAAGGATCATTAGATTGGGACACGGTTTGAGTACCAGTCACTCAGTGCACCAAGGAATGGTTTATTTTGGTGAGCAACTCGAAGAAATATCAGGAGGAAAGTTCCAGGTTCAGATCTATCCCAGTCAACAGTTGGGGACGGAACGACAGTGTTTGGAGCTCCTTCAGATAGGGAGTTTGGACATGACGAAAGTTTCTGCTGGAGTCCTCGAGAACTTCTCTCCCAGCATAAAGGTATTTGGGATCCCTTATATTTTTAAAGACAAAGCACACACTTTTAGGGTACTGGATGGTCCTATTGGAGACGAATTGCTCAATGGAACTGAAAAGTATTGGTTAAAAGGGTTGGGCTATTATGACTCGGGGAGCAGGAGTTTTTACACCATAAACAAACCCGTTGAAAAACCCAACGACTTGGAAGGGCTCAAAATCAGAGTGATGGAGAGTCAAACCGCCATAGACATGGTAAAGTCTTTTGGTGGATCTCCTACACCGATTTCTTGGGGAGAGCTCTACACTGCCCTGCAACAAGGTGTTGTTGACGGCGCCGAAAACAATCCCCCCAGCTTTTATTTATCCAGGCACTATGAAGTTTGTAAATACTATATTATTGACGAACATACCGTATTGCCCGATGTTGTGCTCATGAGTACACACATTTGGAATACATTAAACGAGGAGGAACAGAATTGGATTCAAACGGCTTTGGACCTATCGGTTATTGAGCAGAGAAGGCTTTGGATGGAATCAGAACAAGAATCATTGGAGGCTGTAAAAGCTGCTGGGGTCCAGGTCAGTTATCCCGACAAGTCCCCTTTTTCTGAAATGTCAAAATCTGTGGCCGAGGAATATGGAAAAGATCCATTGATCAAATCATTTATTGATAAAATCAAAAATACCGACTAATTATGAAAATAAGAGCACAAATAGATTCAGTACTCGAAAAAATATTGATCATCATTATGTCACTGATGGTCATCAACGTCTTGTGGCAAGTTTTTTCTCGCTATTTATTGGGTGATCCCAGTTCTTTTACTGATGAATTGGCACGCTACCTCATGATATGGGTAGGTGTATTGGGAGCTGCTTATGTGGCAGGAAAAGGAAATCATGTGGCCATTACTTATTTTACAGAAAAGTTGAGTCCCAGTAATTTCAAAAAAGTCCAAATCATCATCAATATTACCATACTCAGCTTCGCTATTTTTGGAATGTTTATTGGTGGTTCACGACTGGTCTACATTACCTTGGTTTTAGAACAACTTTCTCCGGCCCTTAAAATCCCTCTGGGAGTTGTTTATTCCGTGATCCCGATCAGTGGGGTCTTGATCACATTTTATAAAATTTTAGATTTAAAAAAACAGGCACAATGATTGAATTTTTACCCGTTATAATATTAGTTTTTAGCTTCTTAGTATTGTTGACCTTGGGAGTACCAGTTGCTTGGTGTATTGCCATGTCCTCTATGTTTACCTTGATGGTGGCCATGCCATTTTCCGCAGCGACCACTACAGTTTCTCAACGTATCGGTACGGGACTGGACAGCTTTGCATTGTTGGCCATACCATTTTTTATACTCTCTGGTCAAATCATGAGTAGTGGAGGAATCGCACACCGACTGATTTCATTTGCCAAAACCTTGGTAGGTTTCCTCCCTGGAGGTCTGGCATTGATCAATATTGTATCTGCGATGATGATGGGAGCCATTGCGGGTTCCGCCATGGCATCGGCTTCTGCGATGGGAACAATCTTGGGACCTGAAATGGAAAAAGAAGGCTATTCGAAGGAGTTTGGAGCAGCAGTCAATATTACTTCATCAACAACCGGCTTGGTCATACCCCCCAGTAATACCTTAATAGTCTATTCTCTTGCCTCTGGTGGGGTTTCTATTGCCGCATTATTTTTAGCGGGATATATCCCAGGAATTCTCACTGGATTATTCATGATGATAGTTGCAATTTTTTGGGCTAAAAAGCACAAATACCCTGTAGGTAAACGTTCTTCTCTGAAAGAAGTATTTGTAAAATTTGTCGATGCAGTCCCCAGTTTATTACTCTTGGTAATTGTTATTGGCGGTATCATAGGGGGAGTTTTTACAGCAACTGAAGCCTCGGCTGTTGCGGTTCTTTACACCCTATTACTTTCGTTTTATTATAAAGAATTGTCTTTAAAGGACCTTCCTAAAGTTATTCTTGAATCCACAGAAACCACTGCCATTGTGATGTTGCTCATCGGAGCATCGATGTGTATGTCGTGGGTTTTGTCCTATGAGAATATTCCACAAGACATCAGCAACTTTTTATTATCTGTCAGTGACAATAAGATCATCATTTTATTAATGATCAATGTCATTCTTCTCGCAGTAGGTGTGTTTATGGATGCTACCCCTGCAGTGTTGATTTTTACACCGATTTTTTTACCCATAGTAACAGAATTGGGCATGGACCCTACCCACTTTGGAATCGTACTGATGCTCAACCTCTGTATAGGCTTGTGTACCCCGCCGGTAGGTTCTGTATTATTTGTAGGAGTAGGTATTGCTAAAACCACCATCACAAAAGTTATTAAACCATTAATCCCTTTATTTTTGGTGATGATCTTATCTTTGTTTTTAGTGACTTATATACCTCAATTGAGCTTGTGGTTACCTGAGCTGTTCGGAGTTTAACTATCACTTAAATTTATACTCATGATATCAAAAAAAACTTTAAACTTATTGGGACTCATGATCCTGATTACATCCTGTGCTCCAGCGCCGGTAAACATCCTTATAACCAACAACACCGATCTATTAAGAGAGAATGAAGTGGTTGAAATCGCGCTGAATTCCCTGCCCGAACAAACCCGAGCAATCATTGATGATATAGGTGTTTTTGACCCGTCGCAGAATAAATTTTTGACCACCCAGTTAATTGATAAAGATCAAGATGGGATTGTGGATGAACTTATATTTCAACCCCAGTTAAACCCCATGGAAACAAAAAGTTTTCAACTGAAGGTTCGGGAGCTTGATGAAGAAGCTATTGAGTATTGCTATTCAAGAATAGTACCCACACGAATTGATGATTACACTTGGGAAAACGATAAAGTAGCCTTCAGGACTTATGGTCCCGCTGCACAATTGTTGGTGGAAGAAGGAAAAAAAGGAGGGATTATCTCCAGTGGATTTGACTGTTGGTTAAAAAAAGTTGACTATCCCATAATCAATAAGTGGTACAAAAACAGCGAGGAAAAAGGGATCAGCTATCACGAGGACCACGGTGAGGGATTGGACAACTATCATGTGGGTATCAGTAGAGGTGCTGGAGGATTGGCCATAAAAGGAGAAGACGATCAGTATTTTGTTTCCAAAAACTTTACTTCCCACAAAACCATTGCAACGGGTCCTCTTAGAACACTTTTTGAATTGGATTACGAGGATTGGCAAGGGCCCAATGGAGCTGTCTCTGAAAAGAAAACCATCAGTTTGGACTACGGTAATAATTTGATGAAAATAGAGGTAGACATTGCGGGAACTGAAAACGTCGCTGCCGGGATCTCTCTTCAAGAGAATAATGGTACAGTACTCGACAGAAATAATATCGTGATTTACAAACAAAATCATTTTGAAACCATATTGAGTAATGCCATTTTAACCCCCCAAAAACACCATGAGGGCTACCATGTGCACAACCCGCAAATTCAGGATCAAAATCATGTATTTTTAGACCTTAAAGTCTTGAATCAGTCTTTGGTTTACTATGTAGGTTTCTATTGGTCAGAAAGCAATCAATTTTCCGATCACGATGCCTGGGAGCAATACCTCAATGAAATGGCAATAAAAATTGAAAACCCTTTACAAATAGATATTAATTAATTTAAAGTATGAGCAAAGTAGTAACTTTTGGTGAGATCATGTTGAGACTATCTCCACCAGGTCATTTAAGATTTTCACAAACCAATAACTTCGATGTGGTTTACGGTGGTGGAGAATCAAATGTTGCGGTATCATTGGCCAATTATGGCGTTCCCGTAGAATTCGTGACCCGTTTACCTCAAAATGATCTTGGCGAATGTGCCAGGATGGAAATGCGAAAGCGGGGAGTAGGAACGGATCATATCGCTTTTGGAGGCGACCGATTGGGGATTTATTTTTTAGAAACAGGCGCCGTCAGCCGGGGGAGCAAAGTGGTATATGATCGCGCACACTCTGCCATGGCTGAAATTGAAAAAGGAATGATTGATTGGGATACTGTTTTTGAAGGGGTGGATTGGTTCCATTGGACTGGTATTACACCTGCCATTTCTCAGGGTGCTGCAGACGCATGTTTGGAAGCTGTAAAAATTGCTAGTGATAAAGGAATCACCATCTCCACCGACTTGAACTACCGCGCCAAGCTTTGGAAATACGGACAGCCTTCTGAGCCTATCATGACCGAATTGACCGCTTATTGCGATATTATTTTGGGTAACGAAGAAGATGCTGAAAAGCACTTTGGGATAAAACCAGAGGGCTTGGACATTACCACCCAAGGAGATCAAGTAAAAGCAGAAGCTTTCCAATCTGTTTGTGAACAGATGATGCGCAAATTTCCAAAAGCAAAAAAAGTGATTACCACCCTTAGGGGATCAATTTCTGCTTCACACAATACCTGGGCGGGAATCCTCTACGACGGGAACAATATCTATACCAGTACAGAATATCAAATAACTCATATTGTGGACAGAGTGGGAGGTGGCGATTCCTTTATGGGAGGGTTGATCTACGGATTGCTAAAATATCCAGAAGATGACCAGAATGCATTGAATTTTGCAGTGGCTGCTTCTTGTTTAAAACACACCATCAAAGGCGATGCCAATTTGGTGACAGTAACCGAGGTTGAAAAATTAATGAGCGGAGACGCAAGTGGACGCGTAGCAAGATAAATATGGCAAAATTTACACGAATAGAAGTAGTAACAAAAATGTCTGAAACGGGCATGGTTCCCTTGTTTTACCACAGCGACATTGAGATTGCAAAAAAAACATTAAAAGCATGTTACGATGGAGGAGCAAGACTTTTAGAGTTTACGAGTAGGGGAGATTTTGCCCACAATATTTTTGAGGAACTCAACCAATACGCTCTTGCTGAACTCCCCGAGATGATCATGGGGGTAGGTTCTGTAACCGATGCTGCTGCTGCATCATTATACATGCAATTGGGTACTAACTTTATCGTAACACCGGTACTCAGAGAGGACATTGCTGTGGTTTGCAATCGCAGGAAGGTGTTGTGGTCTGCTGGATGTGGATCCCTTACCGAAATCGCCAAGGCTGAGGAATTGGGTGGTGAAATTATAAAACTCTTTCCGGGGAGTACCTATGGCCCAGGCTTTGTAAAAGCCATCAAAGGTCCACAGCCCTGGACCAGTATTATGCCTACCGGAGGTGTCAGCACCGAAGAAGATAATTTAAGGGGCTGGTTTGGAGCTGGCGTTACTTGCGTAGGGATGGGATCCCAACTCATTTCCAAGGAAATATTGGCACAAGAAAATTATACAGGGCTTAAAGAAAAAGTGGCCGCTACGCTCTCATTAATAAAAAAAATAAGAGAATAAAATGAATCAAGACTACGAAGTTAGGTATGCTGTAGGCCAACGTGAGGCCAATCAAATGGGTACTCAAGCCCTGCGAGACGAATTTTTAATAGAAGATGTTTTTGGCACCGATACCGTTAAGTGGGTGTACACCCATTATGACCGATATATGGCTGGAGGTGTTATTCCAAAATCAAAAAAAATCTTTTTGGACACTCTGGATCCACTGAAATCTGATTATTTCTTGGAAAGAAGGGAAATGGGAATTATAAATATTGGCGGTAAAGGAACTGTTACTGCTGATGGTACGGAATACAGCTTAGATTATAAAGAAGCCCTCTACTTGGGAAAAAGTACAAAAGAGGTGTTTTTTTCGAGTGACCAAAACAGTTCACCGGCAAAATTCTACCTCAACTCTGCTCCTGCACATCATGCATACCCCAACAAAAAAGTGGGCAGGGATGATGCAGAAATCGTAGAAATGGGATCGGCAGAAACGGCCAATGCAAGAACCATTAGGAAGTTGATAGTAAACAGTATTGTGGAGACTTGTCAATTACAAATGGGGATGACCGAGCTTAAATCTGGCTCTGTATGGAACACCATGCCAGCCCACGTTCACGATAGACGAATGGAAGTTTATATGTATTTTGAACTTCCCGAGGATCAGGCGGTTTCTCATTTTATGGGAGCGCCAGATGAAACCAGACATGTGTGGATGTCGAACGAACAAGCGATTATTTCTCCTCCGTGGTCCATTCACTCAGGATCAGGAACCTCCAACTATACTTTTATTTGGGGAATGGCAGGAGAAAATTTAGATTATGGTGATATGGACGGTTGTCCCATTCCTGAATTAAGATAATATTATGAGTACAAAACTCTTCGACTTATCGGATAAAGTAGCCCTGGTAACTGGCGCTACTCATGGTTTAGGACTGGCCATGGCCAGGGGAATAGGCCAAGCAGGGGCAAGCATTGTTATCAATGGAAACAGTTCGCAAGAGAAAATTGACAAAGCAGTAGCACATCTAAAAAACGAGGGGATCAATGCTTTTGGGTACCGTTTTGATGTGACTGATGAAAAAGCTGTTGTCGCCGCTGTTGCGCAAATTGAAAATGAGGTAGGTCCTATTGACATACTGGTCAATAACGCCGGAATTATTAAACGCACTCCGCTTGCAGAAATGGATTTAGCAGACTTCGAACAGGTGATTAAAGTTGATTTGGTCAGCCCCTTTATTGTCTCTAAAGTAGTAGTGGGCGGTATGCTTAAACGAAAGGCAGGAAAAATCATCAACATCTGTTCGATGATGAGTGAATTGGGAAGAAATACAGTAGGGGCCTATGCTGCCGCCAAAGGAGGTCTTAAGATGCTTACTCAGAATATGTGTGTTGAATGGGCACCCCACAACATTCAGGTCAATGGAATTGGCCCGGGTTACTTCGCTACAGAACAAACCAAACCCATCCGTATTGCTGGCCATCCCATGAACGAGTTTATCGTCAGCAGAACGCCAGCAGGTATTTGGGGTGACCCCGACGACCTTCAAGGCGCCGCTATTTTTCTGAGCTCTAAGGCCAGCGATTTTGTGAATGGTCAGGTGTTGTATGTAGACGGAGGAATCTTAGCAACCATAGGGAAGCCTTCCAACGAGTAGTAGGAATGTAATTCTGATTGTTTTTTATGGTCTACTCTGCCAAAGAAAACTGATATATGCTTTTGGTTTGATAAACCGCTCCTGGTGATAAAATCGTATTAGGGAATGTAGGTTGATTGGGACTATCGGGGAAATGTTGGGTTTCTAATGCAAAGGATTCACGGTACCCAAATTTATTCCCATTTTTTCCGACATCACTTCCGTCCATAAAATTTCCACCATAAAATTGAATACCAGGTTCTTCGGTAAAAATATCCATCTTTCTCCCACTTTTTGGATCTATAACACTCGCCGCCAAACTCATACCTCCTTCAGAGGGTTTATTCAACACAAAGTTATGGTCATAACCACCGCCATGCTTAAGCTGCTCATCGGATGCTTGTAAGTGCAGGTCACGTCCAATGGTTTTGGGTGTTCTAAAATCAAAGGGAGTACCTCCTACCGATCGGATTTCCCCAGTTGGAATCAATGAGGGACCCACAGGAATAAACTGGTCAGCATTGAGCAACAATAAATGGTCATTTATGGTTCCATTGGCCTTTCCCGAAAGATTAAAAAAGGCATGATTGGTTAAATTAACTGGAGTGGCCTTGTCAGTCGAAGCTTCGTATTCAATGCTTAGTTGGTTGTCGTTAATCGCATATCGCACTGATACAGACAAGTTCCCAGGATACCCCATTTCTCCGTCTGCGGAAATATAGCGCATAGAGATGGAGCTCGCATCAACATCGGTTACCTCCCATACTTGATTGTGAAATCCTTCTGGGCCACCGTGCAAATGGTTTTCATTATTGTTGATTGGCAGCTGATAAACCTCACCTTCCAATTCAAATTTTCCTAATGCAATACGATTCCCATACCGACCAATCAGGCAGCCGTGATAGGGCGTATTCGCATGCTGGTAGTCATCGATACTTTTGAAACCCAAAACGATATCACCCATAGCACCACTGTTGTCTGTGGTGAGTAGACTCACAATTCTTCCCCCATAATTGGTTATATAAACCTCAATCTGGTTGTTTTTCAGGTGGTAAAGGTCAGTAGTTTTACCCTTTATGGTTTTTTTAAATTCTTTAGCGTCTAACACAAATTCAGGTTTAGTATTCTGGGTACAAAATACAAACAATAATAAAAGAGAAAGAATTAAAAACTGTTTTAAGTACATAAGCTATTATTAAATAATTGTTTTATTCCCTGTAAAGGTGTGTATGTATTTCTTTTAAAATTTCCTCGGGGATTTTAATGACTTCCCTGTCATAGGTCATCAACCCATTCACTTCTCCCTCAACATCAGTCGTTTGGGTGTATACTGCACCAGATAAACCCTGCTTTTCTTTCATATTGAGAATTTGTTTGAATTTATAGATATAATTTTTCAGTAAGTCTTCTGAAGTGTAATAAGTTTGGTAGCCCCAATTGGTCATCTCAGGGTTCCAAAGGTTTTTTTTCAGGGGCAATCCAATCCCACCAAACTCACCGATCACTGTTGCCCGATCTTGATGATAAGGAGGAATTGTCAGATCAACATCATAGGTATGGATATCATAGATATCACCACAGTTTCGCAAAGACCAGCCACTGGTTGGCACCACCAAACGACTGGGATCTAAACCCTTCACCAAATCGCTAATTCTACAGGTGTCATATTGGCCCCATCCTTCATTGAATGGAACCCAAACAACGATACTGGGAGTATTGTAGTGAATGTTGATCATTTTTCTGAGTTCTTTCTCAAATTGAAGGGCTTCCTCCGTGTTTTTATTTAGATCATCTTCGTTTCTACCTACATACTGCAAATTGTCAAAATATCTTTTAACTCCTTTTCGGTTGGTGGTTGGGCCATTTAATTTTTCCGCCATTTTTCCACCCGAGGGCATGTCTTGCCAAACCAAGATTCCCAATTGATCACAGTGATAGTACCAGCGATCGGGTTCAATTTTTACATGTTTGCGAATCATGTTAAAGCCCATGGCTTTGGTTATTTCTATATCGTAACGCATCGCTTCATCTGACGGGGGGGTCAGTAGTCCTCCAGGCCACCACCCTTGGTCTAGTGTACCATAATGAAAAAGGGGTTTGTTGTTGAGGAACATATATTTTACCCCTTTGTGATCTCCGAGACTTATTTTTCTCATCCCAAAGTAACTTTTTACTTCGTCAATCGTCTCTCCGTTTGGGTTTATTAGACGCAAATTGAGGTCATACAAATGGGGGGTTTCTGGTGACCAAAGCAATGGATTATCAATTTTTAAAGCCAAGGCATTGTCTGTGGAAACTTTTCCTTCAGTAATTTTTAAACCCTTGTGATAGACCACTGCTTCTACCTTATAACTGTCCCTTAGGGCAGCATTTCCAAAAGGTATTATTCTCACAGTCCCACTGTCAATATCAGTGGTTATTTTCACCTCCGATAGGTAAGCCTCCTCTGCCACTGCCTCTAACCAAACAGTTTGCCAGATACCGCTAACGGGGGTGTAGACAATTCCACTGGGTTTAAAATGTTGTTTTCCTCTTAGTTGAGGACTTAAATTCGTGCCGTCTTTTACTGCAACGACTATGGCTTGTGAGCCACTTGGTTTTAGATAGGGACTGATGTCAAAGGAGAAACGATCGAAACCTCCTTGGTGGGTTCCTACAAAAATACCATTGACCCAAACTGCAGTGTCGTGATCAACCGCCTCAAAATTTAGTTTTATTTTTTTGCCTTTCCAATCTTTGGGGACGGAGAATCGCTTGCGGTACCACATTTGATCCTTTTGGGTAATGGTTTTTCCTACACCCGACAATGTGGATTCAAAACTAAAAGGGACCAATATTTTACCTTCATATTTTCTTGGTTCTGGGGCATTTGATTTTAAAACAGCATAATCCCAAAGCCCATTGAGATTTTTCCAAGTCGATCTTACGAATTGTGGCCTGGGATATTCTTGCCATGTGTTTTCTGGGTTTACTTTTTTTGCCCATCGGCTCATGATTTTCCCCTCAATTGGCCTCCATTGCTGGGCATAAGAGCTCATGTTCAATAGAAGAGTAAACAGCAATAGGTACGTTTTCATTTGAATTTCTTTATGTTACGTAATATAGCAAGTATGAATGAATAAATAAAATTGAAACCCGGCGATTGACACAGGCATCATGGCTTTTCCAACGCCTAAGTTTGAAAAAAAAGATTATATTGTTTAGAAATTACCAATACCAACAAAACGCTTTAAAAATTTATTTCAGCGCCTAAATAATTCAAGCACATGACCAGCAGAAGAAAATTCATAAGAAATGCTTCATTGGCCTCTGGCCTTGCCCTATCTTCTTCCCCTTCCGCCTTTGGAATCTTAACCCATAAAACTGATGACAACCCAATTGTGGGACACGGTGATTTTACTTACAAAGTAGATAAAAAATGGGGGGTTCAAGATCCCAGTAAGTTTCCGGTCAAAGATTGCCATGAAATGGTGATGGACAAGAGACAGCGGCTCATTATGACCACCACCCATACCCAAAATAATATTTTGATATACGATCGGTCTGGAAAAATAGTAGAGGCTTGGGGTACTGAGTATCCAGGTGCTCACGGACTGACATTAGTAGAGGAGGGGGGAGAGGAGTTTTTATTCATTACCGATCCCAATTCAAAAAAAGTATGTAAAACTACATTAAAGGGACAGGTGTTGATGACCTTTAACAAGCCAGAAGAAATCCCCGACTACCAAGAGTCTAATAAATTTAAACCGACAGAGACTGCAGTAGCTCCCAATGGAGATATTTATATTGCCGATGGTTACGGTAAAGATTTTATCATACAATATGATTCCAGGGGAAACTACATACGTCATTTCGGTGGTCATGGAAAGGGAAAAGATCAGTTTGAATGCGCCCACGGAATTACCATAGATCACAGAGATGCTAACAATCCCAGCTTGTTGATTACCTCCAGAAGTGCGAATGAGTTTAAGCGCTTCTCCATGGAGGGGGAACATTTGGAGACCATTCGACTCCCCGGCTGTTATATTTGTCGTCCGGTCATTAAGGGGGATTTGATCTATTTTGCCGTAATTATTACCAATGACTGGGACACCTTCGATGGAATGATCGCAGTTTTGGATAAGAATAATAAAGTAATTTCTCTTCCAGGAGGAAGTAGACCCACCTATAATAATGGGGTTTTAACGCCTCCAGTCTATGATCAATCAACATTTATGAACCCCCACGATGTGTGTATTGACAATGACGATAACCTTTACATTCCACAGTGGAACTCCAACAAGACCTACCCGCTCAAACTAACACGTGTTTAAAATTTAGTATACTTAAATCGATCTCATCATGAGAATATATTTTTACAAATATTTGATCTTACTGACATTAGTATCTTGTCAGTCCCCAACTATAGAATTGTTTAACGGCAAGGATTTGGAGGGCTGGATAAACTATGGAGGGGGAAAATTTTATGTAGCCGAGGAGTGCATTGTGGGTGAGGCCATAACAGGACTTCCCAATACTTTTTTACATACCCGTGAAAAATATCAAAATTTTGAATTGGAGTTTGATGTAAAATTAGATACTGTTCTCAATTCTGGGGTACAGATTAGAAGCAACATGTACGAAAAAGATACCGAAACCATAAGATGGGGGGGGCGATTTGATAAAAATGGTGATAAATTAATCATAAACAAAAAACGTAAAGGAGGTACTTTTTGGGGCTATCAAATAGAAATTGACCCTACTTCCCGAGCTTGGAGTGGTGCAATTTATGAAGAGGCTGGTAGAGGATTTCTCCATACTCCGGGCGTAAATGAAACAGTAAAAAGTGCCTTTAAACCGCTTGAGTGGAATCATTTTAAGGTTAGGGTAAAAGACAATCACCTACAGTCATGGGTAAATGGAGTAATGGTTGGCAATATATACGATGATTTGACGCCCACTGGATATATCGCCTTGCAGTTACATGGAATTGGGAAAAATACCAGCAAAGCCAATAAGAAGATTCTATGGAAAAATATGGTATTGAAAAAGCTTTAATCTTAAGTATTTTCTCAGGATTATTGATGCTTGTTTCACCTGCTCTTCTTATGGGATGTACTGCAAATAAAGTCATAGAGGACCCGTGTTTGGGACCTGCCAAAAACACGCCTTGCACAAAAGAATACAGGCCTGTTTGTGGATGTGACAACAAAACTTATTCCAATGATTGCACAGCCGCTGCTGCTGGAGTCAAATCTTGGAGTCCAGGTGCGTGTGATGAGGAATAAATAATCGAAATATGATCAGTCAACACTTGAATAGGAAATGAGGAAAGAATTCAAACTCTTTATTGTGCTCGGCTTTTTGACCTTTCTTTACTTTGTTTTTATCAATCTAATGCCAGAAAAAAAGATAGATTTTTCAGCTCAGGTAAAACCCATTTTAAACAAACATTGTATCTCTTGTCATGGGGGCGTTAAGAAAAATGCTGGTTTTAGTGTCTTATTTGAAGCCGAAGCACTTGGAATAACGCAATCAGGACAGCCAGCCATAGTTCCCGGTAATGCCAGTAAAAGTGAATTAATAAGACGACTGCATTACACGGACACAGAAATGCGGATGCCTTACAAAAAACCCGCCTTATCGAAATCTGAAATCAAAATATTAACAGATTGGATTGATCAAGGTGCAGAATGGGGGTCTCACTGGGCATATCTTCCAGTGGAAAAAGTGGAAACCCCTTTGACGGCATCTTCCTCATCAGACAATTTCATTGCCAACCCGATAGATTATTTTGTTGCCACAAGAATGGAGGACAAGGGGCTGTTACCCAATCCATCGGCTCCAAAAAATATCTTGGCCCGGCGTTTGTCTTTTGACATCACCGGTTTGCCCCCAGATCCAGGTCATTTCTCAAGCTTTACATCTGGTGAGATCTCCTATGAGACATATTTAGACTTGCTCTTTCAAAGTTCTGCATACGGCGAAAAATGGGCCAGTTGGTGGTTGGATTTAGCCCGTTATGCGGATACCATGGGATTTGAAAAAGATCCCGGTAGAACCATATGGCAATACCGTGATTGGGTGATCAGGGCCCTGAATCGAGATCTGCCCTTTGGCCAATTCACCATAACCCAATTGGCAGGAGACCTTTTACCAGATCCTTCTACTGATCAATTGATAGCCACTGCATTTCATAGAAACACCATGAACAATGATGAAGGCGGGACCGATGACGAAGAGTTTAGGGTAGCAGCCGTAATTGATCGGGTCAATACCACCTTCGATGTTTGGCAAAGTACCACCATGAGTTGTGTCCAGTGTCACAGCCACCCCTATGATCCTTTTAAGCACAATGAGTATTATCAAGTAATGGCATTCTTCAACAACACCCGAGACGAGGATGTTTCTGACGAAACCCCCAATCTGATGCATTTTAATCAAGAAGATGAGATTAAAATCGAGAAAACATTGGACTGGATTTCAGATTTTGGAGATTCAAAAACCGCAAATATATTTAAAGATTTTATCAGATATAAGGAACCAAAATACCCTTCCCATCATTTTGAGATTCTTAAAAACGGTTTTGTATCGGGCCCTGCAATGGGCTTACGAAAGGGCGGTGCTGCTTTTATGAAAAACGTAAATCCTTTGGGGTACCAAAAACTCTATTTGAAATACGTGGGAAAAACCAATGGTGCCAAACTCGTATTTAGAAAAAACAGTCTCGACGGAAAGATTATCGGTACTTTTAATATCAAAAAAGAAGGGAATAATCCTAACGGAAGCAAAGGTCCTGTAATAGCTACTTTGGACATCTCCAAAGAAACGGCTCCTTTTGACTTGTATGTTTCACTTCAAACCAGTAATAGCCAATTCCAAAGAGAGCACTTACAGCTTCATTGGATTGCATTTCTTCCAGAAATACCAGGTATTGACAAAAAAGGGCATGCTATTGTCAACAATTCTCTAATTGAATTATTGAATACCAAAGGAGATCTCACCCCCATTATGGTGGAAAATCCGCAACACATGAAAAGAAAAACCCATGTGTTTGACCGCGGTAACTGGCGGGTCAAAAAAGAAGCTGTTCCGCCTGGGGTACCTCAAACCCTAAACCCTTGGGAGGAGCGGTGGGAAAATAATCGATTGGGCTTTGCCAAATGGCTCGTAGACAAAGAAAATCCCCTCACAGCCCGAACACTGGTGAACCGTGTTTGGTATCAGATTTTTGGTAGGGGATTGGTCAACACCATTGAGGACATGGGAACCATGTCGGACCCTCCTTCGCATCCTGCTCTGTTGGATTGGCTTGCTTATGAGTTTATGCACTCCATGAACTGGAGTGTCAAAACTTTGATTAAAACCATTTTGATGTCTTCAACTTACCAGCAGAGTTCGGTCATTTCAAAAGAAAAATTGGCGGTAGATTCTGAAAACACCTATTACGCCCGAGGACCGCGATTGAGGCTATCCGCCGAGCAAATTAGAGACCAAGCACTCTATATATCAGGTTTGTTAAGCGATAAAATGTATGGCCCTGGAGTGATGCCACCCCAGCCCGAGGGCATTTGGGAGCATGCCTACTTGGGTAACCTTTGGAAAACCAGTACAGGTTCGGATCGCTACAGGAGAGGGGTTTACACCTACCTAAAAAGAACCAGTCCCTATCCCTCCATGATTACTTTTGATGCTGGGAGTAGAGAAGTTTGTTTGGTGGGGCGTTCTCCTACCAACACACCACTTCAAGCATTGGTAACCCTGAACGATCCAGTTTATTTAGAGGCTGCCATGCATTTTGCTAAAAATCAACAAAGGGAAAAAATCGAAAACACCATCAGTGAGATGTATCAAAAGGCCACCTTTAGAGATTTGGAAGCAAAAAAAATGGAGACGCTGCTGACGCTTTTTTACGAATCAAAAAAAGTATTTGAAGCCGATCCCGACCAACTAAAAGATTTTTTTGGACTGGGTGAAGCGGTGGATGCCACCACTGCATCACTCGCTATAGTTGCCAACGCCATTATGAACTTAGATGAATTTTTAACCCATGGATAGAATAGAGAAACTAATTGCTGAGCAGCGCCTTACGGAAGCCCAATTCAATAGTAGGAGACATTTTATAAAAGATTGTACATTGGGGTTAGGGGGTCTTGCTCTAGGGGGTCTATTCAATTCCTGTTCGACGGGCACCCCAAAAACACCGCGCTACACTTTGGATAGATCCTTAAATCCAATGGCTGCACTACCCGCCCCCTTTTTACCGAAAGTAAAAAGTGTGATCTATTTACACATGGTAGGTGCTCCATCACAGTTAGAGCTATTCGACTACAAACCAGAGTTAGCAAAATTGCACAACAAGCCCTGTCCGCCATCTTTATTGGATGAAAAGAAGTTTGCTTTTATACAGGGAGTTCCAAATATGTTAGGGCCTCAGGCCACTTTTAATCGCGCAGGTGCCACTGGAAACTGGGTGTCTAACCATTTACCTCATTTCAAAAAAATAATTGATGAAGTAGCTTTCCTAAAGGCAGTACATACCGATCAATTTAATCATGGTCCAGCGCAGTTGCTGATGCAAACAGGAAGCCCAAGGGTAGGAAGACCCAGTATTGGGTCGTGGGTTACCTATGGATTGGGTTCAGAAAATAACAACCTCCCTGGATTTGTTGTCCTCACCTCTGGAGGTACACCCGATGCTGGAAAAAGTGTTTGGGGAAGTGGGTTTCTTCCATCTGTGTACCAAGGAGTGCATTGTAGGTCAAAGGGCGACCCTGTTCTTTATCTGAAAGATCCAAAAGGAGTTTCCAGAGGGTTAAAAAAGAAAGTATTAGAATCCATCAACGAGATCAACTACCAGGAATATCAAAAATTTGGTGATCCTGAGGTTCTGACTAGGATTAATCAATATGAAATGGCCTACAGAATGCAGGTGTCTGTTCCTGAGGTTATGGACATTGACAAAGAACCCGATACCATTAAAGAAATGTATGGGGTAAAACCAGGTAAAGAAGCTTTTGCTAACAACTGTTTGTTGGCGCGTAAAATGGTAGAACAAGGGGTTCGTTTTGTTCAATTGTACGATTGGGGTTGGGACTCTCATGGTGCCAGTCCCGGAGAAGCCCTTGACTCAGGGTTTTTGAGAAAATGTAAAGAAACCGACCGCCCCATCTCTGCCCTGATTCTCGATCTTAAGCAAAGAGGTTTGTTGGAGGAGACTTTGATCGTTTGGGGAGGTGAATTTGGGCGCACCCCTATGTGGGAAAACCGTTTGGGAATACAAAACTCTCCTGGCAGAGACCATCAAGGGGATGCCTTTACGATGTGGATGGCAGGTGGCGGAATCAAAAAAGGCGCAGTGCACGGTGCAACCGACGAAATTGGCTATTCGGGTGTAGAGGGACGGGTTTCTGTCCACGACATCCAAGCGACGATCCTTCACCTGTTGGGTTTTCACCACGAGGAGTTTACCTATGATTTTCAGGGAAGACCTTTCCGACTTACCGATGTTGCTGGAAATATTATCAATGAAATTTTGGCTTAAGTGGAATTCCTAATCGACCTTTTTGGGCGTTTCCACCCTTTGATAGTGCATTTACCCATTGGATTTTTACTCATGGGTCTCATGATGATGGTTTATGATCGTCGTGCTAATAAACACATTAAAATCATTCATTTTACTTTTTTTTGGGGCAGCTGCGCCACACTTCTATCAGTCTTTTCTGGAGTCGTTCAATACGTTAGAGAAGGCTATTCTTGGGAAGCGGTCAAAGGTCATTTGATTATGGGCGTACTCACTTTTATTGTATCTTTTTTACTTTACCTAAAACTCAGAGGTTTTAACTTTTTAAATCGTTTTTCAAAATCATTTTTAGCTTATGGGCTGCTAATAACCTTAATTTTTACTGGACATTTGGGAGGCAACCTAACCCATGGAAAAGATCACCTAACAGAACCATTACCCGTGGGTGTAAAAACTGTTTTAGGCCTGCAGCTCCCCCCAAAGAAATTGATATTAACACCTGATTCTTATGATCAACTTTCCTTGTACAGCGGAGTTGTGCAAGTCATTTTAGATCAAAAATGTGTGAGCTGTCACAACCCCAAAAAATCCAAAGGAGGTCTTTTGTTACACAATTATAAAGGAATCTTAACAGGCGGGGAGGGCGGACCCATAATTTCCAAAACAAGAGCTGAGGACAGTGAAATGATCAAAAGGATATTGCTTCCCAAAAACAAAAAAAAGCACATGCCTCCGAAAGCAAAAACCCAGCTGAGCACAGCAGAGGTCAGATTGTTAGAAGAATGGATTGCTAAAGGAGCGCCCGAAAATACTACTATAGCTGCATTGGGATTGAAGCGCAATATGTTTGCCACTTTTTTTCCGAAAGACGAAACAGGAATTTTCCCCAACCTAAAATTACCAGCCCTCAGTAGTAGTGTGATGGATTCTCTAAGAAGTTTTGGGCTACTGGTGGCTCCTTTGTATAAAAAATCAACGTTATTAAAAATTTCTGCCCTGAATGTACCAAAATTTGACGACGAGATGTCTGTATTTTTGCTAAAGGCAAAAAACCACATCGTAGATTTGGATCTTGGACATACCCAAGTCACCGATGGTATATTTGAGGTGCTTAAAGAGCTCAAAAACTTAACGATTTTAAAGTTGGACAATACCAAAGTAAAAGGCAAGGGGATCGGTCGTATAAAAAGGCTAAAAAACTTAAAGGAGATTAATTTGGTCAACACCACTATATCGAGAGCTGTAGCCGATTCATTGTCCTCTTTTTCGTACCTACAAAAAGTCTATTTGTATGGTGCTATAGATCCAAAGCACGCTCTTGAAATTAATAACCGATCCGATATTACCTTTGAAATGGGCAATTACATATTAGAAACTTTTGATCCCTAGAAAAAAAGTAATTAATATGCATGCCACTGATGAATTTTGTAAATTAAAAACCCAAACAACATTATAATGTCAATTGATCGAAGAAATTTTTTAAAGAAAACCTCATTATCAACTGCAGCCATTGTAACAGCACCCTTAATTACCAATTGTGAGACTACTGTTGAGCAGCAAGCTCCCTCTGGGGGGATGTATATGGGAGATTACGCGGCTGCAAAATTAAATACTGTTCGGGCAGCTTTTATAGGAGTGGGCAGTCGTGGTGGTGGTCACCTAAAGTTTTTTGCAGGTTTGCCTGGGACAGAAGTGGTTGCCCTGAGTGATTTGTATGAAGATAAGGTCAATGAAAAATTGTCCATGGTAAAAGAAATGTCTGATCCAACCCGACACACTAATATTGCTACTTACTCGGGGGGTGAGCAGTTGTGGAAAAAAATGCTTGAGGAAGTTAAACCCGATGTGGTCTTTATTGCCACGAATTGGAACAACCATGCACCAATGGCCATTGAAGCCATGAATCAAGGCGCTCATGCTTTTGTTGAAGTTCCATTGGCGGTATCGGTTAGTGATCTCTGGGAAATTATCAATACCTCAGAAAAAACCCAAAAACATTGTATGATGATGGAAAACGTCAATTATGGTAGAACCGAATTGATGTATTTAAACATGTGCAGAAAAGGGGTGATCGGAGATTTATTACATGCGGAAGCAGCTTACATCCACGAACTTCGAGGTCAAATGCGACAAGAGGAGCGGGGCACTGGATCGTGGAGAACTCCTCACTATGCAAGCGGAAAAGGGAACTTATATCCTACCCATGGATTGGGACCAGTGGCCCAATACATGAGCTTGGCCAGAAAAGAGGACAACTTTAAGAGTATCGTTTCGTATTCAACGCCTGCGATGGGGAGAAAGCTCTATGCTGAGAAGCATTTTTCGGCCGACCATAAGTGGAACGAATTGGACTTCAGCAATGGTGACCTAAATACCTCTATCATAAAAACCGAACTGGGAAGAACGATTATGGTACAATGGGACGAAACCAGTCCCAGGCCCTATTCAAGACTTAACTTAGTGCAAGGAACCCGAGGCACATTAGCGGGATTTCCTACCCGAGTAGCCCTGGAGGGAGGCGTGCTAGGAATTACCGATGATCACCACCGGTGGGTGGAAGGAGCAGACCTGGATAAAGTGTATGAAAAATATGACCACCCGCTCTATAAACGCCTCAATGAAAAATCAAAATCCAGTGGTCATGGTGGAATGGACGGTATTATGATGTTTCGCATCGTAGAGTGCCTTAGACTCGGCCAACCTTTGGATCAGAATGTCTATGAAGGCGCTTTTTGGAGTGCGGTGACCGAGCTCAGCGGAAAATCCATTGAACTAGATGGGGCGCCTCAAACATTTCCTGATTTTACTCGAGGCAACTGGAAAACCACCGAACCTTTGGATATTATAGCCTAAATATTGTGCAGCTATTATCTTGTGCATATAAAACTAATTTTACGCATTTAATCACATTAATAACAATGAAAAAAATTATATACACGATCTCGATATTTGCTTTTATTGCATGTACGGAGCAACCCAAGAAAAAAGCCGATGACTGGATTACATTATTTGACGGCACTTCCCTGGAAGGTTGGAGGGCCTATAACGGAGATCAAATGCCTCCAGGTTGGAAAATTGTAGACGAAATATTGACGTTTACTACAGATCAGATTTTAGAAAAGGACTACGACTACAAGGGCAGTAGAGATATTATTTATGGCGCTGAGGAATTCGACAACTTTGAACTCTACGTAGAGTGGAATATCCCCAAAGGAGGCAACAGTGGTATTTTCTATCACCTGAAAGAAGGTTATAATGGACCTCCTGAGGTAGCCCCCGAATACCAACTCCTGGATGATGAAAATTATTCAGAAATCCATAACTATGAACTGAAGGACTGGCAACTAACAGGAGCTGATTATGCCATGCACGTTCCTGACAAAACTCAAAAAACACTTTACCCCCCGGGGGAATGGAACAGCAGTAGAATTGTTTTTACACCAGAAAAGGTTGAACATTGGCTCAATGGAAAAAAAATACTTTCCTTCAAACCATGGACAGAGGATTGGTACAAAAGAAGAAATTCTGGGAAATGGAACAATGCTCCTGATTATGGAAAATTCAAATCAGGATTTATTGGCTTTCAAGATCACGGAAGTAATCTATCTTTTAGGAATATTAAAATCAAAAGACTTTAATTTTATCAACTATGAAAAAAAGAGATTTTTTAAAAACTTCTTTGGCGGCTGCCACTACGGCTTTCCTTCCTAAGACAATTATGGCGATGGGAAAGACAAAAGATCTGTTGAGAACCGCCCATATTGGAGTAGGGGGCATGGGATTTAGTGATTTGAAGTCCATCGCTTCACATCCAAAGGTAAAGGTAGTGGCCTTGTGCGATGTAGATTCCAATGCTATTGCCAAAGCCAGCTCGATTTACCCCGACGCAAAAACTTTTAAAGATTATCGGGTCATGCTCAAATCTTTAGCGAATGAGGTAGATGCTGTTGTGGTTTCTACTCCCGATCACAGCCACGCTCCTGCATCCATTATGGCCATGGAAATGAATAAAGCTGTTTATTGTCAAAAACCTTTAGCACATCATGTCTCTGAAGTGCGCGATATGCGCCACATTGCAGCAGAAAAAAAATTAGTCACCCAAATGGGGATTCAGGTACACTCCTTTTATGATTACAAACTGGCTACCCTATTGATTCAATCTGGTATTATTGGAAAAGTCAGTCGGGTAAGAGCATGGTCTCCAAAAAACTGGGGCTTTGACGGACCAAAGCCCAATGGCGCTGACCCCATCCCCTCCAACTTCGATTGGAACCTTTGGTTAGGAACAGCAGAAAAACGTCCCTTTAAGGAAAAAGTATACCACCCAGGTAACTGGAGAAAACTCGTTGATTTTGGTTGTGGAACACTTGGAGACATGGGTGTTCATATTTTTGATACCCCCTACAACGCCTTAGCGTTAGATGTTCCCAATACCATAAAAAACAGCTGTAGGAAGCCCAATGGTTTTGGTTATCCAGAAAAAAATGAAGTGATCTACACTTTTCCTGGCACGCAATACACCACGAAAAACTTTGAATGGGTATGGCACGATGGAAAAGGAGCACCAGATTCTCATAAAGAACTCAGACTCCCCGATAAAGAAAAATTACCACTGCAAGGTGCCATGTTCATGGGAGAGAAAGGAAGATTGCTTTTACCCCACTTTATGCAACCACCACGATTGATTGTAGAAGGCAAATACGTTGCAATAGACATTAAAAAATACGATCCAGACAATAAACTGGGGATCACAGTAAACGATTATGAGAGAGATGCCCCAAAGCACTACCACCAATTTGTGGATGCCTGCTTGGGGACCGATGTGGCCTCTGCTCCATTTTCCTATGCTTCAAGGTTGACAGAGACCATTTTGTTGGGAGTTATTGCGGGTAGATTTCCCAACAAGACCTTACATTGGGATTCGAAAAACGCGCGTTTTAAAGAAAGTGAAGCCAATCAATATTTGACGGGTAAAAATCGCAGTTTCTGATTTTAAGCTGCCTTTCAACTGCCATCCCCGTCGCTCAAATTGAGAATTATAGCGGTTTTTACTATTTAAAAAAGAGTTGATCTAAGCTGTATTTTCCACTCCCTATTAGTAAGACAACCAATGCCAGCAAAAAAAATATAAATGATAATTCACCTTTTTGTAACCCCACTTCTGTAAAGTTCTTAAGCGTAGCTATCATCATGGTGAATGCCAAAAGAAATGACATGGGCCTTGTCAGCAGGCCAAAGG
Source organism: Flavobacteriaceae bacterium (assembly GCA_022428005.1). GTDB lineage: Bacteria > Bacteroidota > Bacteroidia > Flavobacteriales > Flavobacteriaceae > UBA8316. The sequence continues at coordinate 76,479 of JAKMDI010000006.1, forward strand.
CCAAAAATAAAGCGCCGATGGACTCTGCAAAAACTGCCATAAAACCAAGGGGAATATTTAGGGCAGGTTGGCCAATTGCCCCCGAAAGCCAGTTTCCTAACTTTGCCCAGCGCTCAGGCCCTCCGATGAGCTTCTGCCATCCGTGGAAGTAACACATCATAATACCAGTAAAAAAACGTAAAATTAAAAAGGAAAATTCGGGTAAGAAATTTCTCTTACTGAGAAATAGGTTTTTCATAATTTAGCATTTAATTATTTAATTAATTTAAATATAACAAATCCATTGTTTAACATATCGTTTAGGGCATTTAATATATAGATGAGAGAAGACACAAAAGACATCATCATCATAGGGGCAGGACCCATCGGACTGGCGTGCGGCATCGAGGCAAAGAAAAAAGGATTAGATCATCTGATCTTTGATAAGGGGTGTCTGGTAAACTCTTTGTATCGCTACCCAATGAATATGACTTTTTTTTCTACCTCGGAAAAATTAGAAATTGGTGAAGTTCCTTTTATTTCACACAATCCTAAACCTACCCGATCTGAAGCCCTGGAATACTATCGGCGGGTAGCCAAATACTGGAAGTTACCCTTACAGCTCTACGAGCATATCAAAACGATAGATAAAAGTGAGGGCCTTTTTGTTGTAAATACCAATAAAGAAATTTATAAATCAAATAAAATAATAGTGGCAACGGGTTTTTATGATTTCCCTTACTTATTAGATGTTCCAGGGGAGGAATTGCCCAAAGTTTTTCATTACTATAAGGAAGCCCATCCTTTTTTTGGGATGAATGTGGTGGTGGTAGGAGCGGCCAATTCCGCGGTAGATGTGGCACTGGAACTCTACCGAAAAGGAGCCAAAAGTGTAACCATGATTATACGGGAGGAAGAAATTGGTCAAAATGTAAAGTATTGGGCAAAACCCGACATTGACAATCGAATCAAGGAAGGCAGTATTGAAGCATATTTCAATTCGCATATCGATGAAATCACTAAAACAGAAGTGCGTTTTACGACACCAGAGGGAAAGAAATCAATCCAAAACGATTTTGTTTTGGCCATGACCGGATACAGGCCCAATTTTACGCTATTAGAGTCATTGGGTGTAGATTTTCACGATGATGAATTCCAGACTCCTGTATTCGACCCCAAGAGTATGCAAACGAAAGTGGAGGGGGTTTATTTGGCAGGAGTTGTATGTGGCGGTTTAAAAACCAACAAATGGTTTATTGAAAACTCTAGGGCTCATGCCGAGCAAATTATCGAACATATCGCCATTCAACAATAACTTCACTTGTTAATTATTCCATGGGTAAAATGGCGCCAGAATACCTTCCCGCCCAGTAGGGAAGCAAATATACATATGGAGAATACTCTCTGAATCCACCACTGCCCCCGTTGTTCTGATAAGCGCGATTGTGAAGGTGATGTGGCCTTTCGTCGCGGGGAAGTACCGATTCATATTCTTGTTTTCTGAAATTTTTAGCCACTTTTTTTAAGTCTTTTCTATGGGAATTTTCTACTTTCCAATCGATTAAATCCAAAGGGTATTCTTTTAACCACCATACCGCATCTTCCAAATCAATTTTTTCGCCACCAGATATAGCATATAAAAAATTCCATAAGGGATTTTTTTCTGAACGTTCTATTTCCCAATGGGTGGCTACTGACTGAAGATGGCGCTTTTTTGATTCTTCGTCAAATGCATATTTTACAAATGCAGGAGCAGTGAGGAAGTACATTTCATCATCGGAATGATTCCATGCATCGCTCAATATCTCTCCTTTGACAAGGTCTATAACATTGGCAGGCCGTGTCGCATTCTCCTCATAACCATGATCCCTTTCAAGCTTTAGTGCATGATTTTTATACTTGTTATCGCCAGTAAAATGATAAGCGGTTTGCAAAAAGGCTAATATCAGGGTAGAATTGAGCCGTCGGTCTCCCACTTGAATGGGAAAGCTATTCACATAGTCTGGGTGCCAACGACCCCATCGGGTAGGTTTTCCGTCCCAAGAAACCAAATACCAGTTGTTATCAATGATGTGGTCCATTTGATCTTTTATCAATTTGATAGCTCTTTTTTTCCAATGCTCGTCTTGAATGATTTCAGCAAATAGGGCATAAACAAAAAAATGACCACACGATTCATCACTGCTTGTCGTGGTTTTCCAGACCCATTTTTCGTCTGATGCCTTTTTCCAAGTGCCATAAGAATCGCCTTTTTTCCAATCACTTCTTTGATGGCCTTCCCATTCAAAAGTCCTGGCGGGAAATCCTTTTATATTGGATATTGAGGTGAGGCGCTCCATGGCTTCAAAAGCTTCTATGGCATTTCTTTTGGCCTCTTCTTTTTGGGTTACGGCAAATCTAAACAGTTCTGCTGCCAAGTACATCGAGGTCCACAAGCCATCGTTGTCGGTGTCGATCAAGGAGGAGGTTGACAAGTCACCAGCGACTTTGAGCACAACCGAAGATTCCAAACCATATCTGATGTGTCTTTGTCTTTGAATTTTTTGAAAATAATCCGCTTTCTGTTCCAATGTCATCGCTTCAAATACAATTTGGTTAAGTCCTTGTTCAGAGAGTATTAAAACGCTGTTTTCAGGCCCTTTTTCAATGGTTTTCACGGCATCGTCCAACAGCCATCTTTTTGAGGCGTAATAATCAAATCTATTGTCTTCCCTGAATCTAAAGGCCCCTTTTGTACTCCCTGCCCAGAGCACACCATCTATATTTTTTAAACTTGTAATTTCATTATGAGGCAGGGCGTCAAGCTCTTTTTCCAATAAAAAATTGGAATGACTTAAAACTTTTATTCCTTCAGAAGTACCCAGCCAAATCTTATTTTTAAAAAGTTCAATGGCAGTGAATTTCGAACCTTTATAGACTTTTTCTAACTTTTGCCTAACGGGTTGAAATTTAAATAGATTGCGGGAGGTGAGTATAAAAAATTGATTGTGATCGCGATCAAATATGACCGATATTGGTTTTTCCCCTAACTTAAAACTTACTTCTGAACACCCATTGATGTCTTTAAATACACCTCCATTGTTTTTTAACACTAAAAAAGAACCGTCCCTTCCCATAGCGAATAGGAGGGGGGCATCAATGCCGTGTTCCACATAGAATTTAGCGCCATGGCTAAAACTGAATACCGCTTTTTGGTTGAGGAAGTAAAACTGTTCTTTGTGGTTAGCTATATCGAGAACAGCCATGTTCTCCAGTGGCCTGTATTGATAATTAGGTTTTAAGCTTTCCTTCCAAGGCGCTAATAAACCAGCTGAGGACAGCACCAAAATGTTCTGATTTTGATCTGTACTCACGATCGAGAGCTGGGGCTGATTGGGTGTATTTTGGAATTTAATCGAGCGGTCTTGAGAAAAAGGGACGTCGGTATATACTTGTGCCCAAATATTGCAAAAGCTCAACCCCAGTAAAATAAATTTTTTATAACTGAATGACGGCATGAACAATGGTTTTTTTAGTCTGTTTACGAAGTGAATAGCTAAGGTGGACTTCATCGTTTTTGGAACTGATTAAAGTGGGATAAGAAAAACTGTCTTCAGGATTATCTGATTTTTCAATCATCATAATGGTTCGCCATGTTTTCCCTTCATCTTTAGAATGGTTAAGATGCAGTTCATTTCTTCCTTTTTCTAAATTGTTATTCACCATCAGCCATTCTCCGTTGGGTAATGAAAGCGTGTGTAAACTCGACCCTGGATTTGGAATTTTTAGGTCATCAACTGCGCTCCAATGCACCCCGTCATCTGCAGATATACTTTGAAGGACCCGACTGGGGAGATCTCCGTTATCCCGCATCAAGGCTACAATACTTCCGTCTTTTTTTTGGGTCAAAGACGGTTGGACGTTTCCGTAGCCTACTATAGGCTCCCCAACACTCCATTGATTTCCAGCATCATCAGAATAAGCAACCAGTGAAAAATTAAATCCATCGGAATAGAGAGGGAGTAATATTCTACCTGACTTTAACACCAATGGTTTGCTGCGGGTCATCCAACCCAATTGTCTTTTTGATTTATCCCCTGCTGCCGCTACAATCATTTTTTCATACAATGGAGCATATTCTGCCCAGCCGAGCCCGCGATCAGGTAGCTCCTCAAACTTTGATAGTGTGATGTCCTTGAATTTATTTCCGGGTTTTAAGAGGATTATATCTTGCCATTCCCATTGGGGTGCCCCTTGTTTATTAAAAGCACTACTCCTTTTGTATTTTAAAATGGATTCTTCCCAGCGGTTGCTCTTTATGACCATCCAGAATAAGAATAATTTATTACTCGGACTCAAAAATAATACGGGATTGCAGTCTGGAAAATTGGGTGTATCGGCCATTACAAAAGGTTCGCTCCATGTTTTTTTTCCTTTTTTTAATCTCGCCCCCATGATTTTCACATCATCTGCTTTTCGTTCGCCTGACCCTTGAAACCAACAGCTCAGAAGATCTCCATTGGGCAACTCAACCAAAGAACTGCTGTGTACGTGTTGCGATTGTAATGGGAAAATATATTGCTTGGAGATTTTGACTTGACCATAAGAAAAAATACCTCCCGTAAGGAAGCAGAACAAAACTGTAAATCTTTGAAAAGTAGTCATTGAAGGTTTTATAAATTTATATAAATGCTAATTTAGTAGGATGAATCGGTTTTTTTACAATTTTAAACGAAACATAATAAGAACAATGACGAGATATAATTCCATTTTTCAGCGCTTCATAGGAGTCTTTTTTATTGCTGCAGTATTACTATCAGTTTCTTGCAACCAACAGCCTACGCTGCAAAAGAAGTCCCTGCCATTGGGATATTTAAAGGATTATGTTAGCACCGTAGATTCAAATTTTAAATATAATATTTCAGATTCCATAGTCACAGATCATTACACCTTGTATCACATAAAAATGTTTTCGGGAGAATGGCTTACATCAGAGGAGGTGCACCAAACCTTATGGTGGCATTGGGTAGATATGGTAATTCCCAAGGAATTGAATTCAAATCATGCGCTTTTGTTTATTGGAGGAGGCTCGGTCGATAGAAATGATATCCAGTTGGACAGCATGGCCATCGCTGAAGCTTTAAAAACCCAATCCGTTATTGCGCACATTAGTAATGTTCCTTTCCAACCATTGAATTTTAAGGGAACAGATGATATGGACCGCTATGAAGATAATATTATAGCCTATGGTTGGGAGCGATTTTTATCCCAGGGTGCCCAAGACGAACACATGGAGTGGCTTGCCAGATTCCCCATGACCCGGGCGGTGGTGAGGGCCATGGATGTTGTTGAGGAAATCACAGCAGCGCAGCCCTCAGCGGTAGAAAATTTTGTCATTTCGGGAGCTTCAAAGAGGGGGTGGACCACTTGGACTACAGCGGCCGTTGATGAAAGGGTAGTGGGGATGGCCCCTTTGGTCATTGATATGCTCAATGTATTGCCTTCCTTCCAACATCATTTCAAATCTTATGGCGATTGGTCTCCAGCAGTAGAGAATTATGTCAATTCGGGTATTATGGACTGGATGGGAACCCCAGAGTTTGATCGATTACTGGCCTTGGTAGAACCCTTTCAGTTTAAAGAAGTATTTGATATGCCCAAACTCGTTGTCAATGGGACAATTGATGAATTCTTTTTACCAGATTCCTGGCAGTTTTATTGGGACACGCTTCCTGAGCCCAAATATCTTCAATATGTCCCCAATGGCAATCATGGTTTGGCAGGAACCTATAGATCAAAAAACGTTTATTCTTTTTATCACAGACTACTTTCTAAAAAAGCCATGCCCCAAATGGAGTGGAAAATTCACAACGACAGCCTTTTTGTTGATATATTATCTAAAGAACCATATTCGCTATCGCTTTGGCAAGCCAACAATCCTTTGGACCGAGACTTTAGGATTTGGGAAATTGGTGAAACATGGGAGAAATCTGACATATCGGTAAACGCTTTGCACTCTTATGCGGTTAAAATCCCAGAGGCAAGTGGATATACAGCTTCACTGATAGAAGTGGTTTTTGATGGCGCTGGTAATACGCCCATTACACTTACTACGGGTACTGTGGTGAAACCAGACACCTACCCCTATGGTCCTTATGAGCCAAAGAGATAGGAATCAACCAAAAATCAACCTAACAGTTTACTGGAAGTATAGCAGTACCAGGAAAGATCATGCTTTATATTAAAAAATTAACAATTATAAACCCAAATATTTATTGATTACTTTTATTAATAATTCAAATAGCATGGAAATTAAATACCAAATGATCCCTTTGATTTTCATAGTATCACTGTTGACTTGCACTCCGATACAGGCCATACAGTTGAAATATGATGGGGATATTCCACATAAGCCACGTATCATAAATACAACCGACCTCGGTGCTGACCCCGATGATAAACAATCCTTGGTACGTCAGTTGGTAAGTGCCAATGAGTTTGATATCGAAGGGTTGATAGTTGCTACTGGATGTTGGAAAAAAACACAAAGCAATACCAGTATGCTGGACAGCATTGTGGATGCGTATGCCGAGGTCTACTCCAATCTAAAAGTCCATGCTGCTGGTTTTCCCAGTCCTGAATACTTAAAATCAATTTCCGTAATTGGACAAAAAGGTTACGGAATGAGTGATGTGGGTAAGGATAAGGACAGTCCCGGTTCCGATCTCATTATCGCATCAGCAGATAAAGACGACCCTCGACCTGTTTGGGTAACCGGATGGGGAGGAATGAATACCATCGCACAAGCGATTTGGAAAATACGCGAAACCCGATCTGAGGAGGAATTACAAAAATTCCTAAGTAAACTAAGGTTGATAGATATTTTAGGTCAGGACGATGCAGGGGCTTGGATCGCTAAGAATTTTCCAAATGTTTTTTATATAAGAGCAACAGAAGTGTATGGCTGGCAACCCCCTAAAAATGGAGATTACCAACGTAACGACATTCAAAACCATGGTCCTTTAGGCGCTTTTTATCCAGACACAAAATGGGCCACGGAAGGAGATAGTCCAGCGTTTATGCACATCTATCCGAATGGACTTAATGACCCTGAACAAATTGACCAAGGAGGTTGGGGAGGGCGTTTTAGCTTTGAGAAGCAAGTAGGTATTCGAAGTATGTCAGGGGTTTCAAAAATTAATAAAAACGGAGAAACTATGTACGATCCCTATTCTATGTATGGAAACACAAAAGAGGGCGTAGCTGCGATAAAACGTTGGAATAAAGGCTATAACAACGACTTTGAGGCCCGTATGGATTGGAGTATCACCAACGATTATAAAAATGCCAACCACCAGCCGATGGCTGTGCTCAATGGAGATAAAACCAGAAGAGTTCTACAACGGTCTGCATCCGTTGGTAATATTGTTATATTGAGTGCCGAGGGCTCAAAAGACCCCGATGGTAATTCACTTTCTTATAAATGGTCATTTTATGATGCGCCGAGTTCCTATGACGGTTCGGTTACCATTACCAATGACACTTCCGTAAAAGCTGGAATTGAGATTCCTAAAAATTCTGAGGGTAAAGAGATTCATATTGTTCTTGAAGTATATGATAATGGTTCTCCTAATTTGTATGCCTACAGGCGAATGATCATTAATGTCAAACCATAGTAAAACAGAAAAGTCGTTCACCCTAATCATGCTTTATAGGGATGCCCCTTTAGGGCGATCATTATTATAACAGGCCATCTGTCAATCCATATGCTGTTATCAATGATTTAGGGTAAAAATTAATGGTTATATTATTTTGCTTTTAGCTTGTTAATGTTGAATTGTTGAAAAGACAGCTATTGCTGATTTTTAAGTTAGAGCGCTATTTGATTTAGTAAAAAAAATTGACAGCATTAAAAATACTGCGAACTGTCATACCAAAGAATACAATGTGCTTTAAGCAGTCATTAAAAAGAATTCTTATGATTAAATTGTTATTGAGGTTGCAATTATCTGAGGCAAACCAAAAAAAATATTTCTTCTTTATATTAAAAACAGCTACCTTGAAATTAAGATGCTTATTGGGAATATATCATATCAGATTTCACATGAGCACTACTGTAATTATAATTTGATTTTACAAAAATTAGAGATGTTGTTTAATATCGAAAAGTTTATTCCAAAATAACTGGCAATTGGTACACCCAACTCTAAAACCGACTTGTTAAAATAACATCAAGGTTTGAAGGCTATTAGAAATATATACCCATGAAAACGAATCCTAAAATTCCCCTTTTGCTATCGTCAATCTTCGGGCTGATGAGCCTCTACTATTTCACCACCGAACAATCTGCGAGCGCAGGAATTTGGTTGGTTGGTTTTTTTCTTTTTTTAGCCCTTGGATTTAGAGGGATTCCTTTATTAAAAGGAATGTCATTTACCGTATTGATTTTTGCTGCAGTTAGTGTTTCCATGTTTTTCCCTGCTCCCTTTATTGAGTTGGGGGGAGTTCAAATGAAAGTACTTATCGTACCCTTGTTGCAAATCATCATGTTTGGAATGGGGACCGCGATGAGTCATAGAGATTTCTACGGGGTCATAAAAATGCCCAAAGGAGTTTTAGTAGGCTTGCTTTGTCAATTTAGTATCATGCCCTTGGTTGGATTTTCTTTGGCCACCCTTTTTCAATTCCCACCCGAAATTGCTGCCGGTGTTGTATTAATCGGTTCTTCGCCCAGTGGCTTGGCGTCCAATGTAATGGCGTATTTGGCCAATGCAAACGTTGCACTATCTGTGACCCTAACAGGGGTAGCTACAGTCATCGCCCCTTTTACGACGCCTCTACTGATGGAGTTTTTTGCAGGTGCCTTCGTACCGATTGATTTTTGGGCAATGATGTTGAGTATTGTGAAGATTGTCATTCTTCCGATTACTTTAGGATTGATTTTTAATCATTTTTTTCATAATAAAACCCCATGGCTTGATAAAATTATGCCCCTCATTTCTATGGCAGCGATCGTCATGATAATTACGATTATTACTGCGGCGGGAAGAGACAATTTATTGACCATTGGTGGATTTCTAATTTTAGCCTCAATCATTCATAATTTTTTGGGGTATTTTTTTGGTTATTGGGGTTGCCGAATCTTGAAATTGAGAGAACAAGACTGTCGTACCATAGCCCTCGAAGTAGGCATGCAAAATGGAGGGCTGGCTTCGGGTATAGCACTGGAAATGGGTAAAGTAGCAACTGTTGGTTTGGCTCCTGCGGTATTTGGCCCATGGATGAATATTTCAGGTTCCTCGTTGGCCTCGTGGTGGCGAAACAAAAAAATTGAACCGTAATTCGGTTTAAGCGCTAAAATATTTCTCAACGACAAAGGTCTCAGAATTTATAAAATTCGACAGCTATGTCCCCTCAGTCTTTTCTTTAACTGGTGGGATGGGTGATTCGGGTTGGTTCGGCATATTAAAATTCGAATTTAGTCCTCATAGGTTTAACCAAGTTTATCACTATAGGTCATTCAACCTTTTTTAAGAAATGCTGAGATTATCATTAGTGAGACCAATTACAGCCCATTTAGAGCATTACCAAAAGCTCGGAAAAATAAATTATGATAGTGGTCTATATTGGATTTGGATTGGTACGGAGCTTCATTGGTGGTTTTTTTCCATTTTACTCAAAACAGGATGCATAAAGGCAAACCATAAGGGTGGGACAAAAGCGATCAGCATAGACATGGGATATCCGTAGGGTAACTTAGGACTGTCTTCGAAACTTTCCAGTACCTGATACTTTTTTGAGGCTCGAAAATGATGGTCGCTGTGCCGTGTTAACTCGTATAAAACGATTCTACCCATGATGTGATCGGAGTTCCAAGAGTGTATGTTTCGAACCCTTTCATATCTGTTCCCTACCTTTTTTCGTTTTAGGCCATAATGCTCAATGTAGTTAATGGTCTCCAAAAAGAGAAATGAAATAACGCCGACCAAAAATGCGAGTACCAATGCTCCTGTTCCCAGCAAAGCATAAATTGTGGCAAGATAGAGCGCTTGACATATTGTAAACAAAAGCAAATTGTTATCCAATGAAATAAAGGAAGACTTTCTGTTTTTTAACATTTTTATCTGAATTTTCCAAGCATTCTTGTACTGACCAACAACAGAATTAATCCAAAAGTGATACAAGCTTTGTCCCTTTTTGGCAGTAGCTGGGTCTAGTTCTGTTGAAACATTTTTGTGATGCCCATGGTTGTGCTCCATCGTAAAGTGCATATAGAGGCAGGGCAACAAAAGTAACCTGGTGATAAAAATGTCAAATGTATTTTTTCGATGCCCTAATTCATGGGCAACATTGATTGCGTTTGTGGCCAAAAGAATTCCTAACGAAAGAGTGAATCCAAAATATTCGTAGGGCTGCAGATCATAATTGGCAAAAGAAAATAGACCGTATAATAAAATTAGATAAACAATGGGAAGATTTAAATAAAGAAGCCAGTCAAAAAACCTGTCTTTCAATCTGCTTTTGGATTCTTGTTCTGAGAATGTAGTCAGGTGTGTAGGTAATAAAAGTTCAACAATGGGGATAAAAAGAAATACATACAATACGGCGGTGTATGAAAAAATTTCTCTAAAATATATACTAATAAATACGCTCAATGGAACACTAAAGGCCATTAAGTATTTTGCATCTTTCATATAATGAAATTATAAAATTAATATAAAATATATAACATATCAATGATTTTTAAAATCTTGATTATCGGTAATCTCAAGAGTACCAAACTTCAAAAATAATTGCAACATAACCCACGGAACCTTCAGTTAATCCCTCAAACAGTTAAGTTTTAGGAATTATTAGAGTTTTGTAGACTATAATCGTTCAGTTTTCTAAAAAAAA
>JAKMDI010000017.1 GCA_022428005.1 Flavobacteriaceae bacterium
GAGACCGGGTTCGAACCGGCGACATTCAGCTTGGAAGGCTGACGCTCTACCAACTGAGCTACTCCCGCTTGATTACTGATGCGAAGATCAGTAAATTATTTCAATATTTCAAACACTCTTGTGGGGAGAGCAGGATTCGAACCTGCGAAGGTAAAAACCAACAGATTTACAGTCTGTCCTCGTTGGCCGCTTGAGTATCTCCCCCTTTTTTTTCTTTAATGATGAGCCGATGGAGGGACTCGAACCCACGACCTGCTGATTACAAATCAGCTGCTCTAGCCAGCTGAGCTACATCGGCATTTCACAAAAAAAATCCGTAAAAACGGTCTGCAAAGTAAATATTAATTTTTCGTGTTTCAAAACAATAGTTTAAAAAAAACACCCTGTCAAGGGCGCTGTTTTTCTTTGCGTTTTTTAAGGATTCTTTCTGCTGCATCGGCAGCGGTATTGATTGCCTCCTCAAATGACTTTGCTGTCTTCTTCACTACTACATCATCTCCGGGAATTCCAATCTTTAATTCAGCAAATTTATTGATCCTATCTGCCGTGTTCTCAACTTTTGTATAAACGTAGATGTCGACGATTTGATTGTAAAAATGGGTGATTTTATCCATTCTCTTTTGTGTGAATTCCACTAATTTAATATCGGAAGTGTAGTTGACAGATTGAAAGTTGACTTGCATAATATAAATTTAAATTGTTGTACCACGACTTTTACCCCTCGGGTGGGCTTTGTCATACGTATCCTGAATTTTTTTTAAGCTGCTGTGGGTATATATTTGGGTAGCAGCAATACTCTCATGTCCCAACAATTCTTTTACCGCATTTAGATCGGCTCCGTTATCCAAAAGATGCGTTGCAAAACTGTGGCGCAGCATGTGGGGACTTTTTTTTACTTTGGTGGATACCAATCCAAAATAATGATTTACTGTCTGATACACAAATCCCTCATGAAGTTTTTCCCCCGACGCCAAACAAAAAAAAGAATGGGGATCGAAGTGGGGTAAGTCATTTTTATGTTGACGGTATTCCTTTAGGCAGGAAACAGCTTCTGGCAGCAAAGGGACTATCCTTTCTTTATTGCGCTTGCCCAACACTTGAAGGGTGTTGTTTTCAAAATCAACAGCATTGGTCTTTATTTCGATGAGTTCTTTGCGCCGGATACCCGTATAATAAAATAAAGTAATGATACACTTTTGAAGGGTCCCCAAATAGTCGGTTGGAAATAAATCTCCAGCTAAAAGTCGATTTATCTCTGCTTTAGAGAATGGCATATTTACCTTTTTTGAAACTTTAAGGGGCCGATGTAGCTTCAGTGGATGGATGGATATGCTGCCTGTTTTTAGTAAAAATTTATAATAAGAGCGTAGAACAGAAATTTTTCTGTTAATGGTACGGTTACTGTTCTTTGCTTCGACCAACTGGATGATCCACGTCCTTATATGACTGTAATCAACGCCATCGATATCTTCTATCGCATAGTAGTCGTTGCAAAAACTACAGAATTCTTCTAAATTTTTTTGATAAGCTATACGCGTGTTTTCAGAATACTTCTTTTCAAGACTGATGTACTCCAAAAATCGATTGATGGACATAAAAAAACGTTGTAAATCAAAGTTATGAAACTTAAAATTTACAACGTTTGTGATTACGTATCAATTTACGCCTATTGGTTTTCTAAATCTCTAAGGCGTTGTATGTACTGAGCTTTTTTAATTTTGTCACGATTTTTAATAGAAGGCTTGACAAACTGCTTTCTGCTGCGCAATTGACGCATACCGCCAGTTTTATCAAATTTTCTCTTAAAACGCTTTAGAGCGCGGTCGATATTTTCTCCGTCTTTTACAGGTATTATCAGCATAGTTGGGCACCTCCTTTCATAATGGTGGGCAAATATAATGATACTATCACTAACGAAGTACTAAAAAAAGGAAAAATATTACTTGAGGATATTACGAGCAATAACCAGTTTCTGTATCTCACTGGTTCCTTCACCAATAGTACACAACTTGGAATCGCGGTAGAATTTCTCTACCGGGTAGTCTTTTGTAAAGCCATAACCTCCATGGATTTGAACAGCATTATTGGCCACTTTGACACAAAGCTCAGAGGCGAATAATTTGGCCATGGCTCCAATTTGAGTTACGTTTTTTCCCTGGTTTTTGTCCTCACCCGCTTGATGGGTCATCAGGCTTGCGGCTTCAATTTCTGTGGCCATATCTGCCAACATAAATGAAATTCCTTGAAAACTGCCTATGGGTTTACCAAACTGCTCTCTTTCTTTGGCGTATTTGACCGAAGCTTCAAATGCTCCTTTAGCTATACCAAGCGACAACGCAGCGATAGAGATCCTGCCGCCATCTAAAATTTTCATCGACTGGATAAAGCCTTCACCTACGGCACCAAGCCGGTTACAATCGGGAATAATACAATTGTCAAAAACCATTTCTGCCGTTTCTGATGCCCGCATTCCCAGTTTGTTTTCAACTTTTCCAGAGCTAAATCCTGGTGTTCCTTTTTCAATGACAAAGCTGGTCATGCCATGACTGTCCCCTTTTTCGCCATTGCGAAGGATAACCACTGCTAAGTCACAGGATTTTCCGTGGGTAATAAAGTTTTTTGTCCCGTTGAGAACCCAATGATCTCCTTCTTTTCGGGCAGTAGCGTTCATCCCTTTGGCATCAGAACCAGTGTTGTATTCGGTTAAACCCCAAGCGCCCAACCATTCTCCAGAGGCCAATTTGGGCAACCATTTCATACGTTGCTCTTCATTACCAAAAAGATAAAGGTGTTGGGTGGTCAAGGAATTATGAGCCGCTACGGAAAGTCCCAAAGAAGGATCAACTTTAGAAATCTCTTCGATTACAGCAATGTATTCGTGATATCCCATTCCTGAGCCACCATAGATTTCGGGGATCAAGATCCCCATAAATCCAAGCTTTCCTGCTTTTTTAAGAACAGCGGCTGGGAAATATTGCGCCTCATCCCATTCCATGACATGGGGCCGAATAAATTGATCTGTAAAATCTCTCGCGGAATCAATTACCATCTGTGTGGTTTCACTGTAATTGACGCTTACCGCATTATCCAATTCAAACATAGTGCTATAATGTGGACAAATATAAGTTTATTCTGTCTATTTTCAATGAGTCGAAACCTTCAATATTGAGCAGCTCACTAATTTCTATTTCCTCGCGCGTCGACCGCCAACGAATAATCCTTTGAGCATCTGTGCTGTTGAGGTAAGGCAATCGCACCAAATCTGAATAGCTGATCGTGTCCAAAGCAATTTTTTTGATGTTTGGTAAAGTTTTTATCTCAAATTTTTTTCTGATCTCGTCCACTACAGTACTGTCCAATCCATAAACTTCATAGAGTTGGTCCATAAGACTAAACCCTTGCAGTAGCTTTCTGTATTTTACAATTCGATTCGACAGTTTTTCTCCCACACCATACACTGCTTTTAGCGCAGCAATATCTGCCTGATTTAAGTTTTTTTTTACCACCTCCTTTTTTTTGTAAACATTGTATTTTTTCTTTTGTGAAAAAATCAAATGGGGAGCAACAAACGCCATCAAACTATCATCAATTTCAGCCACTTTCTTAAAGTCCTCTAAATTATTTAACCACTTACCCGACTTTTTGTGGTTCAACAACCGATCGATTGAGGCTGTTGGGAGTCCCAATAAATAAGCGCGGTAATCGGTCAGAAAGTTAGGGTTGAAGGGATAAATAACCGGTGGCGCTTGGACTCTTACCAACGAATCTATTGTCGATTGGTATTTTTCCATTGCTTTATGGTCTAATGTATTTTGCGCGGCCTCAGGCAGGAACCCTTTTAAATAAAATACTCCCAACAATAACACGACCAACAGCACGAGTGCGTTGCGCTGGGCTTTGCTCAGGTAGAAATGGGGTCGAAAAAATTTCATCTTATCATGCGACCATCAACCCATTCCTCTAATGGCTGAAAGGTAGTTGGTCAATTCTTCTTTTACTTTTGGGAACAAGAGGATTAATCCAATCATATTGGGGAAAACCAGGGCCAAAATCATGGCATCAGAAAATGTCCACACAGCAGACATATCTCCTGCAGCGCCTATAACGATAAACAACAAAAACAAAATTTTGTAGGAAAGGTCGGCAAGTTTACTTTTACCAAATATATACATCCATGATTGCAAGCCGTAGTAGGACCAAGAGATCATCGTAGAAACGGCAAATAAGACTACGGCTATGGTCAAAAATGGACCTGCAAAACTGATGTATTTTGAAAAAGCGGCAGCAGTAATCCCCGCACCCTCAACGGCAGTGCCATCAATCAATACTTTACCTCCTACCCCGCCATAATCAAATACCGTGTTGTCACCATTAAAAATGATGATGACCAAAGCCGTCATGGTGCATATTACAACCGTGTCAATAAAGGGTTCTAATAGGGCTACCAATCCCTCCGAAGCAGCATATTTAGTCTTTACAGCGGCGTGGGCAATGGAAGCAGAACCTGCCCCCGCTTCATTCGAAAAAGCCGCCCGACGGAAACCAGTGATTAGTACACCCAACAGCCCCCCTAAGCCCGCTTGGGGATTGAAGGCTTGGGTGAAAATCATGCCAAAGGCATCGTCTACAAAACTAAAATTTGAACAGATGATATAGACGCAAGCCAAGACATACATCAAAGCCATAAAGGGAACTATTTTTTCGGTAACAGCAGCAATTCTTTGAATCCCTCCTATAATGATAATACCCACGAAAATCATCATGATGATCCCAATAATGGTTCTGGCAGAACCACCTGTCATTCCAAAGGTACTGACCAACTGCATCGCAGCTTGATTGGACTGCGCAGCATTCCCACCCCCAAATGAAGCACCGATGCACAAAAGGGCAAAAATAACTGCCAAGGCTTTACCTATTTTTCCCATTCCCCTTTCTTTGAGGCCTTTGGACAGGTAGTACATGGGACCACCATAAACGGTTCCGTCTTCCCCTACATCGCGATAGCGTACCCCAAGAGTACATTCCACAAATTTAGTGGACATCCCCAACAAACCGCAGAGTATCATCCAAAAGGTCGCCCCAGGGCCACCAACAGCAATGGCCAGTGCCACACCCGCGATATTGCCATTTCCAACAGTTCCAGATACGGCGGTTGCCAATGCCTGAAAATGACTGACTTCGCCCGACTTACTCTCATCCTTAATCGTTCCTTTAACATCTCCAGCTATGGACAAGGCTGGATCCCCTGAGGCATGGTGATCCAATGCATCGTATTTTCCCCTAACCGTTTTAATGGCTGTAGGAAAACGCCTTACATTGACAAATCCAAAATAGAAAGTAAAAAACAGGGCCCCTCCTACCAACAATATAATAATGGTGGGTACAGAGGTCCCCGGAAAATTGTGTAAGATAACTGCGCCCCACCAGTTGGCAATGGGAGTAAAAGCTTCGTTGATTCTATCATCCAACCCAGGCCCTTGTGCAGCGGCACTCCAGGAAGACAGTAAAACAAAAAGAAGAGAAAAAATAGATTTGGAAAATGAACGCAGCTTCATAAGTTTTTTATTGTTCTATGCAATATCCTAAAAAGCTGTGGAAATTCAAACTAATCCAAATCAAACATTGTATTTAATTTTGCGATAGCAGCAGTGCTCCCCAATACAATCAACTTGCTTTGAGGCTCCAATCGGAGCTCAGCACTGGGGCTGATCATCAAAGCACCATGAGCTTTTCTTTAGCCCACGACATTGCATTGGGTTTTTTTGCGAATGTCCAATTCTGCCAATGACTTGTTTTGGATTTTTTTTGGTAGTTCTTCAATGGCAATTTCCTCCAAATTTGGACTGTCTCCTTCCAACCAACTCAGCTCTTCTACAAAACGAATCAAGTCGGGAACCATCAACAAACCGGCCATATAATCCCCACCAATTCGGTCTGGCATGATGATGTGATCCGAACCCGCCCGTTTTAACTTGGAACGGTTACCGGCCGATGTCAAGCGACTTACAATCAGCAAATCGGGATTCATTTCACGGGCCGATAAAACCACAAATAAATTGTCAACATCATCGGGTAAAGCCGTAATCAGATGTTTTGCTCTGTCAATTTGGGCCTGTTCTAAAACTTTGTCTTCGCGAGCGTCTCCCGTTATAAAATGAATGTTTTCTTGGTCTTGCATCAAGACCAAGTCTTGTTCGATGACCACAAAAGGTTGTCCGTGATTTAGCAAACGCTGGGCCACTTGCCGACCGTTACGACCATAGCCGCAGATCACAGTATGGTCTTTTAAAGAAGCTCTCATTTTATTCATTTTTTTTCGTTTGATTTTATCAAAAATATTTTCTGTGATCACAAAATGAGTCAACTCTTTTATCCCATAGGCAAATGCTGTTAAACTGATCATAATCAGCAGTATGGTAAATATTTTCGCACTGGGACTCATCGGGGCAACTTCACCATATCCCACAGTGCTCAGTGTAATGGCGGTCATGTACAGGGCATCGACCCAACCCATGTCGGGCAACAACAAATAATAGCCCAGGGTGCCCAAACAGAATATGAGTAAAATAAGGATCAGTGCGAAAAAAAGATTGGGGCGGAATAGTTTCACATCATAAATCGAATACAGAAGTTCTCTTGGTGTAGATCATGTCTTTTAACTTGAGCCAAAAGGCCAAAGTGAGGTAAATGATAAACCCTCCTACCAGTGTGGTAAAGGAGGCGTAAATAAAAAAAAGTCGAACGCTTTTTACGCTCATCCCCAAAAAATCGGCCAAACGTGTGGAGACAGCAAATCCATGCTTTTCAAAAAAATGACGTAAAATTTTTACACGGCTCACATCATAAATTTAGGGCTAATTGTCGAACAAATGAAATCCAACCGCGCAATGCAAGCACTTTTTTTTATCGCAATAATCTTTTTTCAATTGCAAAAGGGATTGCGAGTCCAAAGCGGATTGGAAGGGGAGTCCCAAATCTGAAAACCCTTGAGTAATCCGATTTTTTTCGGCAGGCAGCGATCTAATCCACCGAAAGAGTTCTTCACCAAAAGATCCCTCCTGAATTTGAGCATAGGCAAAGCGCAGTGGTATCAGCGTATTGATCATCAATAAGTCAAAAAAAGATTGGGACAAACGCTTGGGACTCGGGGCGGATTCTTTTTCAAAAGTATAGTGGGTTTTCCAATATTCAGAAACACCAATTGTACGAATCCAGTTCAGATCTCGGGGTGCCTCCGCTTTTATTAACAGCGAAAAAGGTCGGGGATGCTGGTGGTACAACTGTGCCAATTGCGACAACCGAATCGTAGGAAAGTTGGGCTGGCGCAATCGCCTAAAATTCACGCTGATCCCCAAAACTTCGGTAAAGCCGTACTTTCGTTTGAGGTAATCAAAATCTTTGTGAAGTTTTTGTGGGTAAGGATAGTGAATTTCACCATTCAACAGTCCTGCCATTCCCATAAATAGCGCCTCCAGCAAATCGCCATTCGCACAATTTTTTTGAACCACAGTAAAGGGCAATCGCTGTGCCCATTGTAAAAACACATCTCCATTTCTATTCAATCCAAAATTCTTAGCCAACAGTTCAAATAATGTTTGCTCCCAATTATTGTTGTTGGTTTTTAAAAGCTTGCGGATCTGTAATGTTTTTTCTTCCAAACGCTGCAGATACAAACGCTCTTTCCAATGGGACCACTTAAATTCAGGAAAAGACGCAATCATTTTTTCACAGGGAATCCAATGGGGCAGGGTAATAAATTTTTTTTGGTAGCGCTCCCAATGTTCTGGATCTAAGCTGTTACCCAAAACCAAACAAGGAACAGCTCGCCCCGAGGGATAACAAAGCGCTTGGTCGTCTTCTCAAACCACATGTAGTATTACGGCATCGTAATTGGAATCCGAATGGTGTTGGTGCTCAAACCAAGAGGAAGCCCTGAGGTGAATTTCAACATCTCCTGCCCAGAGGGTATCGTCAATCCATATTTTAGCATTGAGAAAATCTGGTCCACCGCCCGAGTTCATTACTCCCGGTGAAACCACCACAACTTCAGCTCCTGATGTAGCTTGTAAGGGCAGCGCTCCCAATTTTTGAAAACGCCATAGGTAATGAAGAAAATCTTCTTTCATGTCAATTTGGGGCCGTTATGTAATTGTTCCTTATTGGGCGGAGTCTCCTTCCCACTCCATATAGCCACCCAGCAAATTATAGGCGGAGGAAATTCCCATTTGGTTCATCAATTGGCAGGCCTGAGCGCTGCGCGCTCCTGACCTACAGTAAACGTAATAATTTTTTGAGGGATCCAAGGACTCTAATCCTTGAACAAAGGCCTGGGGGTCTCTTATATTTAACAGAGTTGCCTCCGGAATGTGGCCGTCGTCGTACTCCTCTGGAGTTCTAACATCCAATAAAAAAGCATTCTCGTCTGCTTCAAATTTACTTTTCCACGCTTCTTGTGATAAATCCATCGCTTAATTTTTATAAATTTAAAAGAGTTGTCAAGAAAAAAAAATGAAATCGACTTAAAAAAATAAATTTACATTATATTTGTATATACAAAAATTGTAATTACATAATGAGTTCTCAGGAATTGATCAAAAACACAGTGGTAGGAATTCTCAAAGCGGGAAATAAGGCGGAGGATTTTCTTGGAAACACACTTAAAGCCTTTGATCTCTCGCTACAGCAGTTCAATGTGCTCAGAATCCTAAGGGGGCGCAAAGGGGAACCTGCCAATCTAAAAACTGTCCAAAAAAGGATGATTCACAAGATGAGCAATACCACCCGACTGATTGATAAATTGATTGACAAAAGCTTAGTTCACCGCGAAATTTGCGAAGAAAACCGCAGAAAAGTTGAAATTGTGATTACCGAGAAAGGTTTGGATGTATTAGAAAAACTCGATCAACAAATTGAAAACACAGAAATAGAAATATTAAAACCTTTGGACATAGAAGAACAAAGAACGCTAAGAAGCCTAATAAACAAAATGACACTAAAAAATTAACTTAAAAACCTTTATTATGAAAAAATCGATCCTATTGTTATTCAATCTATTTGTTTTCACCTTTGCCGGGGTGCAAGGCCAATCGCTCACTGTAGATTCAGGTCAGAGCAACATCCGCTGGTATGGCGAAGAACTCACTGGGAAGACCCATTTTGGAAACCTTAAATTTAAATCCGCAGCAATCGAAGTAAAAGACGGAATAGTCAGTTCCGGAAGCTTTATCGTTGACATGACCTCACTTACCGTAGAAGACCTCTCAGGAGGTGGTAAAGCCAGATTGGAAGGACACCTGAGATCTGATGATTTTTTTAGTGTGGACAAACACGCTGAGGCCGTTTTAAAAATTACGCAAAAAGGAAAGCTAATGGGAGATTCGCAAACCTTGTTCGGTGCCCTCACCATCAAAGGAAAAGAACATCCCGTAGAATTTTCCATATCACTGAAAGACAACAACACAGCTACTGCAGCCCTGACGTTTGACCGTTCCTTGTATGACGTTCGTTTTCGTTCGGGATCTTTCTTTGAAAACCTCGGAGACAAGCTCATCCTAGACGATATCAGAATGGAAGTCGCGCTTAGTTTCGAGAATTAAAAATAAACTCGGGTTGCATTAAATTTTTTTTCATTTATATTTGTAAAATGAATTTTAAAATTGAACTATACAGCTGGTGGACGAATTGATCTGATCGATTCGTGATACTGCTCTACCCATATAAGGCTTGTCGTCACGACAGGCCTTTTTTAATTTTATAAGATGAACCCGAGGTTTAAATTACATTCTGAACACAAAAAAATACTGGCCGATACGCTTACACCTGTCAGTGTATATCTCAAGATAAGGGACCAATATCCCCACAGCTTGTTGTTGGAGAGTAGCGACTATGACGCCCGTGCCAATAATTTTTCCTATATCTGTTGTAACCCCATAGCCACCTTGTGTGTGACCGGAGGAAAAATAAAATACACCTATCCCGATGGGGATCAATTTGTAAAGAAATTAACTCCAGAAGACGAAGTACCACTATTGATCCAAGAGTTTGCGCAGCAATTTGAGTCCAAAAAGTTCCCCTTTAAGTTTATTACCAACGGTCTTTTTGGATTTATTTCTCACGAGGCTGTTGCCCATTTTGAACAACTCAGCTTGGATAAAAATAAGGACAATCTGGACCTACCTGAAATTTATTATGCGGTGTATCAAAACATTATTGCTATCAGTCTTTTTAACCATGAAGCGCATTTGTTTTCCCACAGCCTCAATGGAGAAAATAATTTGGATCAAATAGAAAAAATCCTGAACAAAGACAGCAACCCTGTCTATACCTTTCAAAAAAAGGGAGACAAAACTTCTAACCTTACCGATGAAGAATTCATCGATTTGGTCCATAAAGCCAAAGCCCACTGCCACCGTGGGGATGTCTTTCAACTGGTATTGTCCCGGCGTTTTTCTCAGAAATTCACGGGTGACGAATTCAACGTTTATCGAACGCTCAGGTCGGTAAACCCCTCCCCATACCTCTTCTTTTTTGATTACGGAGATTTTAAAATATTTGGGAGCTCACCCGAAGCCCAGCTTGTGGTAGAAGACGGAAAAGCAGAGATCCACCCCATTGCCGGGACTTTTAAGAGGACCGGGAACGACGCCGAGGACAGTGCCGCTGCAGCGCGCCTGGCTGCCGATCCTAAAGAAAACAGCGAGCATGTGATGTTGGTCGACCTCGCAAGAAACGACCTCAGCAGAAACGGCACTCAAGTCGTCGTAGAAAAAAACAGAGAAATACAGTTTTTCTCCCACGTCATACACCTGGTATCCAAGGTCACTGGTCTGCTAAAACCAAAGGCCAAAACCTACCAAGTCGTGGCCGATACTTTTCCCGCTGGAACACTGAGCGGTGCGCCAAAACACATGGCGCTACAACTGATTGACCGTTATGAAAAAACCGCCCGTAATGCCTATGGTGGAGCATTGGGATATATGGATTTTGATGGCAATTTCAACCACTGTATTGTCATCCGTTCTTTTACCAGTAAAAACCAGGAGCTCCACTACCAGGCGGGAGCAGGGATGGTTTCTAAATCTGTCCCCGAAAACGAATTACAAGAAGTATACAACAAATTGGGGGCATTGGACAAAGCCCTGACATTGGCAGAAAAACTATAAATACTGAGAAAATGAAAAAAATATTTGTCATTGACAATTACGACTCCTTCACTTACAATCTAGTTCATTACTTAGAGGAATTAGGGGCGGAGGTAACGGTCAAGCGCAATGATCAATTTGAGCTCTCAGAACCTGAGGCCTACGAGTATTTGCTCCTTTCCCCAGGACCGGGGATTCCCGACGAAGCCGGCCTTTTAAAAGCCGCCATCGAAAAGTATGCCCCGTCAAAAAAAATACTGGGGGTATGTTTGGGACAACAAGCCATAGGAGAAGTCTTTGGCGCTTCACTGACCAACTTGGACACCATGTTTCACGGGGTTGCCACGCCCGTTGAGGTTGCTGAAGAAGACCTCCTATTCAATGGCCTTCCCAAGAGTTTTGAAGTAGGTCGCTACCACTCCTGGGTCGTGCAAACCCCATTGCCCGACAAACTGATTGCCACCTCATTTGACGACCAGCAGCAGTTGATGTCCTTGCGTCACAAGACCTTACCCATTCGTGCGGTTCAATTCCACCCCGAGTCTATTTTAACCCCCTACGGAAAAAAAATATTAGAAAACTGGATCAATAGCTAATAATGAAAGCCATAATCAACCGACTGACCCAACATGAAACTTTGGACCGCGAGGAAGCCGAAAGCATTCTCACTGGGATTGCCGAGGGAGCATACAATCCCAGTCAGATTGCAGCATTTCTAACGGTTTTTATGATGCGCAGCATTACGCTGGAGGAACTCGAAGGCTTCCGAAAAGCCCTGCAAAAGCTCTGCGTGGCCATAGACCTGAGTGAATTTTCTCCCATCGATTTGTGTGGCACCGGAGGCGATGGAAAAGATACTTTTAACATCTCCACCCTGGCATCATTCGTTACCGCTGGTGCGGGTGTTAAAGTGGCCAAACACGGCAATTACGGTGTTTCCTCTGGTTGTGGATCAAGTAATGTTTTGGAACACCTGGGGGTCAAATTCTCTAATGACGCAGATTTCCTAAAGCGCTGTATTGACCAAGCTGGCATTTGCAACCTCCACGCACCACTTTTTCACCCTGCCATGAAAAACGTAGCTCCCATCCGAAGGGGATTGGGGGTTAAAACTTTCTTTAACATGCTGGGGCCCCTGGTCAACCCCGCTTTTCCAAAACACCAACTCACCGGCGTATTTAACCTGGAGCTGGCGCGTTTGTATGGCTACCTTTTTCAAAAAACCGACCAGCAATTTACCATACTTTATGCCTTGGATGGCTATGACGAAATATCCCTTACAGGACCCGCAAAGGCCATTCGAAACCAAGGGGAGACCCTAATCAGTCCCCAAGATTTTGGCATCGCCGAACTCACGGCCGATCAAATCAGTGGCGGGGATAACATTCCCTCTTCCGGAGCTATTTTTAGCGCAGTATTGAAAGGCAAAGGCACCGAAGCGCAACAAAATGTGGTATGCGCCAATGCCGCTATGGCCATTGCCACGGCGACAGACTGTAGCCCACAAGTCGGGTATGAAAAAGCAAAAGAATCCCTGCTTTCTGGAAAGGCCAATCAGGCCTTTAAAACCCTTCAAAAACTGAGTGCTGTATGAACATTTTAAACCGCATCATTGAGGATAAAATCAAAGAAGTAAGCCTTCGAAAAAAGATATTCCCCACGGCCTACTGGGAGCAATCACCCCTTTTTAACCGCAGTACCTTTTCTCTGACTCAAAGACTAAAAAGCAGCAACTCAGGCATAATTGCGGAACACAAACGCCGGTCTCCTTCCCGAGAAAATATCAACAGCAGTCTCACGGTGCACGAAGTCGCAAAAGGCTATGCTTCGGCTGGTGTCTGCGGTATGTCTGTTCTAACGGACCTCAAATATTTTGGCGGAAGCCTTGAAGATTTAACGGCAGCGCGGGCGGTTTGTGACCTGCCTTTGTTGCGCAAAGAATTCATCATCGATCCCTACCAATTGGTTGAGGCCAAAGCCCATGGAGCCGATGTGATCCTTTTAATCGCCGCAGTTTTGGACCGACAACAAATTCAATCCCTTTCCTCCACGGCACAATCCCTTGGGTTAGAGGTGCTATTGGAGGTCCACAACGCGGAAGAATTACAAAAGGCGATAATGCCCTCTATCGATATGATGGGGGTGAACAACCGCAACCTAAAAACGTTTGACGTCAGTCTTGACACCAGCAAAACATTGGCCGAGAAAATTCCCGATGATTTTGTCAAAGTATCTGAAAGTGGAATCAGTACAGTTTCGGCCATTGAAAGTCTAAAACCTTATGGATATCAGGGCTTTCTAATCGGAGAGAATTTTATGAAAAGTCCCTCCCCCGGTGAGACTGCTGACCATTTCATTAAAAAACTAAGCCCATGAAGTTAAAAGTTTGTGGCATGCGTTCCGCCGAAAATATCGCGCTACTGAGCAATCTAAGTCCAGACTATATGGGTTTTATCTTTTGGAAACCCTCCAAAAGGTATGTCGATAAAGACACCCCAGTATTGCCTCAAAATATCAAAAAAACAGGAGTATTTGTCAATGATACTGAGGAATATATCATCGATACAATCGAAAGACACCAACTCCAAGCCGTGCAATTACACGGCGAAGAGCACCCATTGTTTTGTAATAAAATACGCAGCACTGGGATCGAAACCATCAAGGCCTTTGCGGTAGATTCCAATTTTGATTTTTCCGTTTTAGAGCCCTATGAAAACAACTGCGATTATTACTTATTCGACACCAAGGGTGATCTTCCCGGTGGCAATGGTCAGCGATTTGACTGGTCGGTACTAAAGGACTATCCTTCTGGCAAACCCTTTTTTTTAAGTGGGGGTATTGGCCCGGGAGATCAAAGTGCCATCGCATCGATAATTAGCTTAAATTTGCCACTTTATGCAGTAGACATTAACAGCCAATTTGAGGTAGCCCCAGCCATCAAGGACATAGAAAAAATAAAAGCGTTTAAAGCAATACTATAAATGAAATACCAAGTAGATGAAAAGGGATTTTACGGTGATTTTGGGGGAGCTTACATACCCGAAATGCTGTATCCCAATGTAGAAGAGTTAAGAAAAAATTACATTCAGATAAGCTCCTCTGAAGAATTTCAAAAAGAATTTGATTACTTACTCAAAGCCTATGTAGGTCGACCGACACCGCTTTATTATGCTGAACGGCTGTCCGAGAAATACGAAACAAAAATTTACCTGAAAAGAGAGGACTTGTGCCACACAGGGGCCCACAAGGTAAACAACACCATCGGTCAAATTTTGATGGCCAAACGACTGGGGAAAAACCGTATTATCGCAGAAACCGGTGCAGGACAGCACGGTGTTGCCACGGCCACTGTCTGTGCATTGATGGGGATTGAATGCATCGTGTACATGGGCGCACTGGACATCAAACGCCAAGCACCCAATGTGGCCAGAATGAAAATGTTGGGAGCGGAAGTTAGGGCGGCACAGTCGGGCAGTAAAACCCTTAAAGATGCCACCAATGAGGCCATTCGTGACTGGATCAATAACCCTGTAGACACCCATTACATCATCGGATCGGTGGTAGGTCCCCACCCCTACCCCGACATGGTAGCGCGTTTTCAGTCAGTGATCAGTGCCGAAACCCAAACCCAATTGATGGAACAAGAGGGGCGTGATTATCCCGACCATGTCATTGCCTGTGTTGGGGGAGGCAGTAACGCGGCTGGACTTTATTATCACTTTTTGGAGGACCCACGCGTCAATATTATCGCTGTCGAAGCCGCTGGTAAAGGCATCGACTCGGGCGAAAGCGCGGCCACTTCTGCTCTGGGAAAAGAAGGGATCATCCACGGGAGCAAAACCCTACTCATGCAAACCCCCGATGGACAAATCACCGAACCCTATTCCATTTCTGCGGGACTCGACTACCCAGGCGTGGGGCCCCTGCACGCTCACCTATACCGCAGCAAAAGGGCCGAATTTATATCCATCCCCGATCAGGAAGCCATGGACTGGGGCTTGACCCTTTCCCAATTGGAGGGAATTATTCCTGCCATTGAAACCGCACATGCTTTTGCAATATTGGATGTAAGAAAATTCTTACGTGATGAAGTCATCGTTTTCAATTGTTCTGGTCGAGGAGATAAAGATTTAGACACGTATATTGATTATTTTAAACTCTGATGAACCGCATTGATAAAACCCTTAGTGGCGACAAAAAAATATTGTCGATTTATTTTTCAGCAGGGCATCCCGAATTGGAAGACACAGCACCTATAATCAAAGCCTTACAGGACGCTGGAGTGGATATGGTCGAGATTGGTTTACCCTTCAGTGATCCATTGGCAGACGGGCCCACCATTCAGGAGAGTGCAACCCGCGCCTTACGAAACGGCATGACCACCCAAAAGCTTTTTGATCAACTGCTAAACATCCGCGAGAGCATCCACATTCCCTTGGTTTTAATGGGCTATTTCAACCCCATGATGCAATACGGTATTGAACGATTTTGCCAACAATGTGCGCGTGTTGGAATCGATGGGTTAATCATCCCTGACCTCCCCATAGACCTCTATCAGGAACGCTATAGCGCACTTTTAGAACAATATCATCTGTACAATATGTTCCTCATCACCCCCCAAACCTCGGCTGAGCGCATCCGATACATTGACCAGGTTTCCAATGGCTTCATCTATATGGTGAGCAGTGCCAGTGTAACCGGAGCCAAAAATACTTTTGGCAACGCCCAAGAATCCTACTTTAAAAGGATTCGTGATATGAAACTCAACACCCCTCAACTGGTCGGTTTTGGTATCAGCAATGCTGCTACCTATACCATGGCCACCCAATACAGCAGGGGGGCCATTATTGGATCCGCTTTTATTAAGTTTTTGGAAAGTAAAGGCGTGAATAAAATTTCAGATTTTATCAAAAATATCCGTTAATTTTTATATATTTCTAATCAAGTGAGCCTTTTAATGACAATTTTAATTGTTATGTGAGTTTTTTTTAAGATGTTGCCCAAGTTCAAATCTACTTATCTACCATTATTCGAATACTATCCTACAATTATGTTCACCATATGATATTGTTCTTCCCCCCTCTCTATTTTGAAACCTATTCCACTACTTTTATTGTTTTAGCCTTATTTAGTGCTATGATGTCGGGGTTTCTCGCTTATTGTTTTTTTAACTCTAAAAAACGCTTGAGTAACTTTGAAAATCAAATCTCTCAATTGGAATCACAGTCACTGCAGGCGCAGATGAACCCACACTTTATTTTTAACGTGTTGAACAACATACAAAGCGTTTTGATTCTAAAATCAGAAAAAGAAATCAATTACTTTATGGGCCATCTGTCCACATTGGTGCGCCTTACCCTGAATATGAGCAAGCAGAAATTCGTTGCGCTTTCAGAGGAAATAGAATATTTAAAAAGTTATCTCGAACTCCAATGCCTCCGAACCAATTCGAAATTCAACTATTGTTTTGACATCAGTTTTGATTTGGACATTTCAAAAATTCATCTGCCCCCACTGCTCCTTCAGCCATTGGTTGAAAATGCAATCCTTCACGGCATCACCCCTTCCAAACACAAGGGTATTCTGGTCGTATCGGTCAAAGAAAAAGAAAATGGAATAATGATTTCTGTAGAAGACAATGGAGTGGGATTGACAAAATCAAAATTATTAAAGAAAAAAAACAACAGTCTTCATCGGTCTTTTGGCAACAAAATACATAAAGAGCGATTGGATATTTTAAATCATAACGCTGTTGAAAAAGTAGATTATTCATTAAAAGATTTAATCAAAAATGATAAAAATTACGGCACCATTGCTGCATTGCACATACCT
>JAKMDI010000010.1 GCA_022428005.1 Flavobacteriaceae bacterium
TTTTTGACTCATAGGGTGGGTCAAATGTCAAAAAAAAAACTAAAATTTAAAATTAACCCGAGTGCGTTAAATCTCTTTTTTCATTTTTTTCGCCCTTTTTTGGTGCTCACTTATGCTCTCCCGTATAATAGAGATTACAAGAAAAAAAGACTTCTAAAAGGCTTTTAATTTCGCGGGGTAGTTTTTCCCAATGGAAATTAAATTCAGGCTATTGGTCTGTGGTTACCATTTTTTCACTAAAGTTTTATAAATTTAGGTGTAAATAATATTTAGAACATGGAAAAATCAAGAAGAAAATTTATTAAAAATACAGCAGCTGCCAGCTCAGCTACTTTTTTAGCGCCTTCAATTGTGTCTGCCTCGGTTTTTGGCGCAAATGATCGGATAAACGCCGCCGTATTGGGAGTCAATGGCCGCGGAAAAAGTCACATCAGTAGCTTAATGAAGCAAAAAAACGTTCAGGTTACTACGCTTTGCGACCCTGATATGAATATTATGCAACAACGCCAGGCTGATTTTAAAAACAAGTATGATAAAAATGTTAGTCTTGAGCAGGATTTACGTCGTGTTATGGACGATAAAGATATTGACGTAGTCAGCATTGCTTCTCCGAATCACTGGCATGCTTTGTCTGTTATTTGGGCTTGCCAAGCGGGTAAGGATGTATATGTTGAAAAACCAGGTTCCCATAATATTTTTGAAGGAAGAAAGATGGTTGAGGCAGCTCAAAAATATGGCAGAATTGTTCAGCACGGAGTGCAGTTGAGAAGTTCTCCTGCAATTAATGAGGCCATTGGCTTGTTGCGTAATGGATATATTGGTAATGTATATATGGCTCGAGGTATAGTCTTCCGATGGAGAGGAGATATTGGAGACAAAGGCTTTTCTCCTGTTCCCAAAGGGCTGGATTATGACCTATGGACGGGTCCAGCACCTAGAAGACCCTTTACAGAAAATTTGGTGCACTACAATTGGCATTGGCATTGGGACTACGGTAACGGTGATGTCGGAAATCAAGGCATACACGAAACCGATTTGTGTATGTGGGGATTAGACGTTGGGTTGCCCACCAAAATTACCTCCATGGGAGGAAAATTCTTATGGGACGATTGCAAGGAGGTTCCAGAGGTGCTTACATCGATTTACAACTATCCTGATGAAGGTAAAATCATCCAATTTGAGGTCCGACCATGGTGTACCAACACGGAAGAAGGAGCGACAGTAGGAAATATATTTTACGGAGACAAAGGAATTCTCGTAGTCGATGGCTACAGCAAGTACAAAACATATCTTGGAAAAAACCGAACTCCAGGGAAGTCTGGAGATGATGGTGCTAAAGAAGCATCGGGGATGGACCGAGGAGCAGGAGGTACCGATGGACATTTTTACAACTTTATAGACGCAGTTCGAAAAAGAGATGCAGGGATACTAAATGCACCTATTGAAACTGGACATTTGTCATCAGGTTTGGCACATTTGGGCAATATTGCCTATCGCATGGAAAAGATTTTAACTTTCAATCCCAGTACTGAAACCTTTGTAAACGATCCGGAAGCCAATAAAATGCTAACTCGAAATTACAGAGAGGGTTATGAGGTGCCTAACAAGGTGTAGCCGCTAACCTACTTTTAATTTTCGCAAAACTGAAGTAGACTTTAGCATTAGCCATTGTGAATCATTCCTTTTCTAATGGCAGATTGTTTAATTATTTGAGTCAGAATATATGTCATTCTAACTTATGAATAATACAAGGTTGAATATCCAACATCGATTACCATTAAATCACGGCGATAAGCAACCTTGTATTTATATTACTTATATATTTACCCTTACTATTAGTTCACATTGAGTACTTTAGTTTTGTAACAAAATGTTTATTTGTAAATCAATATGTGAGTGTTTGTAAAAAATATACTTTGGTGTGTATTTTTTTTTATCTTTAAAAATTAAAAATTAAAAATTGAATAAAACTTTGATCAAATGAAAAAATTACTATTTGCCCTAAGCCTCGTTGGGATTTTTATGACCCACAGTTTGTCTTATGCCACAACAAACTCCAATCTAATTCTTCAAGATGAAACTGAAGAAACTGAGCAAGAGGAGTCTGTTGCTGAGGCGCCCATGGCCGAAGAGGCTCCTGCTATGGAAGTAGAGGAAGAAGAAGCTGCACCTGTAGAAGCGTCCTTTACACAAGAACTAAAGAAAAGATTTATTGAAGGTGGTCCCGGATTTATGGGAATCGTATTAATATGTTTGATATTGGGTCTCGCGATTGCAATTGAACGTATAATATATCTCAATTTAGCCACAACGAATTCACAAAAACTTACCGCAGGAGTGGAAGAAGCGCTCTCATCTGGTGGAGTAGATGCTGCAAAAGAACTTTGTAGAAACACAAAAGGACCCGTTGCCTCTATTTTCTATCAAGGACTAGACCGGGTAAATGAAGGGGTTGAAAGCGCTGAAAAAGCCGTTGTAGCCTACGGAGGTGTTCAAATGGGACAATTAGAAAAAAATGTTTCATGGATTTCGCTATTTATAGCCTTGGCACCCATGTTAGGATTTATGGGAACTGTAATCGGGATGATCCAAGCCTTTGATAAAATTGAAGCCGCTGGTGACATGCAACCTTCTCTCGTAGCTGGAGGTATCAAAGTAGCACTTTTGACTACAGTTTTTGGTCTTATTGTGGCCATTATTCTTCAAATTTTCTACAACTACATCATAGCTAAAATTGACAGTATCGTAAATGACATGGAAGATGCTTCTATTAATTTGATCGATATATTGGTTGCACAGAAAAAATAAACCAGACCCATGAAAATTCAAAACATAGTTAAAATTATTAGTGCCGTAATAGGTGTCTTGGCAGCATTCTTTTTGCTAAGAATCATTGGTACTGGTGACGATGATATTAAAATGGCCGCCACTATGGGAGATTTTGGTGCCGTTTCACCGCTGGTGGAATTGGCAAGAATTGTCCTCGTTTTAACGGTAGCCATAACCCTAATTTTTACACTTAGAGGTCTTTTTTCTGACCTAGCGAAGTTAAAAAAAGCTGGTATTGCCATTGGATTGTTCCTGGCAGTTGTCTTTTTGTCTTATGCCCTCTCTGATGGAGTAGAGACACCCCTCAAAGACGGTGAAATGCTTTCTGCGAGCGGTTCAAAATGGGTCGGAACAGGTATTCGAACATTTTACATCCTGGCTGTTCTTGCCATCGGTTTAATGTTGGTATCCGGTGCGCGTAAAATATTTAATAAATAAAGCACCATGGCAAAAAGATCAGCACCTGAAGTAAATGCAGGATCAATGGCAGACATTGCCTTTTTGCTTTTGATTTTCTTTTTGGTGACCACCACCATTGAAACCGATAGTGGAATCAATAGAAAATTACCCCCCATCGAAGATGTCGAAGATCCGCCGATTATTAAGGAGAAAAACATCTTTACCGTTGTGGTAAATAAAAACAACCAATTACTGGTTGAGGAAGAATTGACAGACGTCTCTGACTTGAGATCTATGGCCATTGAGTTCCTCGATAATGGAGGTGGAGAGGGTGAAGAGGCTTGCGATTATTGTCAAGGGGACAGAGACCCAAAATCCTCTGATAATCCTGACAAAGCAATTATTTCGTTGAAAAATGATCGGGAGACTTCTTACAAAATCTATATTGCAGTTCAGAATGAATTGGTGGCTGCTTATAATGATTTGAGGGACCGGGAGTTCAATAGATTATTTCCAAATGAGTCTATGAGTTTTGTAGAAGCAAATAAGAAATATTCTGATCCCAGAACTTCTTCAGATGAAAAGGAAAGACTCAAGCCCAAATTGGACGAGGTAAAACTGATGTTTCCACAGAAGCTTTCTGAGGCAGAGCCCAGTAAAACAAACTAAAAAAAGAATAATGTCAAAATTTAAGAAGAAAAAAGGAGGAGAATTACCCGCGATTTCAACGGCATCTTTACCCGATATCGTTTTTATGTTGTTGTTCTTTTTCATGGTGGCTACTGTAATGAGAGACAGTACGCTCATGGTTAAAAACCAATTGCCAGCAGCCGACCAGATTCAGAAATTAGATAAAAAAGACCGCGTCATGTATATTTATGCGGGAGAACCTTCCACCCGATACACCGACAAATATGGTTCACAACCACGAATTCAGTTAAATGATAAATTTGCAACCGTTTCAGAGGTAGCACCCTTTGTTTTAGCAGAGCGTGCTTCGAAGCGTCAAGAGTTGCAAAACGTATTGACTACTGCTCTAAAAGTCGACGGTGATACGAAAATGGGTTTAATTTCTGATATCAAGCAAGAACTTAGGAAAGTAAATGCTTTGAAAATCAACTACACTACACGTGTGGGTGATTACACTCAAAATATCGATTAAAGTTTTTATATGTATTGAGAAAAGTGCCCAATGCGGCACTTTTTTTTTACCCCTAAACCATTAGATTTATAAGTCAATGATTATTTTTATCAAATGACAAAAAGACTTTTATTTTGTGGATGGTTCTTTTTTATGGGTTTTTTTTGTCAAGCCCAAACAGACTCTTTGTCAACTAAATACAGGGAAGATCAATTTTTTCTAAGTTTTTCTCTTCAGCTGCAACAGGAAAATTTTAATGGACTCAAACAAAATGGATTTTCAAATAATTTTCAAATCGGTTTTGTTAGAGACTTTCCTATAAATGAACAGGGCACTTTTGCGCTTGGTTTAGGGATTGGATATGGGTACAATCGATTGGTTTCGAATCTTCAGTTGGATGGGAAGAACGATAATACGATAGCCATTGCGGAGAACAACCCAAAAAATCTACAGACCTTTTCATCCCTTGTCTTCCCCGTATCCATTAGACTGCGGACCTCTTCTTTTTCTAAAACTGATTTTTGGAGACTCTACGGTGGCCTAAAGTATAAACTCCATTTTTCACCAAAATTTAAACCATTTTATGGGAGTACTTTCCAAAACGCCAATATCAGAAATAATAATACTTCGGTTTTTTTATCAATGGGTTATAACAAATGGAACCTCTGTGTGGAGTATGATCTAAATTCCATCTATACAAATCAGACCCTCTTGCCCAGTGGAGCTATGGCAGAAATAAAAAATTTAAAACTGGGTCTAATTTTTTACTTTCTATAACTAAATTGATTTCCTGAGGCGCGCGACTGGAAGGTCTAACTGTTCTCTGTATTTGGCCACCGTTCTTCGGGCTACATTATACCCCTTTTCCTTCAGAGATTCCGACAAGGCCTGGTCCGCTAGAGGGTTTTTTTTATCTTCATTGGCAATGAGTTCCTCTAATATTTTCTTTATTTCAATGGTAGAAACATCTTCACCTTCATCGTTTTTCATCCCCTCAGAGAAAAGACTTTTTAAGAGCTTAACCCCATAGGGTGTGTCAATATATTTACTGTTGGCCACCCGAGAAATTGTTGAAATGTCCATCTCAATCTTATCGGCAATGTCTTTTAGTATCATGGGCTTTAGTTTTTGCTCATCTCCCGTTAAAAAATAATCTCGCTGATAATCTACGATGGCGTTGATGGTCAGGAAAAGCGTGTGATAACGCTGTTCAATGGCATCTATAAACCACTTGGCGGCATCTAATTTCTGCTTTATAAAAAGGACCGCCTCTTGTTGGGATTTATTTTTCTTAGGCGCCTCTGCATATCCAGACAACATCTCTTTATAGTTGTTGGAAATTCGCAATTCAGGGGCATTTCTTCGATTGAGAACAACCTTTAAAGTTCCATTTTCAATGGTCAATATAAAATCCGGTACAACATGATTATTTTGACTGGTTTCCGAAAGGGCACCACCTGGCTTTGGGTTTAACTTTGCAATTTCTTCAAAAACATTTCTTAGCTCCTCTTCACTGATGTGAAATCGATCTTGAAGTTTTTTGTAATGTTTTCTGGAAAACTCATCAAAAGCATTGTCAATGATTTTGTGGGTCAATGCAATTTCAGGGCGGTCGTGCTCTTTTCTCGCCAATTGCAGGGACAAACATTCCTGAAGTGATCTCGCGCCTACACCCGGTGGATCGAGCGACTGAATTTTTTTGATGATTTTTTTTAACGCTTTTGCCTCAATCAAAATGTTTTGCGTAAAAGCCAAATCATCTATTATATCTTCCTCAGATCTGCGAAGATATCCACTGTTGTCAATACTCCCGATCAAGAATTCAGCGACTGGTTTTTCGACATCGTTAAGGATTAAGTTTTGCAGCTGATTTTCTAAATATTCGTGAAAACTGGTTCCACCTGAAAAAGGAATTTCCCGGGTTTCATCATCGGAAGATTGATTGTTGGACTGAATCCTATAATTGGGGATTTCATCATCACTAAGATAGGAGTCAATATCAATATCCTCAGTGTCTATTTTTTGTTCATTTTGATAGTCATCAAAGGGATCTTCTTGGGTCTGTAATTCGTTTTCATGTACCTCTTTGCCTTTTTCAAGGGCAGGATTTTCACCAATTTCAGAAATAATACGTTGTTCTAAGTCCAGTGTAGACAATTGAATGAGCTTCATCAACTGGATCTGTTGAGGAGACAGTTTCTGTGAGAGCTTTATCTGGAGCTGTTGCTTTAGCATTTCATGAAATTCCTTTCATAAAGATAAAAAAAAGTCGTGGTAGCGGAATCAATTAAAACGCTGCGTTTTGCGGAGTCCGTGGAAAAGGAATAACATCTCTGATGTTGGACATCCCTGTAGCAAATAGAACAAGACGCTCAAATCCAAGACCAAAACCACTGTGTGGTGTACTTCCAAAACGGCGTAAATCCAGGTACCACCAAAGTTCATCCGCATCTATTCCCATTTCCTCAATTCTCTTTTCTAAGACCTCCAAACGTTCCTCTCTCTGGGATCCGCCTACAATTTCTCCAATTCCTGGGAAGAGGATATCCATCGCCCGAACAGTCTTTTTGTCCTCGTTCATTCGCATATAAAAAGCTTTGATTTTGGCAGGATAATCAAATAAAATTACAGGTGCATTAAAATGTTTTTCTACCAGATATCGCTCGTGTTCACTTTGGAGATCGGTTCCCCATTCTTCAACCAAATAATCAAATTTTTTCTTCTTATTGGGTTTGGAATTTTTTAGTATTTCTATGGCCTCCGTGTAGGAAACCCTCTTAAATTCATTTTCGACAACAAATTTGATCTTTTCCACCAAGCCCATCGGGCTCCTTTGTTGTTGAGGGAGTGATTTTTCCTCCTGGGTCAACCGCTGATCGAGAAATGCGAGGTCTTTTTTACAGTGATCCAAAATGTGTTGCAGTGTATATTTGATAAACTCCTCCGCCAAATCCATATTATCCGTTAGATCGTAAAATGCCATTTCAGGTTCAATCATCCAGAATTCGGCCAAGTGACGGGAGGTGTTTGAGTTTTCAGCACGGAAGGTAGGACCAAATGTATATACATTGCCCAACCCCTGAGCATAGGTTTCTGACTCCAATTGCCCAGATACCGTCAGATTGGTTTCCTTGCCAAAAAAGTCTTTTTTATAATCGATGTTTCCTTCATCATCTAATGGCATATTTTTAGGATCCAATACACTGACCCTAAACATCTCTCCAGCTCCTTCAGCATCACTACCCGTTATAATCGGGGTGTGGACATAACAAAAACCTTTTTGGTTAAAAAATTGATGAATGGCAAAAGATAGTACAGAGCGTATCCGCATTACTGCGCTAAATGTGGCGGTCCTTACCCTGAGGTGGGCTTTTTCCCTCAAGAACTCAAAACTGTGTTTCTTTGGTTGGATGGGGTACAGGTCTGGGTCGGCTTCTCCAACCACGACAAGGTGGGAAACTATAATTTCTATAGATTGTCCTTTGCCCATGCTTTCAACCAGTTGACCTGTAATTTCAACTGCTGCACCGGTATTAATTTTTTTCAGTAATTGCGCATCAGTGTTTTCGTAGTCTACAACGCATTGAAGGTTATCGATCGTAGATCCGTCATTGAGAGCTATAAACCGGTTGGCACGAAAAGTCTTTACCCATCCTTTGACAGTAACCGTTTCGTTTATTTTAGGTTGGTCAATAATATCCGCTAATCGCAGGTGATTCATTGTCATAAATTTTCAGCGTAAAGATAGGCTTATTTACAAAATAGGATTATGGTTTTTTCTCATCCTCTTGGGGGACAATATTGATTTTAGGTTCTTTAATCACTTTTTCGTTACTCACACTATCTTCAAGTGAAATCAACAATGAAGGCAATAAGATCAAATTCGCCAACATAGCAAACAGTAAGGTAACCGATACCAGCCCTCCCAAAGCCACCGTTCCACCAAAATTTGAAGTCATAAAAACTGCAAAACCAAAAAACAATACGATAGACGTATAAAACATACTTACTACGGTTTCTCTCAGTGCATTGTAAACTGCCGTTTTGATTTTCCATTTATGCTCAATCAGTTCCTGCCTGTACTTTGCTAAAAAATGAATGGTATCGTCCACAGAAATACCAAATGCAATACTAAACACCAATATGGTGGAGGGTTTGAGTGGTATCCCAGAGAACCCCATTACACCAGCGGTGATGATCAGCGGAAGCAAGTTGGGGATAAGTGAGATGATGATCATTTTAAAAGAGCGAAACATATAAGCCATAAAAACCGCAATGAGCAAAATGGCCAGTGAGAGTGAAATGATGAGGTTTTTAATAAGGTAGTGCGTTCCTTTTAAGTACAGTAAACTTTTACCGGTCATTTTGACCTCATAGCGATCTGGAGGAAAAATACGATCGATTTCGTTCGACAAGGCGACCTCGATTTCTTCTATCCGCGTGGTGGAAATATCCTTCATGAAAGTTGTCACTCTATTAAATTGTGCGGTGCTGTCCACATAATTTTCCATCAGGCTCTTGGCATCTTTGACATTTTGTAAGTATCGGGCTATAAAGGCATTTTCTTGACCAGTGGGAAGCTGGTAATAGTTAGGGTTTCCATTGTAATAAGCTTGCTTGATAAACTTGGCAGCACTAACGGCGGATATAGGTTTTGAAAGCTCTGGCGTTTGTTGAATGAATTCTTCCAATCGATCAATTCTTTTGAGTGTTGACAAACGGTTGGCCCCTCCTTTTCTTTTGGTATTAATCATGATCTCAATAGGAACAATACCGTTAAACTCTTCATCAAAAAAAGTAATTTCTTTAAAAAAAGAAGCTTTTTTTGGCATGTCTTCAATGATACTCCCCGAAATTTTAATCTGGTAGATCCCTATGATTCCCAACATCAAGCCCAAAATGGAAATCAGAAAAACATTGATTCTTTTGTAACGGACCTTATTTTCCATCCATTGAACAAACATCTTTAAATAGGCACTGTTCAAGTGCTTTAGGTGTTTTTTGCTGGGGCTGTTCATAAAACTGTAAACGATGGGAATGATGAGAAGGGAAAGCAGAAAAATAGCGATGATATTGACTGAGGCCACAATTCCAAATTCTTTTAAAACTTTACTGTCGGTCAATATAAATGTAGCGAACCCTGAGGCAGTGGTGAGATTGGTCATCAGGGTGGCATTGCCAATTTTCATGATGACCCTTTGTAATGACTTTACCTTGTTCCCGTGTTTGGAAACTTCTTGTTGGTATTTGTTGATCAGAAAAATACAATTGGGAACACCGATCACGATGATTAGCGGAGGAATTAGAGCGGTTAAAATGGTGATTTCATAGCCGAGCCACCCCAGTATTCCAAAAGCCCACATCACGCCAATTATCACCACAAACATGGAGATAAAGGTGGCCCTAAAAGACCTGAAAAATAAAAAGAAAATTAAACTGGTCAGTAACATGGCCATGATCACAAAAAGACCAATTTCATCAACGATATTTTGAGCATTTAATGTCCTGATATAGGGCATTCCTGATATTTTCACATCCAGCCCTGTTTCCTTTTCAAAAGCACTTATCAGCGGTATAAAAGTTTTAAATATAAAATCCTTTCGTTGTACGGTATTGACGATTTCTTTGTCGAGATATATGGCGGATCTAAAGGTTTCTCCCGATGCATTGAATATTATATTTTCATAGAACGGAAGCTCAAGGAGAAGTTTCTGTTTGAATTTTTCTATTGCAGTTACATCATCAGTGCCAGGATCATAAACAGAGGCCAACACGAACTTTTTAAGGGTTTCATCTTTGACCAATTCCTGAATGTTATTCGTAGATAAAGTAAATGCTACTTCAGAAAATTTTTCAATTTTATCATTCAGGGCGATCCATTTATTAAAAGTAGCTGGATTAAAAAAATTAGAATCCTTAACGGCAATCACAATCAAATTGCCTTCCTCTCCAAAGGTATCTACAAAGGCATCGTATTGAACATTTTCGGGGTGGTCTCTTGGCAGCAGATTTGCTTCAGTGTAGGTAAACCTCATATACTGCCACTGGCTGGATAACAGTAGGGTGAATATCAACACACCCAACAGTATCAAGAAACGATTTCTAAGAATAAAATTGGCGATGAAGCCCCAAAAATTTTGTTTTCGCTTCATTATCGTGAGAAACCAAATCCGAAAGGAGTTATACCGTTAATATTTCTTTCTCTTTTATACTCAGTATATCCTCTACCTTTTTGATGAATTGGTCGGTGAGCTCCTGTACATCAATCTCAGCATTTTTTTGTAAGTCTTCAGAACTGTCGGTTTGCTTAATTTCATTATTGGCATCTTTTCGGGCATTTCTGATGCCTACTTTTGCATTTTCCGACTCACTTTTGGCCAGTTTGACCAACTCTCTCCGTCTTTCCTCTGTCAGTGGGGGTATGTTGATGATCAGAGATTCTCCATTGTTCATGGGATTGAACCCCAGGTTGGCTTGTAATATTCCCTTCTCTATCTCTGGCAACATCGCTTTTTCCCATGGTTGAATGCTTAAGGTTCTTCCGTCGGGTGTATTGATATTGGCCACTTGGTTCAATGGGGTTTGATTACCATAATAATCAACAACAACACTGTTGAGCATAATTGGATTGGCCTTTCCCGCCCTAATGTTAAGCAGTTCCTTTTCTAAATGTTGCACCGACATTTCCATGCTTTCCTTTGAGGTTTCAATAATAATAGCTATTTCTTCATTCATTTTTACTAGAATTTAAAGATCAACTCGAGTTCCAATATTTTCGCCATTAATGATACGACTCAGATTTCCCTTGGTATTCATGTCAAAAACGATAATGGGCAAATTGTTTTCTTGACTCAGAGTAAAAGCAGTAGTATCCATTATTTTCAAACCTTTTTTTAGAACATCATCAAACGATAATTGGTCAAATTTAATGGCAGATTTATTTTTCTCAGGGTCCTGGTCGTAAATACCGTCCACGCGAGTTCCTTTTAGAATTACATCGGCATTTATTTCAATGGCCCGCAATACTGCTGCGGAGTCTGTTGTAAAATATGGATTTCCTGTTCCTGAGCCAAAAATAACGACCCTTCCTTTTTCTAAATGTCGGGTGGCCCTTCTTTTGATAAATGGTTCTGCTATGGCCTCTATTCTAATGGCGGTTTGTAATCGGGTAGGTACTTGGTGATTTTCCAGTGCTGACTGCAAAGCCAAGCCATTGATCACAGTCGCCAGCATGCCCATATAATCTGCTTGTACACGATCCATACCTTCGCTCGCACCCGAAACACCTCTAAAGATATTACCCCCTCCAATAACGATTGCTATTTCCGTTCCTTGTTCTTGGATTTCTTTAATTTCTGCGGCATAATTGTTTAGACGAATGGGATCTATACCATGGTTTTGTTGCCCCATTAGTGCCTCACCACTTAATTTGAGAAGAATTCTTTTGTATTTCATAGCTAAGGATTTCACAAATATAGCAAATATAGAGGGAACCCTTATACCGCTTTTAAACTCAAATCTACTGGAACAGCCCCATAGGTAACAGCACCCATCGATACGTAATCTATGCCTGTTTCTGCATAAGAAACCAATCGCTCCTCTGTAATATTACCTGAGGCTTCGGTTTCAAATTTCCCATCGATTTTTTCAATATTTTGCTTTAATATTCCTGGGGTCATATTGTCCAATAATATTCTGTCTACCCAAGGGAACTCCATCACCTGATCAATTTCTAAACCACCCCTAACCTCAACAATAACAGGGAGGTTTAATTTTTTCTCATCGATGTAATTTTTTGTTTTATCCAATGCTTTGCCAATCCCTCCACAAAAGTCTATATGATTATCCTTAATCATTATGGCATCAAACAATCCCATCCGATGGTTGTAGCCTCCACCAATGGAAACAGCCCACTTCTCTGGATATCGGAAACCTGGGGTTGTTTTTCGTGTATCTAAAATCTTACAGTTAGTATGCTGTATTTTTTTGGTCAATCGCTCTACATAGCTGGCAATTCCACTCATTCTTTGCATGCAGTTCAATACCAATCGCTCTGTCGCCAACACGGATTGGGCATTCCCGCTAACGTTAAAAGCCACTGCCCCCGATCGTAGTATTTCTCCTTCTTGGACCAATATCTCTATGCTCAAGGACGGATCATAATGCCTAAAAATTTTTTCTGCCAACGAGATACCTGCAATCACGCAGTCCTCTTTTACCTTTAGCTCAGCTTTGCGCTGCAAGGCAGCATCAAAGCAAGCCAAACTGCTGTGGTCGTGGCCCTCTATGTCTTCTTGTAAGGCTTGATCGATAAAGCGTTCAATAGCCCCTTTGTATTGCTGGTAGAAATTATTCAACGTAATCGTGATTATAGAAAACCCCTTTATTTTTTTTCAGGTCTTGTGACTGTTTGATCATCAAATAAGCGACACTGACCATATTTCTCAATTCACAAATACCCAATGTGAGTTTATTTTGTTGGTAGATGTCTCTGGTTTCAAGGAAAATATTTTTTAGTTCTAACTCAGCTTCTGTCAACCCCTGGGAGGTTTTAAATATCCCAACCTTGGAGGTCATTAATTTTTGTAATTGTTTTTTCATTTTTCCGATAGAACTTATCTTTAAATCTGAAATTTGTTGTTCGCCCTCCCAGTCGGGAATCGCATCGTAAAACTCTTTTGGAGGTAAGCTTCCCGTTATTTGTTTGAGTGAATCCAGGGCAGCACGATGAGAAAAAACCAAAGACTCTAACAGAGAATTGGATGCCAAACGATTGGCCCCATGTAATCCAGTATGACTGCATTCCCCAATCGCATAAAGCCCCTTTAACTGACTCTCACCTTGTTGGTTCACACGAATTCCTCCACAAAAATAATGCGCGGCAGGGATCACGGGAATAGCATCTTCTGGGGGGTTGATTCCTATTTTTTGGCAATTTTCCTTTATGGTTGGAAATTGGTTTTGAAAATCATCCTCACTTATGGCACTGCAATCCAATAGCACGTAGGGGTCTTGGGATTCATTCACCACTTCTGCTATTGAACGGGCAACTATATCTCGAGGAGCCAAATCAGCTTTTTCATGGTATTCTAACATAAACTCATCACCCGATAATGTTTTTAAAATCCCGCCTTCTCCTCGTACCGCCTCCGATATCAGAAAAGTGTTTCCATTAATTTTAGGGTAAAGAGCTGTAGGATGAAATTGAACAAAAGGAAGTCCTTCCATAAAAACTTTAGCCCGATATGCGGCCCCCAAACCATCACCAGTAGCGTTTTTAGGATTGGTGGTATGAGAAAAGAGTTGACCAGCCCCCCCCGTACTCAGCACCGTAATCTGAGCTGAAATTTTAATGATCTCCTGTTTCAGATTTGAAATCACATAGGCGCCATAGCAGCGCTTGTAATCAGTTCCTGTATGGTGATCAGTGATCAAATCTACCAATGTGTGGTTTTCCAAAAGTGAAATATTGGAAAAGGTTTTTATTTTTTTGATCAGAGATTTTTGTATTTCTAATCCAGTTTTGTCTTTGTGGTGGACAATTCTTTTTTCAGAATGGCCGCCTTCACGGGTAAGGTGCAACCCGTTGCTGTTACTTTTAGTATCGAACTGCGCCCCCCATTCAATCAACTCATTCAGGCGCTCGTGACCCTCTTCTACAACAAACCTAACAACGGCTTCATCACAGGCACCAGCACCCGCTGTAAGCGTGTCCTGAACGTGCTTGTCAAATGAGTCTTTTTGAAAATTTGAGACCACAGCAATGCCGCCTTGAGCATATTTGGTGTTGCTCTCCAACAGATTGTTTTTGGAAATGATGACCAGGTTGAGCTGTGGATTCAACCCTGCGACTTTTATGGCATAGGTCAATCCAGAGATACCACTTCCTATAACAAGTATATTGGTTTTCATATGATTACCCCAGCTTTAGCATCCTGGTAATGGGTAGATTTGCTTTTTTTATCAAATCTTCAGAAAGAATGATTTCTGGCTTTT
Source organism: Flavobacteriaceae bacterium (assembly GCA_022428005.1). GTDB lineage: Bacteria > Bacteroidota > Bacteroidia > Flavobacteriales > Flavobacteriaceae > UBA8316. Next base: position 14,366 of record JAKMDI010000010.1, read on the forward strand.
CGTATTCCATACATAGGTATAATTTTTCCAGCGTATTGAGTTTCATAAATGCACATTCGTTACAGGCGCAAGTATCGTCCTCAACGGGCGCAGGAATAAACGTCTTTTCTGGGCAGCGTTTTTTCATTTCATAAAGTATACCCGCTTCTGTTGCCACGATAAATTCTTGCGCATCGTCTTCTTGAACAAACTTCAATAAACCCGACGTACTGCCAATGTATTCCGCGACATCCAATACTTGAGATTCGCTCTCAGGATGTGCTATAAACTTAGCCTTAGGGTGTTCTTTGGCAAGGTTTACAATCCTCTCAAATGAAAAAGCTTCATGAACAATACAGGAACCGTCCCACAAAATCATATCTCTTCCCGTTTCTCGGATCAAATACCGACCTAAGTTTTTGTCTGGAGCAAAAATAATAGTCTCTCCTTCAGGGATAGCATCAATTACCCGAACGGCATTACTGGAAGTGCAGACAATGGTACTCAGGGCTTTTATCTCTGCAGAGCAATTGATATAGGTCACTACATGGGCGCCAGGATATTGATCGATAAATTTTTTAAAATCGACTGGGAGGCAGGAGTCGGCAAGAGAACACCCAGCATTCAGATCCGGCAGGATTACTTTTTTGGAGGGGTTGATGATCTTTGCAGTTTCTGCCATAAAATGAACCCCAGCGAAAACGATCATCTCAGCCGCTACTTTTTCCGCCGCTTGCGCCAAATAAAGACTGTCGCCCAGATAGTCGGCCAAATCTTGAATTTCAGCCTCTTGATAGTAGTGTGCCAAGATAACGGCATTTTTCTCCTTTTTGAGTCGCTTGATCTCGGCCACTAAATCGATGTCTTTGGGGACATCTTTGTCTATGAATCCTCGCTGATTCAGTCTGTTTAAAACCTCTTCTGAGGTGAGCTCCATGTTAAATTGATTTATTACAAAAATATTAAAAATCGAGGATTTTCAATTCATCCTATCACGATATTCCGTCGAGAACTTGCACAAATTGGTCTGGACTCAGTGCATTATTTACCTCATACTGCCCAATGGAGGTTCTCCTGAGTGCACTCAAATAGCCACCCGATTCCAGCGCCTTTCCATAGTCATGTGCCAAAGAGCGGATATAGGTTCCTTTGGAGCAACAAACCTCAAAATTCACTGTTGGTGGGGATATTTGCGTTAACTCAAATGATTTAATATGAACGGTTCTCGGTTGGATCTCTACCTTTTCTCCATTTCTAGCGAACTCATACAAGCGTTTTCCTTCCTTTTTTATGGCCGAGAAAATGGGAGGGTACTGCGCTATGGCCCCTACAAATTGTGCCCGGGTGGATACCAACTGTTCTGGAGTGATGTGATCGATGGGGAAGTGTTGATCAAATGGAGTTTCCAGGTCATAGGAGGGAGTCGTAGCACCAAGGGTAATGGTCCCCGTATACATTTTTTCAAGCCCCTGAATTTCCTGAATTTTTTTTGTCATTTTTCCAGTACATAGCACCAATAATCCTGTGGCCAAAGGATCTAAAGTCCCCGCGTGGCCCACCTTAATCTTTTTTAGTCCGTATTTTCTCTTAAGCGCAGACCTTACTTTATTGACGACCTGAAAAGAGCTCCATTCTATGGGTTTATCCATTAACAACAGCTGACCTTCTACTATAGAATCCAACGACAAGTCCATATCAAATACTCATTAATAGGGCAAACGTACCCACTATAATGCAATACAAACTGAAATATTTCAGCTTGCTTTTTTTTACCAATGCGATCATCCATTTACAGGCGAATACGCCCGTAATAAAAGCACCGATAAAGCCGACCAACAAAGGAAAAAATGATGCCGTATCTTGGGTCAGATCTCCATCGATTATACTTTTGGCCATGGAACCCAGGATTAACGGAACCACCATCAAAAAAGAAAATCGTGCGGCTTTGTCCCTTTCTATTTTTAATAACACCGCCAGTGCGATGGTGGCGCCACTTCTAGAGATTCCGGGTAAAATGGCAATGGCCTGAATGATCCCGATATAGAGTGCGTAGAGATAACTCAAGTCGTTGCGACTCTCCCTCACCTTGTCTGCAAAGAATAACAATATGGCCGTCACAAGTAATAACGAACCGACCAAAGCTATATTCCCATCAAATAATGCCGCGATAAAATCCTCAAAAAAAAGACCAATAAAAACAGCGGGAATCATAGAAATGATGATTTTGACACCAAACGCCTTTCCTGCACCAGTCTTTGAGTTAATCAGGTCAGAGAGGATCGTTCCAATGTCTTTTCTGAACACATAAATTGTACTAAATGCGGTAGCCGCGTGTAAACACAAGGTAAGCATCAACCCTTGATTTTTTTCATAATCATTCCCAAAAATAGCTTTAACCAACTCCAAATGACCGCTGGAGGATACGGGAAGAAACTCCGTTAAACCCTGAACAATCCCGAGTATTAGGGCCTCTATAAGGTTCATTTATTTTTTTTTGGAGGCATTAAAATGGCGTATATCGCTACACCAAAACCGAGAAGTACTATGGTGGGGGCCAATCTGATTCTTCTAAAATTGAAAATTTCTGGGTTGAAAACATTGGGATCATCGCTCCCACCTCCCGACATCAAGATAAATCCTATCGCAATCAACGAAAGGGAAAGAAGAAGAAATTTATAATTCCTTTTTCCAAATAATATTACTTTTTTTTGGCTTTCTTGGCTCATATATCGGGGTTTAATTAACGGCGTCAGATTTTAAATTCAGATATCGTTGGGTTGCAAAAAAGGTGCTCAGTAGGGTGATCAACATACCCAGTAAAAATACGCCGATAAAAACCAAAGCAGGTTCTGTTGGGTTTTGAAGAATTTTTAGCTCAGGAAACTTTTTTTGCATTTCAAAAATTACAACAGCCATTCCTCCCATGGCAATGACCGCACCAATACAACTCATCAGCAGATGCGTTTGGATAAAAGGGCGACGTATAAACCTTTTGGTAGCTCCAACCAATTGCATGGTTTTGATGATCAACCTTTTGGAATAAATAGACAATCGAATGGAACTATTGATCAACAATACGGCCACCAAAATAAATACACCACTGGCTACGAGCATCCAGAATGTTATCTTTTTAATGTTTTCGTCCAGTAAATCTAAAAGTGGTTTATCATAAACCACTTCATTTACATAGCTATACATACCTATATCTTTACTCAGTTTGGAAACCATAGCAGGGTTTAAAAAGGCCGCTTTAAAATAGACGTCTATAGAGTTGAGCAGGGGGTTATATCCTAAAAACTCCATAAAATCTTCACCAATTTCATTGGCGTGGCGTTGGGAAGCTTCTTCTTTAGATACAAAATTGACCTTCTTGGTAGCCTTGTTGAGGCTCAGGGTTTTCTGAAGCTGTTTTAATTCAATTTCTTTTACCCCATCGTCCACATAGATGGTCATTACTATTTGTTCTTTAAAGTAATCCGCAACTTTTTTTGAGTTCAAAAGCAAAATCCCCAACATCCCAGTGAGGAATAAAACCAAAGAAATACAGATCACCACCGACAGGTAGGTGGAGATCAACCTTCTTTTATTAAACTTTTCCTCGGGCAGCTGTTTCAACAGAAAAATATTTCTATAAATTTAAAAAACCCTAAGCAATAAAAACCTTGCGTGTCAGAAACTTTTTCCTTTCCTGCAATAAGCTTATTTTTACGCATTCAAAAAAATGGTCTTAGATGAACTATAATTTTCAGGAAATTGAAAAAAAATGGCAGGCCTACTGGGCTTCCCAAAAAACGTTTAGGGCCAGCGACCACAGCGATTTGCCAAAATATTATGTGCTCGATATGTTTCCCTACCCCTCTGGGGCTGGATTGCATGTAGGCCATCCGTTGGGATACATCGCCAGTGATATTATTGCCCGCCACAGAAGACATTTAGGGTTTAATGTCTTGCATCCTCAAGGCTACGATTCTTTTGGACTTCCCGCAGAACAATACGCCATACAAACCGGACAGCATCCTGCCAAAACAACCACCACCAATATCAACCGTTACCGCGAGCAATTGGACAGAATGGGTTTTTCTTTCGATTGGGATCGTGAAGTGCGTACCTCTGTGCCAAGTTATTACCGATGGACCCAGTGGATATTTTTAAAACTTTTTGAGTCCTACTATGACCTCGATGCAGATAAAGCCAAACCGATTGCTGCGTTGATCTTACGATTTGAAAAGGAGGGTAATAAAAAAGTAAAAGCCCACTGTGATCCTGAAACCCACGTTTTCGATGCTGCCCAGTGGAATGGTTTCGATTCCTTGCACAAACAAAAAATTTTACTGCACTACCGCCTCACTTATTTGTCTGATACAGAAGTTAATTGGTGTCCAGCACTCGGGACAGTTTTGGCAAATGACGAAATCGTAAATGGAGTTTCAGAACGCGGAGGTCATCCTGTTACCAAAAAGAAAATGAGGCAGTGGAGCATGCGAATTGGCGCTTATGCCAATCGATTGTTGGAAGACCTTAACGATTTGGATTGGTCCGACGCGCTCAAGGAGATGCAAAAAAATTGGATTGGTAAATCGGTAGGGGCAAGCATCTATTTTAAAATCGAAAACCACCCTGAAAAATTAGAGGTTTTTACCACCCGTCCAGATACCGTATTTGGTGTTTCCTACATGACCCTTGCCCCAGAACACCCCCTCGTTAAAAAAATCACAAGTCTTGACCAACAAAAAGCTGTAGAAGGCTATATCGAAAAAGTAGCGGGAAAATCTGATCGCGAACGCCAAGCAGATGTAAAATCCATCAGTGGAGTATTTACCGGGGCCCATGCGCTCCATCCTTTTACGGGGCAGCGGATTCCCATCTGGATTGGAGAGTACGTATTGGCAGGCTATGGAACAGGGGCGGTTATGGCAGTCCCTTCAGGTGACCAGCGGGACTTTGATTTTGCTACCCATTTCGGTCTGCCCATCATAAATATTTTTAAAGGGAAAGACATTTCCCAAGGCGCTTTCTCCGACAAAGAAAATTTTGTCCTTACCCACTCAGGGTTTTTAGAGGGTATGGACTACAAAGGTGCCATGGAAAAAGTGATTTATGAATTGGAATTCCAAAAATGCGGGGCGGGAACGGTGAATTTTAGATTAAGGGATGCCATCTTCAGCCGTCAACGGTATTGGGGGGAACCCATTCCCATGTATTTTAAAAATGATATCCCAGTACCCCTGCCCGAAGATTGTCTGCCTTTAGAATTGCCCGATATTGAAAAATACCTCCCAACCGAAGAGGGCAAACCCCCATTGGGGAGGGCAAAAAAATGGGCTTGGGACGAAGCCCAGCAAGAGGTGGTCTCTAATGATCGAATTGATCACCAAACTGTTTTTCCTCTCGAGTTGAACACCATGCCTGGTTGGGCAGGAAGCAGCTGGTATTTTAACAGATACATGGATGCTCAAAATCAAAAGGAGTGGGTAGGCCCAGCAGCACTAAAATATTGGAAAAATGTTGATTTCTACATGGGGGGGAGTGAACATGCTACGGGACACCTTTTATACTCCCGATTTTGGCAAAAAGTGCTTTTTGACTTGGGCCATGTCGATCATAAAGAATACGCCAACAAGCTGGTCAATCAGGGGATGATTCTTGGGAATTCCGCTTTTGTTTACCGTAAAAAAGGCACCCATACCTATGTGTCAAAAGGATTGGTTGGCGATGCTGTTGTTGAACCCATTCATGTAGATATCTCTATGGTAAATGCCCAAGACGAGCTGGATTTGGACGCAGTGAAGCAATGGCAGCAGGATTTTCAGCAAGCCGAATTTATATTGGAAAATAAAAAATACATTGTGGGGAGAGAGGTGGAAAAAATGTCTAAGTCGAAATACAATGTGGTCAACCCCGATGAAATATGTGACACTTATGGCGCTGATACCCTCAGGATGTACGAAATGTTTTTAGGACCTATTGAGCAAGACAAGCCCTGGAATACCGCGGGGATATCTGGTGTCCACAATTTTCTCAAGAAGTTTTGGAGATTGTTCTACCACCAAAATAATTGGTCTGTTACCGATACTTCTCCCCAAGCGGAAAGTTTAAAGATTCTGCACCAAACCATTAAAAAAGTTACCGAAGACTTGGACCGTTTGTCATTCAATACCTGCGTGAGCACTTTTATGATTTGCATCAATGAGTTAACTGCCCTTCAGTGTTCGAATAAATCTATTTTGGAGCCCCTGTTGGTTCTACTCTCTCCTTTTGCACCTCATTTTTGCGAAGAATTGTGGGAGCGTTTGGGACACACACAGACCATTGCTTTTGCGCCATACCCTGTATACGACGCATCTAAAATCATTGAAAAAACAAAGGAGTATCCAGTTTCTTTTAATGGTAAAATGCGGTTCACGCTCCACCTGTCCCTTGATTTGGGGGTAGAGGAGATTAAGGAGATCGTTATGAAGGAAGCCCGGACTTCAGATCAGTTAAAGGGGGCAGCGCCTAAAAAAATTATTGTAGTACCCGGTAAGATCATCAATATCGTAGTTTGATGACCGACCTACAGATAGAAATTATTGGACTCATTGCCGCCGTTTTGACCACCTTTGCATTTGTTCCACAAGTTCTTAAGATCTGGAAAAAAAGAGATGCCAGCGGTGTTTCCGTAAGCATGTACCTCATCATGTTTGCAGGGATTTGCACCTGGTTCTGCTATGGAATGCTGATCAACAGTTTTGCAGTAATGGTCGCCAACCTGGTTTCTGGAGTTCTCCAACTCTTTATCATTGTTTTTGCCCTCAAAAATCGTAAGAACAAATGATGGAGTTGGGTTACAATTGAACTTGTCTCTTGATTTGCTGATTCAGGGATATAAAAGTCTCCGTTCTGGAGACCCCTTCAATGGCTTGAATTTTATGATTTAATAAAGACATCAGGTGCTCATTGTCCTCACAAATGATCTTGATTAACACACTCCAATGTCCTGTGGTATAGTGACATTCAATTACCTCTGGGATTTTTTCCAGTTGCTTTACCGCCTCGGGGTTTCTCACAGCTTTGTCCAGATATATTCCGATAAACGCTACGGTTGTAAACCCTAATATTTTGGGGTTTAAAATTATCTGAGAACCCGAAATTAGACCACAGCCCTCTAGTTTTTTTAAACGTTGGTGGACTGCCGCTCCAGAGATGCCTGCAGATTTTGCTATTTCATTAATCGACTTGCGGGCATCGAGCATCAAAGCACGGAGAATAATCTTGTCCAAGCCATCAATCAATACTTTTTCGTTTTTGGTCTTCAAGGTTTAAAGATTTAATAAAAAACAATTTTTAAATTAATAAAAATAATAAATTTATAACTTTAAATTAAAATTATATAGTTGTGTAATCCATGAAAAAGTACGTCTTAGCTGGTGCAAGTTTTGCCCTATTATCCGTTATTTTAGGTGCCTTTGCAAGTCATGCCCTAAAGTCGATCTTTGAGGCTGAGGTCTTGGCTTCTTTCCAAACAGGGATACGCTATATGATGTATCACGGGTTGAGTTTATTAATTGTATCGCAGATACCAATGTTGCAGAGCAAGTGGATTTTCCGATTGTTTTTTTGGGGAGTAATCTTTTTTTCCTTCAGCATATTTATACTTTGTGCCGGAAAACTAACCCCTGTAGATTTTTCTTGGATGGGACCCATAACTCCAATTGGAGGAGGCCTATTGATACTGGGTTGGATATTGTTGATTAAAAATACTATTCAATCAAAACAAGGATAGTAATGGTCTATTAATCGTTCTCGAGGATGTATTTTTCAATGGCCATACTCATGGAGGGAGTATCCGGAGTTGGAGCTTTGATGTCGATCCTCAATTTTGCTTTGTCTGCAGCAAACACCGTTGCATTGCCATAGGCAGCGATCCGTGTGTTGTTCTGCTCAAAATCTGGAAAATTTTTCATCAGTGACTCTATCCCCGATGGACTAAAAAAGACCAATACATCATAGTAGACATCTCTTAAATCTGACAAATCACTCACCACAGTTTTATACAGCTGGGCACGTTGCCAGTTCACACCCATGGCGTCCAGTCCGTTGGGGATACTGGGAGAAAGAACATCGGAAGATGGCAACAAAAAGCTTTCTTTTTCGAACTTCTTAAAAATGTCTTCCAGGTCGTTGACACTTTTTTGACCTACGTAAATTTTACGTTTGCGGTACACTACATATTTCTGAAGATAGTAGGCCACCGCTTCCGATTGACAAAAATATTTAGTAGCATCGGGTACTTTGTAACGCATTTCCTCAGTGATTCTAAAAAAATGATCAACAGCATTTCTGCTGGTCAAGATCACATTGTTAAAGTCCGAAAAATTTATTTTTTGTAACCTAACTTCTTTGGCAGACAATCCCTCTACGTGGATAAAAGGACGAAAATCAATTTTTAACTTGTGTTTCTCTTTTAGTTTTGAATATGGGGATTTTTCACTTGCAGGCTCAGGCTGGGAAACCAAAATAGTCTTCACTTTCATATATCTTCGAGTATTGCTTTTGTCTAAAAAATTAACTTATAGAGCCAAAGCCAAGGCGCTATTTTGAATCCACAAAGATATAAAATTATATAAAACAACTGTCCTGGGTTACTTCCTAATATTCTCAAATAAATTAAAAAATGACTGACAAAAACATAACAGCAGACCACAAGGATTAATGATGCGATAAACAGGGTGGATTCGTAAAAATTGTAATAATAAATTAAAAACAACAAAAATGAATAAAGGCTCATCATGCCGTAATTTCCAAGACTCTTAAAAATGGTTTGTTGAAAAAGATCCGATTTCCCCAATATTTTAAAAATTAATGACAATATAATATACCGACCAATAACAAACCCAGATAAAAATAAGGCAGTTGAAAAAAAATTGATTTGAATCACCGGCGCTGTGGGCGCTAATTTAAATGCAGCATCCGCCAAAAAAGAAAAAGTAACCAAAGAGATGAAGATCAAAAATAAATTGACAGCATGGTTGAGTTTGATGAATTTTTCCTTGTTATATATTTTTATGTAGCTGTCAATCCTCCAAAATTTAAGGAGCATACTCATCTGGCGGGGGTGTCGCTGATATACAAAGACAAAGAGTCCAAAAATCAAAATGATTAAAAAAGGGACCCACCCCTCTTGTGGATATAATTGGTCAGACCATTGCAACATCCCATAAAATTAAGGAAGTAATTCTATTCTCCATTTTATTGTTTACGATTTAGTATTTTTACCCAAGCGCCATGAATAAAGCATTAGTCATCATCCCCACCTATAACGAGGTTGAAAACATCCAAAAGATCATAGAATTGACCTTGAGGGTAGAAGATTTTAATATACTCGTAGTTGACGATAGCTCCCCCGACGGAACCATTGATGTCGTTAAAGGTCTGGTAGAGAATCATCCCAACCGAATTTTTTATGTGGAACGAAAAAGTAAAGAAGGTCTTGGAAAGGCCTACATCCATGGATTTAATTGGGCAATCGAAAATAAATATGATTTTATCTTCGAAATGGATGCAGACCTCTCTCACGATCCCAAGGAACTGGCCCCCATGCTTTCTTACTTGAGGGAAGATAAAGACATGGTCATTGGTTCCCGATACATAAAAGGCATCAATGTGGTCAATTGGCCAATGAGCAGAATTCTACTGTCCTATCTCGCTTCCCTATATGTCCGGTGGACAACTTTTATGCCCATTAAGGACCCTACTGCAGGATTCGTAGGATACAGAAGAACTGCCTTGGAAGCATTGAATCTGGAGAAAATAAAATTTGTTGGCTATGCTTTTCAGATTGAAATGAAATTCAAGCTATGGAAAAGAGGCTTCAACTGCGTTGAGCATCCCATCGTATTTACCAACAGAATTAGGGGCGCCTCCAAAATGAATGGGAAAATAATTTGGGAGGCACTACCATCCGTCTTAATTTTACAATTAGATCATTTACTTAATAGAGATTGATGCGGGAAATATTAATTCAAAATGCCCAATTGGTGAACGAAGGATTGGTATCCCAAAAAGATATTTTAGTCCAGGGAGATACTATTGAAAAAATCAGCAATCATATTGCACCCAAAGGAGACGAACTTTGTATCGATGCTACGGGTCTTCACCTTTTACCAGGTTGGATCGATGACCAAGTACACTTTAGGGAACCAGGGCTAACCCATAAAGCCACAATAGCCTCCGAGTCTCGTGCTGCAGTAGCCGGTGGGATTACCTCTTTTCTCGAAATGCCCAACACCCAACCCCAAACCACGACCCAAGCGGCTTTGGAAGACAAATTGCGCACGGCTAAAAAAAATTCCATAGCGAATTATGGATTTCTATTCGGCGGAACCAACGATAACTTAGAGGACATCAAGACATTTGATACCCAGCGTGCCGCAGGACTAAAATTATTTTTAGGATCTTCCACAGGGAATATGTTGGTTGACGATGAGCAAGTTTTAAGGAATATTTTTTCAAGTACTGATTTGCCCATTGCCGTTCACTGTGAAGACGAAAAAACCATTCGGAAGAATTTAGAGGAATACATTGCCCAGTTTGGAGACGATATCCCCATCGAAAAACATCCGAAAATCCGGAGCGAAACGGCTTGTTATCTTTCCTCATCTCGGGCCATAGCACTGGCCAAATCCACGGGAGCTCGACTGCATGTTTTTCACCTTTCTACAGCAAAGGAAACAGCCTTATTTTCAAATGAGCTTCCCATCACAGAAAAGAAAATCACCGCCGAGGTTTGTGTCCACCACCTTTGGTTTTCAGAGGAGGACTACGCCGAAAAAGGAACTGCGATCAAATGGAATCCTGCCGTAAAAAAGACCACTGATCGGGATGCACTTTGGCAAGCCCTCAACGAGGATAGAATTGATGTTTTGGCCACCGACCACGCCCCCCACACATGGGAGGAAAAACAAAATCCCTACACCAAGGCCCCATCGGGTGGTCCGCTGGTCCAACATGCATACCCCGCTCTGCTAACGGCAGTAAATCAAGCTAAAATCACTCTAGAAAAACTGGTTGAAAAGGCCTGCCACAATCCCGCCCTCCTTTTTAGAATTCAAAATCGGGGGTTCATCAGGGAAGGCTACTATGCCGATTTGGTGCTGGTTGACCTCAAAAAGAAATTTAAAGTGACCCAGGATAACCTTTTGTACAAATGCGGTTGGTCTCCTTTTGAGGGAACCACTTTTGAAGGCAGTGTCGTCAAAACCTTTGTCAATGGAAATTTGGTTTACAATGAAGGCGAAATTATTGAAAGTGCTCTCGGTAAAAGATTAACATTCGATCGATGAATTCAAGGATACTTTTATTGCTGTTGCTGCTTTTTTTCGGAGCCTGTTCAGAATTTGGGGACAACAGACCCCCTGATAATCTCATTCCTCCCGCGCAGATGTCTGATGTAATGATGGACATTATTTTAATGAAGAACATCAAACGCAATGGCTATGCAGACTCCGCTAAAGCCCACCTTTTGGTAGAACAATACCTTATTGATAAATACGGAATCGATAGCCTACAGCTGGCGTCCAGCCAAGAATATTACGCTCAAAACCCCAAAAAATACCTCACCATTTTCAAAGAAACCCAGCGCAAACTAACCCACCTTAAAGACAGCATTCAAGTGGAAATGAATCGGGATGAGGACGAACGGTAAACCCATCGGTTGGTGCTTATCTCAGGAAGTCTACAACCGCTGTGTATTTAAAATCGATATAGCGTTTTATTTTTTCGCCATTCATCTTTTTTGACGCATACTGACTCAAAATCATCGCCCGCGTTAGAGAGCGTTTTCTCAGGCCAAAAAACTCACCAATATGCTCTAAAACCCAAAAAAGAAAAAGTAGGCTTTTGGATAAATGCATCACCCGATTGCTGTGATGGGACATTTTCCTCAGTTGAAGGGCCAGTGCTTTTCCCGACCAATTTTCAGCAACCAAAATAAATCGTTCCCCCTGAATTTCTGATTGCATGAGTTGACACATCACCTCGACTACATCATCGATACCAACATAGCCGTGGGTTCCTGATGTGTACCAACGAAATCCTTTTTTATAACGATCTATAATTTTTTCAAAGGGGCTGCCTGCCCCCAGTACGATCCCAGGATTTACAATTACAGCATTCAAGCCTTCCTGCATTCCCCGCCAAACTTCCATTTCGCCACCGTATTTTGAGTAGGCATAGGGGGTCTTGTCTGTGTGATTGTCCCAGGGGGTGTTTTCGTCGATAATGGGATGGGTGGGGTCGTTTCCCAAGGCTGCAATTGAACTGACATAAACCAATTTTTTGATCACATTTTCCAAACACAGATCTACCAGAAAAGCAGCCCCCTTCTCATTAATTTCCAACAGCTTTTTAGCGTCTTTATGCGACAAAGAGATAAAACCTGCACAATGGTAAATATAGGTGATGTCTTTGAAAGCAGCCGATAAACTGGGATAGTTTCGAAAGTCTGCTTTCCTCCAAGTAATTTTTTCGAAGCGTGCTTTCGCGTCAGAAAAATTCGATTTAAAAAGTTTCCAGACCCGCTCTTTGTTTGACTCGTGTCTGAATAGTGCTACTGGAAAAACGTTATCCTTTGCCAGCTTGCACATTAAATTTGAGCCGATGAAACCCGTTGCTCCCGTGACTAAAACCATAATTTAAAACTAATGCTTTTTAAATAATAATTTTTTGTTTTAGGGCATAAATATATCTTTGTGACCAAATCGATGTAATGCATAAAAATTTTGTAGAAGAACTTCGTTGGAGGGGGATGTTGCACGACATCACACCCGAAACGGAGGACTATTTGAACCAAAACACCACCTCAGGTTACATTGGTTTTGATCCCACCGCCGACTCACTCCACATTGGTAGTTTGGTTCAAATCATGATTCTGATCCATTTCCAAAAAGCCGGCCACAGGCCAATTGCCCTGGTGGGTGGCGCCACAGGCATGATAGGAGACCCGTCCGGGAAATCCGATGAAAGAAACCTCTTGGACGCCAAAACGCTCGATAATAACCTGAAAGGTATTGCAAGTCAATTGCAAAAATTTCTCGATTTTAATGAGAAAAACCCTGTCTCAGCCCAACTGGTAAACAACCTGGAATGGATGAAAGACTACACACTGATCGATTTTTCCCGAGACATTGGAAAGCACCTCACCGTCAATTATATGATGGCAAAAGATTCCGTTAAAAAAAGATTGGGCAGTGAAGCCAAAGAAGGTATGTCGTTTACAGAATTTACCTACCAATTACTCCAAGGTTATGATTTTTTGCACCTCTATCAGCACATGGATTGCAAGGTGCAAATGGGAGGGAGCGATCAATGGGGAAACATCACTACTGGGACCGAACTCATCCGTCGTAAACTTCAAGGGAAAGCCTTTGCGATTACTTGTCCATTGATCACCAAAGCCGATGGCACAAAGTTCGGGAAAACAGAGGGTGGAAATGTGTGGTTGGACAAAAACCGCACATCCCCCTACAAATTTTACCAGTACTGGCTCAACGCCTCGGATGAAGATGCCGAAAAGTTCATTAAGATTTTTACGCTTTTAGAACAAACAGCCATAATAGATTTGATCCGTCAACATCACGAAAACCCCCACCAGCGGTTGCTTCAAAAAACCATCGCTCAAGAAGTCACCCGCATGGTCCATTCAGAGGAAGAACTCCAAAAAGCCATACAAGCCAGTGAAATTCTCTTTGGAAAAGCAACGGCTGAGGCCCTTAAAAATTTAGAGCGCCAGACTTTCTTAGAAGTTTTTGAGGGGGTGCCCCAAGCTGAGATATCCCTGGCTGAACTGAATCAAGGGATTGACATGATTGCTCTTTTGGCATCCAAAACCCAATTTTTATCTTCCAACGGCGAGGCACGTCGGGCGCTAAAAGAAAATTCCATTTCGGTCAATAAATCTAAGGTGGATGAAAATTACAGTATCGGAGCCAATGACCTCATAGATGGAAAATATGTGCTGTTGCAAAGGGGTAAAAAAAATTACTTTATCGTTGAGGTAATGGCCTAAATTACCATTAAGTTACACCCCCTGATTTCAGAGGCATCAAACCTGCCCAATACTTCAAACCGTTGGTCAGCGTGTACCTTTCCCAGGTCCTGGGTAGCTATAAATGAGCAAGAATCTCGGTTGGCCAAGTCAATAATATTCAACCCACCACTCTGACCCCATCCCAGTTGGTGGAAAGGATCTTGATTTTCTCTCACACTGATGCGCATCCAAGGAGGACAAGCAAACATTCCCGCACCGTTCGAATAGGCCTGTGAGAATAATTCGGTCATACCGTATTCCGAATGAATATTTTTACACCCAAATCCTTCGCGCAACTTCTCATGAAGAGCCTCTCGGGTCAATTCTTTCCTTCTGCCTTTCATCCCCCCCGTTTCCATCACGATCGTATTTTCCAAACTCAGTTTATAACGCCCAATAAAATCCATCAGGGCAAACGAAACGCCCAACAAAAGCGTCTTTTTCCCTTTTTGTTCCAACTCCAGTAATTTACTTTTTAGGGCTTCCCATTGGTTCAGGTAAAAACCGCTTTCTTCTTGTCCACTTTCTTGAATCATCTGGTGAACCATGTAGATTAATGAAGAATCCGAACGCTCCAAATAGGAGGGCAATAATGCTAATACTGTGTATTGGTTTACAGGACCATAGAAGTATTCAAAACCCTTCTTAAAACTCATTTCATAATCGACCAAGCTGCGATAAAAATGTTTTGAGGTTTGTACCCCCGTAGTGGCGCTCGAGCTGAAAAACTGGGTAGGCTGTGCATCAAAAGAGATCACCTTTTTAGATTTAAAGAATGTGATGGGCAGATGAGGAATGTCATCTGAGGAATGAACCTCAACGGGATTGCAGTTTATGAGATCGCAAAAAGAGCGATAAACAGTGTTGTTATGGTACTGAAATTTAAAAGTCTTCAAGGCCAAAGCCTCAAATTCAATGGGAGTTTCCACCTCCCAAAAGTCAAGCATATCCTTCTCTTTCATCCTTCAATACCCGCGTTTTTTGGGCTCAGGGAACCACCAAGCGACCTAAGCCTTGGCGCCCTCCCCGAATTATTTTTACAATGTAGATCCCTGCTTTTAAATTGTTGGGGGTAATAAAATGCTCATAGGTAGTGGTTTCATAAACAACTTCACCCAATATGTTGACAATCAATACGGTCATTAAGTCCGTGTGGTCAGAAACAATATTTAGCGTATTTCCTGTCATGGGATTGGGGTATAGCTGGAACGCTAATTTTTCCTCAGAATTTTTATTAAAAGAGTCCACAGCTCCCTGTTGCGCAGCGAGGCGCAAACAAGTCATGAGCAAAAAAAGGAAAACTGTAAGTCTCAAATTCTAAAAGCTTATACACCTCAAATTTATAAAATTATACGGCGCTGCGGACCAAAGCATTAATTTGATAATTAATTAACCTAAACGGTTATAGATTTTTTTATATTTATAAATATTACGTCATGAAAAAAAAAGACATAAAAATACTTTTGGTAGACGATGAACCCGATGTCATCGAGATTATAAAGTTCAACTTAAACCAGGAGGGCTATCGGGTAAAAACAGCCACCAACGGAAGTGAGGCAGTAAAAAAAGCGAAGAAAACATTTCCCCATCTCATCATCATGGATGTTATGATGCCAGAGATGGATGGAATTGAGGCCTGCGAAATACTTCGAAAAGACCCAAAATTTAACAATACCATCATCATGTTTCTCACAGCACGAGGGGAAGATTATTCCTACGTAGCTGCTTTTGATGCAGGTGCAGACGATTATGTCACCAAGCCCATTAAGCCTAAAATCTTAGTTTCGAAAATCAAAGCATTGCTCCGTAGGCTGAAAAAAGAAGAGGAGACCGAAAAATTAAGATTCGGTAAACTGATCATCGACAAAGAGCAATATGAAGTCACCCAAAACGGTAATACGCTCTCTTTGCCCAGAAAAGAGTTTGAATTATTATTTCTTTTGGCTTCAAAACCCGATAAGGTGGTTAAAAGAGAAAAAATAATGGAAATTGTTTGGGGTAGTGAAGTGGTAGTTGGCGACAGAACCATAGATGTGCACATCAGAAAGCTCAGAGAAAAAATTGGAGATAAGTACTTCAAAACCGTAAAGGGAGTCGGATACAAATTCAGAAACCCCAAATAATTAAGTGTCAAGATTTAAGAATTACCGAGTAGCAATAAGGCTTTCAGCCTTGTTGGCTGTGTTGCTTGTGGTATTAATTGCAATCCTATTCCTAATTTTTAAATTCGAGATCAATACAGTCACCGTGTTCGCCATGGCAGGCCTAATTGTTCTATTTTTCGTGTTTTCAGTCTTTTTGATATACTATAGAATAGAGCGTTTTATCCTAAAAAAAATCAATACCATCTACAGCGACTTGGCCCCATCAGGTGTTTCTATGAGTCAGCAAACCATTCAGTCTGACATGGAAGCACTCCGCTTCAGTATGCAGAAGTTTGCTGATGACAAAAAATTAGAAATTGAACTGCTCAAAGACAAGGAAAATTATCGAAAAGAATTTATTGGTAATATTTCGCACGAACTTAAAACTCCGCTTTTTACAATTCAAGGCTATGTTGACACCCTTTTGGATGGAGCAATTGAAGACAAAAACATAAGAAATAAATATCTAAAAAGAACATCAAAGGGGGTTGATCGACTGATTTATATTGTTAAAGACCTTGATCTTATCACCCAATTTGAGTCTGGAATTCAAACCATAGACCGCAGCTATTTTGATGTGATTCAACTTATAGAAAACGTATTTGATCTGCTGGAAATGCAAGCCACAAAAAATAATATTAGCCTGTCCTTTGACCGAGAATACACTGCCCCGATTATGGTTTTTGCCGATATGGAACGCATCCAGCAGGTCCTGACCAACCTCATCATCAACTCGATCAAATACGGATTAGAGGAAGGAAAAACAGAAGTGGGTGTTGAAAGATTGAGCCCTGAAAAAATAATGGTCAGAATTACAGACAATGGCGAAGGCATAGAGGAGGAAAACATTCCAAGACTGTTTGAACGTTTCTATCGTGTGGACAAATCTGGAAATCGTAAAGGAGGGGGGTCTGGTTTGGGGCTGGCCATCGTAAAACACATCATTGAGGCCCACCAAGAAAAACTTCTGGTAGAAAGCAAAATTGGGGTAGGGTCAGAATTTTCTTTTACCCTTGAATCCCATCAGAAAGAAAGCACTAAGCCTCCCAGTTAATTTCCCTTTGGTTAAATTTACTCATCAATTGGCTCTTTTACTCATCTATGGGAAGCAAAAACAAACTCAAACGTTTTAAGGAGAATGAAACTTTTAAAAACGTCATCCAACCCGAAAGGGCGGTTTTGGAGAAAGATGCCTTCGCCCTCAAAGGACATTGGCACAAAAATTTTTTTAAAAATGACCACCCCATTGTCTTAGAATTGGGCTGTGGAAAAGGAGAGTACACCTTGCATCTTGCCGATCAAAATCCCGAAAGGAATTACATCGGTATAGATATCAAAGGGGCCAGGTTTTGGCGGGGTGCCAAAACAGCCCTAAAGGAAAATCGCGAGCAAGTGGCCTTTATCAGGGCACAAATAGAGTTGATCGACACCTTGTTTGCTGCCGGTGAGGTAGCAGAAATTTGGATCACATTTCCCGATCCACAAATCAAATTTAAAAGGGCAAAACACCGCCTCACCCATCCCGATTTTTTAAAACGATACCGGAAGATTTTACACCCCAAGGGAAGTATTCACCTCAAAACAGACAGTGCATTTCTTTTCGGATACACCCTGGGAATCACAAACGACCCTGCTTTTGAATTGATTTACGCCCACCATGACATTTATAACAATCCCCATGCCCCAAAAACAGCGGTGGCGGTGCAAACATTTTACGAAAAAATGTTTTTAGAGCAAAATAAGCCCATTACCTACCTCCAATTTCAATTCGCCTGATGTCTCAATTTTTCCTCCAAGTTTATCAAGTGGTCCAGCAGATTCCCCAAGGGAGGGTCACCTCCTATGGCGCCATTGCAAAATATTTGGGTCATCCACAAAGCGCAAGAATGGTGGGCTATGCCATGAACGCCGCCCACAGTTACCCCGAAGTACCCGCCCACAGGGTAGTCAACAGAAATGGACTACTGACAGGAAAGCACCATTTCCCAGGTTCCAAATTAATGCAGCAATTACTCGAAAACGAGGGGATTTCGGTCAAAGAAGATCAAGTGGTCGATTTCAATACCGTTTTTTGGGATCCAAATACCGGACTTCCCCCCTTTGAAATTGAAGTCTAAACTTTTGTTTCCGAACAGATTAAAGTATATTTGTAAGCTATAAAAAAAGCGCGCTGGAGATGAAATTCAATAAGCAAGATGTGGTGGAGGCACTCAAAACAATCACGGCCCCTGGCGGAGGTGAAAATTTGATTGACAGTAAGGCAGTATCGAACATCATGGTGTTTGGAGATGAAATCGATATCGATGTGCGCCTGACCAACCCCAGCCTGCAAGCGAGAAAAAAATTAGAGGTAACCCTACTCGAGGTCATTCATCAAAAGGTTCACCCCAAGGCCAAGATCAAGATCAACACCAAAGTAGACAAGCCCCAACAGCCTGCCCCCATCAAAGGAAAAGCCATCCCTGGAATTGATTCCATTATTGCCATTTCTTCTGGAAAGGGTGGGGTTGGAAAATCTACGGTTACTGCCAACCTGGCCGTTACACTTGCCCAAATGGGCTGTAAAGTAGGTGTTTTGGATGCCGATATCTACGGCCCTTCCATCCCTACCATGTTTGACATAGAAGGTCAGCGACCCCTCTCCGTTAATGTAGACGGTAAATCCAAAATGGCACCTATCGAAAATTATGGGGTAAAAATATTGTCCATTGGATTCTTTACCCAACCCGATCAGGCCGTGATATGGCGGGGACCCATGGCTGCAAAAGCGCTGAATCAAATGATCTTTGACGCAGATTGGGGCACGTTAGACTTTCTACTCATCGATCTTCCCCCAGGAACTGGAGACATTCACCTGAGCATTGTACAGTCACTCCCCCTCAATGGTGCTGTGGTTGTTAGCACACCGCAAAATGTAGCCTTAGCAGATGCCAAAAAAGGGATTGCCATGTTCCAACAAGATAACATTCAAGTACCGGTTTTGGGCATTGTCGAAAATATGGCCTATTTCACCCCCGAAGAACTCCCCGACAACAAGTACTATATTTTTGGTAAACAAGGAGCAGAACACTTGGCACAAGACAAAAATGTTCCTTTCCTGGGCGCACTCCCTTTGGTACAAAGTGTGAGAGAAGCTGCCGACCTGGGAAGACCAGCTGCCCTCCAGCAAGGGACCCCCGTACAACAATCCATAGTAGAGCTGACCCAGAATTTGGTCACCCAACTGCTTAAAAGAAATACCAATTTACCTCCAACCAAGGCCGTGGCCATCACCAATATGGTGGGCTGTGCTGCTATAAAATAAAACATATGGATTCACAAGAGATCAAAGAAAAAGTAATGGTAGCATTGGACGAGATCCGACCTTTTTTAGCCTCCGATGGTGGTGACATTTCATTGGTGGCCATAGAAAATGACAAAAAAGTAAAAGTGCAACTCCACGGCGCCTGTGTGTCTTGCACCGTCAATCAGATGACATTAAAATCTGGCGTGGAAATGACCATAAAAAAGTACGTCCCTCAGATCGAGGAAGTCGTGAGCGTAGAGGCCGAGTAAAAATGATCAAAACCGATATCATCATCATCGGCGCAGGTCCCACGGGACTGTTTGCCGTATTCGAAGCGGGACTGCTCAAGTTAAAATGCCACCTCATCGATTCTTTGGCCCAACCTGGTGGGCAGTGTGCCGAGATCTACCCCAAGAAACCCATTTATGACATCCCCTCACGACCCGAAATAATGGCTGGAGATTTGGTCGATCAGTTGATGGAACAGATCCAACCTTTTCAGCCGGGTTTTACCCTGGGCGAAACCGCGCAAGATATTGAAAAACAAGCCGATGGCAGTTTTGTGGTCACCACGGATAAGGGTACCCAGCACCACGCCCCGGTCGTTGCTATTGCTGGAGGGCTGGGGACCTTTGAGCCCCGTAAACCCGATTTGCCCAATCTGCTGCAATGGGAGGACAAGGGGGTGGATTATATCATCAAAGATCCTGAGAAATACCGCAATAAAAAAGTACTTATTGCGGGAGGAGGAGACTCCGCATTGGACTGGACCATTGTCTTGGCATCGGTGGCGGAGCAAGTCACGCTCATTCACCGGCGCAATGAATTTAGAGGAGCATTGGACTCCGTTGAAAAGGTGCAGGCCCTTAAAAATCAAAATAAAATACAGCTGATCACCCCAGCAGAGGTAACCGCCCTAGAGGGCAACAACCGTTTGTCCTCACTTACCATCAACCACGGAGAAACCACAGCAGAACAGCCCGTGGATTACTTTATCCCACTTTTTGGCCTTACACCCAAATTGGGACCTATGGCCCACTGGGGACTCGAAATTGAAAAAAACGCCATCAAAGTAAACAACAGTTTGGACTATCAAACCAATATTCCTGGTATCTATGCCATTGGAGATATCAATACTTATCCGGGAAAACTAAAACTCATCCTCTGTGGCTTTCACGAGGCGACTTTAATGTGCCAAAGTGCGTTTCAGCGTATCTACCCCGACAAAAGAAATGTTTTAAAATACACCACAGTAAGCGGTATTTCAGGTTTCGACGGAAGCCGTAAAGAAGCCCAAAAATCTACCATAAAAACCATCGAGTAAATGGAAATTAACATCACAGTTATTGATCGGGACGGTCAAGAACACCCTTTGCAGGCCCCTACCGATATGGCCATGAACCTTATGGAAATATGTAAAGCCTATGAACTCCCTGTCGAAGGTACTTGTGGAGGCATGGCCATGTGTGCTTCTTGCCAGTGCTATGTGCTGAGCCAACACCCACTCCAGGAAAAATCTCCCGATGAAGAAGCCATGCTCTCTGAAGCTTTCCACGTTAAAGAAAACAGCAGGTTGGGCTGCCAGATACAAATGGATGAAAAATTAGAAGGGCTAAAAGTAGAATTAGCACCCGAATAATTGGTTACTGCATCTATTTAGCCCTTCTTTGCGTGTAGGAAAATTCTTCTTTTTTAAAGTTGCTTTTAAAAAAACAATTCCTATCTAATCAATACCCCCCTATAGATAGAAACGTCATTTTCTTTTTAAAAGCGTATTCCCCACACAGTTAAATTCAATTAAACCCTCTGAAAATCCAACCGTTCAAAGCACCTGCGATTCCAAAATTTACCATACTCCATACGCCATCCACCACAGCCGCCTCAAAATCAATCAATGCTAAAGTTCCCAAGCTGATCATGTTCATCCCCAATCCAACAAAAACACCCATCAAAGCACCCATCCTAAAGCCACTAATAGCGCGATAATCTCCCCTTCACCAGCGACTGTAAATCAGAGAAATGACATAGGCTTGAACCAATACACCAAAGGTGATATAGTTCATATCCGGCGCAATGTTAACAGTTGAATTTTGCTGGTGTTGTGAAAAAAAATCTGCAGCGATATAGTCGTAAAAAAACCATCCGCTAAAAAATAGATAGACAAAGCCGACTAAGGTACCCACCAGGGTAGATTTTGAGAACATGTAAGTAGGTTTGGTTTATAACCTATAAGTTACACAAAATTAAGCACAACAATCCCGCCATTGAGCAGACTTGCATAACCAACCCAGAGCAGATAGGGATAAAGTAGTAGTGCCGCCAACCGATCAACCCTTCTGAAATTTTGGACCGTCTTTAAGATCAGAAAAAGCAGTATCACTATTACGAGCATGCCCAATATAGGATTTCTCAATCCAAAGAACACCATTGACCAGAGTCCATTGAACAACAGTTGAAGTCCAAAAAAATACAACGCGGTTTTTACTTTTTTGTTTTGTAAACCACGGTGCCAAATCCTGCCCGCAGCCACCCCCATCATCACATAAAGTAGGGTCCAAACAGGAGCAAAAAGCCAGTTGGGGGGCGTAAAGAAAGGCTTTTCCATGGTCGTGTACCATGTTTTAACCGACAGTTGGGTAGCCTGACCTGTTAAAAAACCAACCCCCAAGCACAGCACCAAAGCTACCGCAATAGTGAAAAACATATTTTTCTTCATACACAAAACTACGCAATTTCGACCACCAATATTTTTTTCCACCCAGAGCATCAAGTATCTTTGTTTTAATGATCGAGGACTCATTTGTTTTTTCAAAAAATTTCGAGGGCGAATTCCACACTGCTTGGCAGGCCCCGAGTAATATTGCTTTGGTAAAGTACTGGGGGAAACACGGCCAACAGCTGCCCAAAAATCCTTCCATTAGTTTTACCCTCTCCCAATGTGTGACCAAAACCGAAGTGCGTTTCAGGCCCCGAAAAGCTAATGATACCGCTTTTGATTTTTTATTCGATCGGCAGGAAAAAGCGGACTTCCATCCCAAAATAATGCAGTTTTTAGATCGGATTTATCCCTATTTGCCTTCCTTGGAAAACCACCATTTGTCCATCGCCACCGAGAACTCTTTTCCCCACAGCAGCGGTATTGCCTCATCCGCATCCGCCATGGCGGCTTTGGCATTGTGTGTGGTGGCTTTTGAAAAAAAACACCACCCCCAGTGGAGCAAAGCCGATTCCTTAAAAAAGGCTTCTTTTCTATCGCGATTGGGATCGGGAAGTGCGGCGAGAAGTATCGCTGGACCCCTAATGGTATGGGGCGAAAGCACCGCCTATTCCAACAGCAGTGACCTCTATGCAATTGCCCCCGAAACCGCTCTTCACAGTGTTTTTAACGATTACCAGGACAGCATTTTGATTGTGGACAAAGGACAGAAAAAAGTGAGCAGCACCCTGGGCCACGGACTGATGGAGGGACACCCCTTTGCCTCCCAGCGATTTGAACAGGCCCACCAAAATCTAAATCATATAAAGACGGCACTCGCCACGGGCGACTTGGACTTATTCATCGATACCACAGAGGCAGAAGCCCTTTCCCTCCACGCGATGATGATGACCTCCAACCCTCGTTTTGTATTGATGCAACCCCAAACCCTTGCCATAATCCACAAAACAGTGGCTTTTAGAAAAGAAACCCACTTGCCCATTTGTTTTACTCTCGATGCTGGTGCCAATGTCCATTTACTCTATCCCATAGCACAGCAGCAACCCATCACAGATTTTATCCAATCTGAGTTGTTCGCGCATTGTCAGGATGGGCAATACATTTCAGATCAGTTGGGAACGGGAGCACAAAAATTATAGTACAGGAGCATGAAAGCGCCAATATTTTTTGCAAAAATTTTACTTTTTGGAGAGTATGGAATCATCGAAGGGGCCAAAGGACTTTCCATTCCCTATTCTGAATACTCCGGCCAGCTCCAAGTCGGAGGGCTTTTTAACCCACTCCACAGGGCCTCCAACCAAAACATCCGCAGCTTTCTGGAATACCTACAAAAAACTGCGCTTAGCTTGAATTGGAAAACCCTTAAAACGGACTTGGATCAAGGACTGGCGTTCAACAGCAGCATTCCCCAAGGCTATGGCCTGGGCAGCAGTGGTGCATTGGTAGCCGCGCTCTACCATCAGTATGCCCTCGATAAAATACCCGTAAAGCCCACCCCAAATCTCAAAGAAATGATCGCTTTAAAAAAAGCTTTTGCGGCCATGGAATCCTTTTTCCATGGACAATCTTCAGGATTGGATCCACTCAACAGTTATCTGCAACGCCCTTTGCTCATCCACGGCAAGGACCGCATTGAAACCATTGAAATTCCTCTTGCCCAGCCGAAGGGTAAAGGCGCTATTTTTATTCTGGACACGGCCACCCAAGGGGAAACAGCACCATTGGTACGATTATTTTTAGAAAAAATGAAAGATCAGAAATTTCGAAATAACAGCTTTCCTGAATTTACAGCACAGACCGAGCACAGTATCTCCCGCTTACTCGGGGGACAATGGGTCGCCTTGTTGCAGAGTGTAAAACGACTGTCGGAGCTCAGCTTACAGCATTTTAAACCCATGATCCCAAACGCTTTTCACCAGTTCTGGAAATCAGGTTTGGCAAACGATGAATATTATCTCAAACTCTGTGGATCGGGAGGAGGAGGGTTCCTTTTGGGATTTACTGCAGACTGGGAGGCTGTGCAAAAAAACAACACAAATTACCCACTCCAAGCCATCCATACTTTCAATTGCGATTAAAGCGATGGGGGTGGGGCTCCACTGCAAAAAAACGTACCTTTGACCTCCATTGTGGCACAACGTGCTGCGGTTTAACACAAAAAAATCCATACACAACGGGAGTACTATGCCAGCAAAAGAAAATCAAAACAACCCGAAAAAGGAAGGCGGGACCCGTTTAAATAAATTTTTGTCCAATGCTGGGATATGCTCCCGTAGGGAAGCAGACCAGCTCATCGCCATGGGATTGGTAACGGTCAATGGCAAAGTGGTCACCGCCATGGGCTTTCAGGTTCAGCGGGGCGATGAAGTCCGCTATGACAACCAACCGGTACAGTCCAGCCCTCCCGTGTATTTATTGTTAAACAAACCCAAAGGCTTTGTCGCGACCCAGCAAGGAGGTAATATCAAAAAATCGGTACAAGAACTCGTTCGCACTGCCCAATCCGAAAAGCTCCCCCCGGTGGGAGATATGGGAAGAACCGTAACCGGCTTGTTGTTGATGACCAACGACGAAAAGCTTCGCCGAAAGTTGGCAAATCCCAAGTCGCGTTACAATACCCTATATCAAGTCATCTTAGAAGATAACGCTGATGCAGAAGACTTGGAGGCCCTTACCAACGGGGTTCGGATTGAGGGACAGCTACACAAGGTAAAATCCGCTGCATATATCCTCGGTGGAACCAAAAAGGAGATCGGAATCGATGCCGTAAATATCGGCCCAGGCTTACTGAAAAAAATGATTCAAAAACGAGACCTCAAAGTGGCCGCTATGGATCGGGTGTTACTGGCGGGACTCACCAAAAAAGACCTCCCCAGAGGCCGGTGGAGAATGCTCACCCCAAAAGAAGTGCAATTTCTCAACATGATCTCTTAGAGGACTGTTCTGTTTTTTTTGTATCTTTATTTTACCTCAAATACTTATACTCAATGATATGTATATAAACGCCCATACATTAAAAAAACCTACTTATGATTATTTTTCTATCCATTCTCTTTGCATTTTGCTGCTATCTGGTGGCCATTAATATTTTACGTCAATTCAGAGACGGTTTTGATTTTTTCTCTGCAGCCTTGTACGTAATAATTTTTTTAGTTTGCTGTGGACTGCTCTATGTAATGATATTTGGAACCTACTTTTTAATCGTTAAATAATGCCCAGCGCTAGCCATCAACGGTTGGGTTCCAGCTTGATCAACACCAGCGATCATGGGGCAATATTTTTTTATAAAATGTAGAAGAAGTTCGGCGTTTTCTTTTTCGTCTTCTACGATCAGTACGTTAATTTTTGACATTGTAGGCAGGGTAAAAAGTGTTTGAGGGGGTCAGTGAACTTATATTTGAATAAGGTATGTGCA
>JAKMDI010000014.1 GCA_022428005.1 Flavobacteriaceae bacterium
GCTTTAGATTTTTGATTTCTTTTTCTAAAAAGGTGACTTCAGTATTAATTTTTTGCTCAATTTGATTCCCTTCTAAATCACTCCGATAGACTAATTTTTGACCCGATAAACGTTCAACCAAAAGGGCTGTTGTGATTGGCATTTTCCCAACTACTCCCTTTCGAAAAGGAAAGCACTCCGGCATTACTTCCTCTATTGGTAATGATTTTTCCTTTTTCAAAATAAAGGTTGCCTGAAACTATGTGCAACTCGTTTTTAGGTGCAATGTATAGATCACTAAAAAGTGTTATTTGAGAAAAAGCTGGTGATAGGGCAACTATAGGAAAAAGCTTTACAATTACTCGAAAGTATAGTAGCAACATCAGTAGGATATTTATAAGATTGGTAATGGTTAATTTACCAAAAAAAGAAAAACTACCAGTTTTTTGAAGTCAAAATAGAGAAATCATTTCCCTCTGCTGTGGCCCAAAGTGCTTCAATATGAGGAATTTCTTCAACCAAAGCTCTTCCTTCTTCGATTGGCATCACCATCAGTGCAGTCGCCCAGGCATCGGCAGTCATACAATTTGGTGCTTTAACAGATGTGCTGAGTATATTTGATTTATATGCAGAGCCTGTTATCGGGTTTATGGAGTGCACATAGCGCTCCCCCGTATTGGGATCCATTCTGTATTTTCTGTAATTCCCAGAACTTGCCAAGGCCTGATTCTCCAATGAAAGGGTTTTGATAAACCGACTTTGAGATTCCTCTCTGGGATCATCGATTGCAATTTTCCAAGGCTGTTGGGTCTTAGGACTTATTCCTTTGGCTACGATCTCCCCGCCTATTTCCACCATATAATTGGTGCTGTTATTTTTATGTAGGAAATTTCCTATAACATCTACCACATATCCCTTGGCCAATGCGTTGAAATCGATATAAATTTCTGGGTATTCTTTTAGGATGGTATTCTGTTCTGTCAGGGTAACTTTCTCCCAACCTGTGAGGCGAAGCAGACTGTCTTTTTGCGAAGCCTCTATGACCGAGATAGCGTTTTCGGGTCCAAATCCATAGGCATTTACCAGAGCGCCAACAGTGGGATCGAAATAACCGCCTGTGGCTTTCCAAACCTCTGTAGCCTTTTCAAAAACGGCTTTGAAATGGTGGTCTACAACCACCGTGGTGTCTCCATGGTTTATTTTAGAGATATCAGATTGTGGTAAATAGGTGGATAGCGATCGATTTAATTCATAAAATAGGGTGTCTATTCCATTTTGAATTTCCTCCTCTGAGGCATTTCCATCGTACTGAATGTTGTAGGAAGTTCCCAATGCAAATCCCTTCAAATACTTAACCTGTGGATGGGGTTGTTGGCAAGAAACCTGTAAAACGATAATCAGCAGACTACTGCATAATTTGGAGCCCATCGAAGTTAACGGCATATTTATCATTTTGCGTTAATGGAAGATCATAGTCTTTGGCATTGGCAAACCCTACCCCAGCGAAATAGGTAGTTGCTTTGTACTTTATTCCATGATCCCTTACCTCTTCCATAAGTTGTTGATCAAAAAGCTTTGGATTTGTTGGATACACACAACCCCTGACCACAATGAAGTGGAGTTTTTTGTTTTTCAAACAAACAAACTGTGGGTCTTTTTCTAATTGTGAGTTTACCGCTAAAAATTCAAAACCATGTTCTGAAAGATGATCGCCCACCTCCTTCATGGCCAATTTATGAATATCTTGATCCTGAAGCATTTACCCGCCAAAATCGTCAAAGCGAACATTCTCGGGTGGAATCCCAAAATCGTCGGCCATTTTCTCAATGGCTTGGTTCATCAATGGTGGACCACAAAAATAGACTTCCATGTCCTCTGGAGCTTCGTGATCGTTTAGATAATTATCGATCACACATTGGTGGACAAATCCTTTGAAACCGTCTCCTTCTCCGTCCAAGCCATCTTTTACTTTCCAGTTGTCTTCCTCCAAGGGTTCGGAGAGGGCCACATAAAACTTAAAGTTTTCAAAATCTTTCTCCAGTGCCCTAAAATGATCTAAGTAAAAAAGCTCTCGTTTAGAACGACCTCCATACCAGAAAGTCACCTTTCTACCGGTTTTCAGGGTTCGGAACAATTCATATAAATGAGAGCGCATGGGGGCCATCCCAGCACCTCCACCTACATATAGCATTTCGGCCTCGGAGTGGTTGATAAAAAATTCTCCATAAGGACCCGATATGGTAACCTTGTCTCCAGGTTTTTTGGAGAAAATATAGGAAGATGCAATACCGGGATTGACATCCATCCAATCGTTCTTTTTTCGATCCCAAGGTGGAGTAGCAATACGAACATTGAGCATAATTTCTCTCCCTTCAGCTGGATAGGACGCCATTGAATAGGCACGCTCAACTGTTTCAGAATTTTTCATTGTCAATGGCCAAAGGTTAAACTTATCCCACTCTAATTTGAATTTATCGGTTTCTCCTGGATGCTCTTCGGGGTGTGCCGAAATGTCCATGTCACTGTAATTAATCTCACATTCTGGAATTTCTATTTGAATGTATCCTCCTGCCTCATAGTCCATTGACTCGGGTATCTCGACCACAAATTCTTTAATAAAAGAGGCTACATTCCAATTGCGCACTACAGTGGCATCCCATTTCTTAATTCCAAAAACCTCCTCGGGTACTTGGATAACCATATTTTCCTTCACCTTAACTTGGCAGCCCAATCGCCAACCCTCCGCAATTTCTTTACGAGTAAAATGAGGTGCTTCGGTGGGTAGGATTTCGCCTCCACCCTCCAAAATCTGACATTTGCATTGGATACAAGTTCCTCCGCCACCACAGGCCGAGGGTAAAAATATCTTATTGTTCCCCAAAGTAGTAAGCAGAGTATTCCCTGAGGAAACTTCTACGTCATTGTCTCCATTGATCAAAATGCTAACAGGCCCTGAGGGTAACAATTTTGCCTTGGCACCCAACAACATTCCCACCAACAGAAAAACCACGGCCAAAAAAACCACAATACTCGCTACGATAACTGAATAATCCATCTCTAATTTTCTATAATTTAATACCCATAAAACTCATAAAACCTAACGCCATCAAACCTGTTATAATAAAGGTAATCCCCAGACCCCTTAAGGGTGCTGGGACATTTGAATAAATAATCTTTTCTCTGATCGCGGCAATGGCTAAAATTGCCAATAACCAACCTACACCTGATCCCAAACCATAAATTGCAGATTCGGAAACACCAGAAAAATCTTTTTGTTGCATGAACAGTGAGCCTCCCAAAATAGCACAGTTAACTGCGATTAGGGGTAGGAAAATTCCCAATGCACCGTATAACGCTGGAGCAAATTTTTCAACAATCATCTCTACCAATTGAACCATTGAGGCAATCACCGCAATGAACATGATAAAACTCAAAAAACTCAGATCAATCTCCGCATATGAAGGGTCCAACCAAGCCAGCGCACCAGGGCGCAAGAGGTAGGTGTCCAACAAAAAATTGATTGGAACCGTAATGGCCAAAACAAAAATAACTGCAAGTCCCAAACCGACGGCTGTTTTAACAGTTTTTGAAACCGCCAAGTAAGAACACATCCCCAGGAAATAGGCGAAGATCATGTTTTCGATGAATATACTTTTTACAAATAAGTTTATGTAACCTTCCATGGCTTAATTTTTTTCTATCAGTTTGCGATTGCGTGCGCGTTGGATCCAAATAAAAATTCCAACGGTGATTAACGCCATTGGGGACAATAGCATGAGTCCGTTATTCTCATAACCCATTTCATATAAAACATCGGGGATTACCTGATAACCAAATAGCTTTCCCGATCCGAAAAGCTCTCTGAAAAAAGCGACAACAATCAAGATAAATCCATACCCTGCAGCATTCCCAATTCCATCTAAGAATGATTTCCAAACTCCATTGCCCAAGGCAAAGGCTTCCAATCTACCCATTACGATACAGTTGGTAATGATCAAACCAATGAATATGGAAAGTTGTTTACTGACGTCATAGGCATAGGCTCTTAAAATCTGGTCTACTAAGATTACCATTGAAGCGACTACTACCAATTGAACGATGATTCTGATCCGGTTGGGGATTAAGTTTCTGAGTAGCGAGATAATGACGTTACTGGCACCCATCACTGCCACCACTGATAGGCTCATCACCAAAGCAGGTTTTAGTTGAACCGTAATGGCCAGAGCAGAACATATTCCCAAAACTTGAACAGTAATGGGGTTGTTGTCATCCATAGGGTCACTTAGTAATGCCCTGTTCTTTTTGGAAAACAAAGGTTCTGATTCCTTGTTTAGGAACAAAACGGTTGGTTTTTTGGAGCTTTTTTCTGGGTCTGCCATAGTGTTTATTTTAGGAGTGCAACTTCACCTTTTTCTTTTTCAAAATAGGGAAGGTAATGGGTGAGTCGCTCTTTGATCATGTCGGTTACCCCATCTCCAGTGATTGTCGCGCCAGATATAGCATCCACCTCGTGGTCTTCTTTATCACTGTCTATAGGATCGTTGTTGGTTTTGGAAACTTTTATTCCCACCAGTTGACCATTGCTGTCGAATACTTTTTCTTCTCTAAATCTATCCATAAACCATTGTTGGGTAATTTCAGCACCCAATCCAGCGGTTTCAGCTTTGTGATCAAACACAGCTCCTTGAATGGTATTGATATCCGATTTCAGAGCGATGTAACCCCATATAGCATCCCAAAGACCAGATCCTCTAAGGGGAATGATATAGTATCGCGTATTATCAACTTGAGCCTTGTAGAGTGGGAAACGTTGTTGCTCCACAGGTTTCTTTATTTCACTATTCAGCTTGATCTTGAACGCATCTACAGAGTCGTCATTTTTACCTGTGTGATCTAAGGCAAGAGTTACGTCTATATACTTTTTGTAGAGTGTTTCTGCTTTTTCTCTATCGGTTTCTATACCAATGGTGGATAGAATGTTCTGCATTTTCTCCTTTCGCACATTGTCTGCCTGCAAGGATTTTAGTGAACTGGCAGTGAATGCGAGGGTAGAAGCAACCACAAAAACCATTATGGCGGCAAAAATAAATGTATAACCGTTGCTGTCTCTGTTCATATCTATGCGGTTTTAAGGGCAGAGGCCCATCGTTTTTTTCGTTTGTTGATATTTCCTTGAATGACATAGTGGTCAATGGTGGGAGCAAATACATTCATCAATAGAATGGCCAGCATCACGCCCTCGGGATAAGCAGGGTTAAATACTCTAATCAAAATACAAAACACCCCCACGAGTATTCCATAAACCCATTTCCCTTTATTGGTTTGAGCAGCAGAAACAGGATCAGTGGCCATAAAGACAACGCCAAAGGCAAAGCCTCCAACTACCAAATGATTAACCCAAGAAAAACTCATCAAGGGATTAGCACCCCAGAGGTTGAACAAGATACCTACAAAGGCAGCTCCTATAACACTTCCTATCATAATCCTCCAACTTCCTATTCCGGTAGCCACTAAAATTATTGCCCCTACCAAAACAAATAAAGCGGATGTTTCTGCAATCGATCCTGGGACAGCTCCTTGAAACATTTCAAAGAAACTGTAATTCACATTTCCCCCTGCAGCCAAAGTCCCCAAAATAGTTTCCCCAGAGATACCGTCTATATTTGAAGCCTCAGAAACCCATACTTTGTTACCAGACATATAGGTCGGGTAGGCGAAAAAAGCAAAGGCACGAGCTGTAAGAGCTGGATTCAAAATATTCATTCCCGTTCCCCCGAAAGCTTCCTTGGCAATCAAAACGGCAAAAGCTACAGATATAGCGACCATCCACAAAGGGATGTCAACCGGCATGATCATGGGTATCAACAGACCCGTGACCAAATATCCCTCGTTTACCTCATGGCCGCGGTAGACTGCAAAAATAAATTCTATCGTAAGACCAACCACATAGGATACAATGATCATGGGTACAATTTTCATGGATCCGTGAATGAAGGCATCTAAAAAGGTAAATGCCTCTCCGGTCTGAATGTAATATTGGTAGCCTGTGTTGTAAATTCCATAAATCAATGCTGGAACCAGTGCTATGATGACCGTGACCATGGTCCTTTTTAAATCGACAGCATCACGAATGTGTGCACCTGTGTGGGTAGTGTGCTTTGGCACAAACAAAAAGGTGTCGAAAGCATTTATTGCTGGTGCATATCTCTCCCATTTTTGTCCTTTTCCAAAAGGTTTTTTTAATGCATCTAATTTTTTTCTCAGAAAACTCATAATCAATCTTTTATCCTACTTCTTTTATCATTAATTCAATCCCTTCCTTGATAATTTCCTGTGCCTCAATTTTTGAGGTATTGGCGTAATCGATCAATCCGAAATCCTCGGGTATTACCTCGTAAATTCCCAAGGCTTCCATTTTTTCAATGTCTCCAGCCATGCACGCTTTGAGCAATTGCATGGGGAAAATATTCATCGGAAAAACTTTTTCCATCTCACCAGTTACTACAAAAGCACGTTCTTCCCCGTTCATATTGGTATTTACGCTGTATCCTTTTTTGTTAAACAACCACGAGAGGGATGTTTTGGACAGGCTTGGGATGGCGTTGTCAACAAAGGGCAACCAGCCAAACATACGGTATTGGTCTCCTTCGGGAATGATGGAGAGGAGATTGTTGAAATAATCCAAGTGACCATCGGAAGACTCTGCAGTACCCGACAAAACATCTCCGTTTATAAAGCGGTTTTGAACAGTATCATCATATCCTGAGACGTCCGTTAGGGAAGAAAGTTCAGCGCCTATTGTTGTTTTTAAGTATTGGGGTTGCAAAACAGATTCTCCTGCAACTGCTACAGTCCTATTAGCACTGAATTCGCCAGAAGAAAACAGCATTCCTATGTTGGCCACATCCTCGGGGCGTACCTCCCAAACTTTTTCACCCATGTTTATTGGATTGTGTTTGTGTATGTGCACACTCACGTTACCTGCAGGATGAGGACCATTGACCGATAGAAATTCTACTCCCTTTATTTTTTCAAAAAAACCTGAGAAGCTATTGTCAACTGCTAGCTTAACCTGGTCATCTGCCAAATGATTTAAAACATTTATTCCGTTCTGAAAGTCCTCTTTGTTATTTTTTAACAAAAAATCAAAATCCACATCTAACGGAGCGGAGGCATAGGTGGAAACATAGATGGATTTGGGAGTGATATCTGGATCCGCCAGAACGCCATATGGTCGCTGCCTAATGAAGGACCATGCGCCACTGTTCAGAAGAATTTCCGTAACCTTTTTTCTATCCATCGATTTTGTTGATGGAATCTTGTGCGCAACGGACTCATTATTTTTTTTATCTATTACTATTTTTAAAATTTTTCTTTTTGCTCCTCTAACGATTTCTTTAACTAGCCCAGAAACAGGGGAAACAAAAATGATACGGGGGTCTTCTTTGGAGTGGAAAACTGGGGCCCCTTTGGCTACAGACTCCCCCTCTTTCACCATCATGCGAGGAACAATACTAAAAAAATTGTCGGGTTTTAAAGCATAAGTTTTTGAAGGGGCAGCATCTGATAGAATTTTTTCAGCCTTACCTTTCAAATTGATCGATGCACCCTTGCGGATACGAATCCCTGTGGACATATGTGAAAGTTTCTAAAATCACACAAATTTACTAATTAAGACCCACCTTAAAAAATGAATAAATAGCAAAATATTATAATTTATATTAATTCTAAATAGTCGTTTAACTTTTGAATACACCCGCTTAAATCCAAGCCCTCTAAATGCATTAAAATTCCTAATTTAGTAACATGTTTCAAAATCTTAGGGTTAAACAGTTTTTTTTATTGTGTAGTTTCACAACACTGCTATTTGCTCAAAATACATTAGAACATCCCGAGCCTGCATACATCAAAACAGTAATTTTTAGTAAACCAGGGGAAACCCTTCAATTTCCATTGGTACGATTGGATGAATTTTTTCAGCTCCAATTCGATGATCTGAATGCGGACGAAAGAAATTATTATTACAAAATAAAATATTTTAATCACGACTGGACCCCTTCAAATCTCTTTCAAAATGAATACATGCGCGGTTTTGACAACCTTAGGATTGAAAATTACCAAACTTCTTTTAATACCCTACAGCCATACACCCATTATCAATTGCAATTGCCCAATGAACAAACACAATTTCTGCTTTCTGGAAATTATATGATTGAAGTTTACAACGAGGCAGATGAAATTGTTTTTTCTAGAAAATTTTTAATCTATAAAAATGGTTCTTCGGTAACAGCAGGTGTTTTCAGAACGCGAGCTCTGGAATATTACCAAACCCACCAAAGCATTCAATTTTCAATCAATCCACCTGAAGGCGAATTTTTTAGAGATCCTGCAAATCAACTGCACGTAACCCTTTTGCAAAATGAGCAATGGACAACCGCCTTGAATGGTTTAAAACCTCAGTACAATAATGGTGCTCGTCTTGAATACAGATACGATGCTGAAAGTCGGTTTGAAGGGGGAAATGAATTTCTATTTTTTGATACCAAGAATATTCAAATAACAACAGCTAATGTGAGCTATGTTGAGCTCAACCGATTGTATGAAACATATTTAACTCCTGATTTTTTTCGAAGAGGATACCCTTATAGTTTTATACAAGATCTCAATGGAGATTTCAGAATAAGGACTCTTCAGGGAAGTGAAAATGGGGCTGTAGAAGCAGATTACAGCTGGGTACATTTTAGTTTATCCACCCCTATGCTGTTGAAAGATCAAGAAATATATGTTTATGGAAAGTTTAATAATTACCAATTAAATGAAGTAAACAAAATGTACTTTAACCCCTCTTTAGAGATTTATGAGGGTGTGATCTTTCTAAAACAGGGGATTTATAATTATAAATTTGTAGCCAAGACCCCCTCCTCGGTTCTTCTTAATGCAGTAAGTGGGACCCACGCCTTGACAGAGAACCGTTATTTAATTTTGGTCTATTACAGGTGTTTTGGAGACCAGCACGACAGTTTGATTGGATTCGGAAAAACCAGCTCTTTTGAGATCATGGACTAATAGTGGTTTATTTCGAACAGTTGTGTGTTTTCAGACGTTTTTTAATTATATTAGCTTAGGAATTCAATTGCTTTTCAATGATTCAACAGGTAACAAGGGGAATAAAAATTTCTGTGGTAACAGCTTTTGAGGGAAGTTTTCTCAAAGACAATATTCTGCACTATGCTTTTACCTACAACATAGAAATTGAAAACCAGGGAAAAAGTTCCGTTCAGCTGCTTACGCGACATTGGAAAATCATCGAAGCACTAAACAAAACGCAATATGTAAATGGCGACGGTGTAGTCGGCAAAAAACCGGTAATTAACCCCGGTGAGATTCACAAATACAAATCGGGCTGTTTGCTCTCCTCTGCTGTTGGCGCCATGAAAGGAGCCTACATCATGATTGACTTTTCCTCGACAAAAAAATTCAATGTTGAAATCCCCCCGTTTAAATTATCAGCCCCATTTATCTTAAACTAACCTAAAGGGCAGTACACCAACTTTTTAGTGTCAAAAAACGATTCTTCAAAATAAGAACTGAGCGGAGTTACGCTTGCTTGTTGAAAGCCTTTTAGTTCGGACTTCAAGTCACCTCCTTTTAAGCACAAAAATCCATTTTTTAGGGTGTGACGATGATCAGATGATATCTTATCTGCGGTCCAATGTACCAAGGTTTTCAAGGGTGCTACTGCCCTGCTGACAACAAAATCCACCTTTATATCAAGCTGCTCCATCCGCTCGTGATAGGTATGAATATTTTTTATGTCTAGTTCTTTAATCACCGCATCGATCACCTTGATCTTTTTACCAACACTGTCCACCAAGTGGAATGCTACTTCAGGAAAAAAAATGGCAAGGGGTACACCTGGAAAACCTCCTCCAGTGCCTACATCAAGTAACTTACTGTCGGGTTTTAGTGTTAGAAATTTAGCTATGGACAATGAATGAAGCACATGGTGTAGATAAAAATAATCAATGTCCTTTCTTGAAATAACATTAATGCGATCGTTCCAATATTTATAGTGCTCAAATAATAATTCAAATTGATTTTTTTGGTGATGGTTGAGGTTGGGAAAGTAATTAAAAATGAAATCCAATGTAGTTTTTTCATAAAAGTAGAGAGAATGCTATAAAAATCAATATTTTTACGCCAGAACATAAACTAAAAATGAATACAAAAAACATCCCGCGTTTTTCTAGAAAAGAATCCAAAGAATTTTTTAACACACTCAATAAAAGAGTCAACCAATATTTCAGAGAAAATAACATTGCCAAAACAGGTAACTGGAAGCTGTATCTCAAAACAGTGGTGATGTTCATGCTATTGGTTACCCCTTTTGTGTTAATCCTCCTGTTAGATATCAGTGATTGGTACAAACTCCCTCTTGCAGCCCTCATAGGTGTTGGATTAGCGGGAGTAGGTATGAATGTGATGCACGATGGGAATCATGGATCATTTTCCAAGTACCCTTGGATTAATAAATTAATGGGAAGTAGTATTTATATTTTGGCGGGTAATGTGTTTAACTGGAAAGTACAACACAATGTCTTGCACCATACTTATACGAACATCAAAGATCACGACGAAGATTTGGATGCTGGAGTAGTTTTACGTTTTTCCAAACACGCCGAGTGGCGACCTCACCACCGATTTCAGCACCTTTATTCTGTGTTGTTATACGGATTATTAACCTTGAAATGGGCTATTGTAACCGATTTTATTCAATTGACGCGCTATCAGAAGAAAAATCTGTCCTATGCCAACAGTAAAAGTCATTCCGTCCAATGGGTAGGACTGATCATCTCCAAAATAGTTTATTTCTCAGTGTGGATTGTATTGCCAATTTTCGTTTTTCACTTGACTTGGTGGAAAGTGCTGATTGGGTTTTTTGTAATGCATTACACTGCGGGTCTTATACTCAGCCTTGTTTTCCAACTGGCACATATCATTGGTGAGGCAGACATGCCCTTACCGGATTCAAAATCGGGTACCATGAAAAATTCCTGGGCGGTACATCAACTCAGAACTACTGTCAATTTCTCCACTAAAAATAGAATCGTCAATTGGTTTACAGGAGGATTGAATCATCAAATTGAACATCACATTTTCCCGCACATCTCTCACGTTCACTACACTAAAATATCTAGAATTGTAAAGAGAACAGCCCAAGAATTTAATTTGCCTTACAACGAATACAAGACCACGAGGAGTGCCATTTTTTCTCATTTTAAATTCTTAAAACAAATGGGAATGCAACCTGTTTATGTTCAATAATCTAATTCTAAATATTAATGTTATCCAATAGAATCAATAGCCTGCCGGCCTCTGCTACATTAGCTATGGCTGCCAAAGCGAGAGAACTGAAGAACAATGGTGTTGACATCATTGGCCTGAGCTTGGGAGAACCCGACTTCAACACCCCAGAATTTATTAAAGACGCTGCCATACAGGCTGTGAAAGACAACTACAACTCCTATTCTCCCGTAGATGGTTATGCAGATCTCAAAGAGGCTATTTGCACAAAATTCAAGAGAGACAATGGTTTGGATTACCAACCCTCACAAATTGTTGTTTCAACTGGCGCAAAGCAATCTATAGCCAATGTTTGCATGGTATTGCTCGACCCCGGAGATGAAGTCTTGTTGCCTGCTCCCTACTGGGTAAGCTATTCTGCTATTGCAACACTGGCAGAGGCAAAATCCATCATTATCCCCTCTTCTATAGAAACCGATTTTAAAATAACCCCTGAGCAACTGGAGAAGGCCATTACCCCCAAAACTAAATTGGTAATGTTCAATTCTCCCAATAACCCCAGTGGCATTATTTATACCGAAGAGGAATACAGGGCATTGGGAGCTGTGTTGGAAAAATATCCGGACATTTATATTTTGTCTGACGAAATTTATGAGCACATCAATTACGGAACACCACATTTTAGCATTGCCGCCATTCCAGAATTGTACGACAGAACCATTACGGTAAACGGAGTGGCCAAAGCCTTTGCCATGACGGGCTGGAGAATTGGATATATTGGTGGACCAGAGTGGATTGCCAAGGCCTGTAATAAAATGCAGGGTCAAATAACTTCAGGCGCCAACTGTATCGCCCAACGTGCTACTATTGCTGCTGTTTCTGCTTCGACGGATCAAATTCAGTATATGGTTGACGAATTCAACAACAGAAGGAATTTAATATTAGGCTTATTGGCCGAAATTCCCGGCTTAAAGCTGAATGCGCCTCAAGGTGCTTTTTATGTGTTTCCCGATGTTTCCTCTTATTTTGGAAAAACAATAAAAGGGAAAACCATTGAAAATGCCAATGACTTTGCCCTCTTACTTTTGGAAGAGGCGCATGTGGCCACCGTGACAGGAGAGGCGTTTGGAAATCCCGATTGTATTAGGATATCCTACGCCGCCTCACAGGATGAAATTAAAACAGCGGTTCAAAGAATCAAAAGTGCTTTGCTTTAATCTCAGTCCTATTTTATCTATCCGTTGATTACTCTTTCTTGGTGATTGATTGATTCTTGGTGAATCGCTTTGAACACTCTTGTGATGAAATCCTCACTCAGTGACCTCTGATTGCCCTCCGCCTTCATAGTGTCTAAAATCTCATTCCATCTTTTGTTTTGAAGAACAGCGACATTATTATCCTTTTTTAGCTGGCCAATAGACTCCGCAATTTTCATGCGTTTTCCCAATGCATCCAAAATTCCTTGATCACAAACATCAATTTGCTCTCTTAAAGTTTCCATTTCCGTTTGGTATCCTTTTTCATCAGTAGTCTTTTTTCGGATTTTCAGATCATTCATGATTTCCACCAAACGGGCAGGTGTCACCTGCTGCTTGGCATCACTCCATGCGTTGTCAGGATCCCAATGTGTCTCTATCATCAGGCCATCGAAATTCAAATCCAATGCTCTTTGGCTCAAATCAAAAATAAGGTCTCTGCGCCCTGCTATGTGGGAAGGATCACATATTAAAGGAAGGTCTGGAAACTTATTTTGAAACTCTACGGCTATTTGCCACTCAGGATTATTACGGTACTTGGATTTGTCATATGTAGAAA
Source organism: Flavobacteriaceae bacterium (assembly GCA_022428005.1). Classification (GTDB taxonomy): domain Bacteria; phylum Bacteroidota; class Bacteroidia; order Flavobacteriales; family Flavobacteriaceae; genus UBA8316. The sequence continues at coordinate 13,099 of JAKMDI010000014.1, forward strand.
ATCCTCGGTGAATCACCCCTAATTTTTTTATATCAGCAGTGTAGAGTCTTTCCAGTCCACCCATCCATAGGGCCAAATCTGGGTTTACTGGATTTTTTACCAATACAATTTTATCGGTGCCCTGTAATGCATCTGCAATTTCTTGGACAATAAAAGGGCTAACCGTGGACCGAGCACCAATCCACAAAATATCTACATCAGCCTCTAACGCCAGTTTGACGTGATCTTTATTGGCTACTTCAGTGGAAGTTAAGAGCCCTGTTTCTTCTTTTACCTTTTTGAGCCAGTCCAAACCAATCGCACCGACACCCTCGAACATCCCCGGACGGGTTCTCGGTTTCCATATACCAGCCCTATAGACCGTAACGTCCGTATCTTTGAGCTCATGGGCTATTTTTAAAACTTGTTCTTCGGTTTCTGCACTACAAGGTCCGGCGATCACCAATGGGTGATCCAATCCGAAATCGTGCAACCAACTACTCATTTCTTTACTATTTTCCATTTTCTTTATTGTTAGTGGTTTCTGAAATGCCCTCTAAAATCTGACGAATACCATTGATTTCCAATAGCTGATCGTGTAATTCATCAAATTTTTCGGCTTCCAAAAGGGTTTTAAAATTATTTAAGTTGTCAATGTATTGAGATAGGGTATCGCTAATATTGTGTTTGTTCTGTTTAAAAATGGGTATCCACATATTGGGTGAGCTTTTTGCCAATCGGACGGTAGAAGAAAAACCACTACCCGCCATATCAAAAATGGTCGACTGATCTTTCTCCTTTTCCATAACAGTTTTACCCAACATATAGGAACTGATATGAGATAAATGTGAGACATAGGTGATGTGCTGATCGTGCTCTACAGGGTCCATCTCCCTTAAATTCATCCCTATTTTCTTGAACCAATTTTGGGCCCATTCCAAAAGATCTGGACGGGTTTTATGGGTTTCGCAAAGGATCTGAATTTTGTTGGTAAATAAATCGGGTAGCGCAGCTGCCGGTCCAGAGTATTCGGTTCCAGCCATAGGATGGGTTGCCAAAAACTGCCCTCTCTTAGAGTGCAGTGCCACCGCTTCACAAATCGCTGCTTTGGTCGAGCCAAAATCCATTATCAATGCATTATCATTGATTTCATCCAGCAGATCAGAAAGCCGACTCAAAGCAGTATCCACTGGAATAGAGAGGAGTATCACATCCATTTGTTTGATCATTTTTTGCTCGAGTGGTTGATCGATTAATCCCAAGTCGATTGACTTCCTCAGGTTGGCAGCACTCCTATTGCTCCCATACAGTTCAACGTCGGGAATGTGTTCCCGAGCCGACAACGCCAGTGAACCACCAATTAAACCAACTCCTATGACCCCTATTTTCATTTTTTTGAAATTCTTTCTATTGCTTTACTAATTTGTGTTGCATCGACACAAAGAGAAAAACGGATGTATCCCTCCCCCTGGGTCCCAAAAATACTACCTGGTGTTATAAAGACATGGTGTTTATGTAAAATTTCGTCGATGAATTCTACTGCGGTTTTTTGGGTATCTCTTAGTTTGGCCCAAACAAACAACCCACAGCTATTCTGGTCAAAATCGGTGTCCAAAAGTGCTGCCAAATCAAAAACCAACTTTCTCCTTTCAAGGTAGACCTCATTGAGTTGTTGAAACCATTTTTTTTGGGCATTAAGGGCTGCAATAGCCCCCTTTTGAATTCCAAAAAACATTCCAGAATCCATATTGCTTTTGACTTTCAGTACGGCACTAATATTGTCTTTGTTTCCCAAAACCATTCCCACCCTCCAACCTGCCATATTGAATGACTTACTCAAAGAGTTTAGCTCCATGGCGACGTCCATAGCTCCTGGAACTGACAAAATACTTTGGGGCTTGTCGGTCAATACAAAACTGTAAGGGTTATCATTGATTAACAAAATTCCTTTTTCTCTGGCCCATGAGATCAATTTCGAAAAAGTAGTTGCATCAGCATTGGCACCAGTAGGCATATGAGGATAATTAATCCACATAATTTTTACCCCCACTAAGTCCATCTGATCTAAACTCTCAAGATCGGGTTGCCAGTTATTGGTCGCTGATAAATCATAGAAAATGGGCGTTGCCTCCAATAATTTTGTTACCGACTCGTAGGTGGGATAGCCTGGGTTGGGAATCAACACTTTATCTCCAGGATTTAAAAAAGCCATTGAGATGTGCATGATTCCTTCTTTGGACCCCATCAAAGGAAGTATTTCCGAGCTGGGATCCGCTGTTACCTGATAGTGTTTTAAATAAAAATCTGCAATCGCAGATCGTAACTCTGGAAGCCCTTGATAACTTTGATACTGGTGGACTTTGGGATGATTAAAACTATCTTTTAAAGCATTGACAACTTCCGGATGGGCCGGTAAATCGGGACTACCAATCCCCATGTTGATGACCGGTTTTCCTGCTGCCACCATCGCCGCTACTTCTCTTAGTTTTTTTGAGAAGTAGTACTCCTGAACTGAATTGAGTCTTCGTGCTGTCATAATTTTCCTGCTGGGTATTCGCCTAAAACTTTAAATGAGGCGGCCATAATCTCTAACAGTGATTTGGCTTTTTGGTAATCTGAAAGGGCGTCAAAGGTAACATCCACAAAAAAAGCATACTTCCCTGGAGTCTCAATCACTGGCAGGGATTGTATTTTGGTCAAGTTTAAGTTACAGTCACTAACCACGTTGAGTGCGGTGGCCAAACTGCCTCTTTTGTGGTCCAAAACAAATTTCCATGCGGCCTTATTGACCTTGTTTTTTTTGTCTTCTTCTTTCTTCTGAAGAATGATGAACCGTGTAACATTGTTTTTTATGGTCTGAATTGAAGGATTTAAAATTTCCAGACCATATATCTCTGCTGCCCTAACACTGGCAATGGCAGCTTTGGACGTCCATTTTTGCGCACCGATTTTGTATGCCTCTTCTGCTGTGTCATGACTCTCCACCAGCTTGATTTGGGGGTGTTTTCTGAAGAATTTCTTACATTGTAAAAGAGCCATTGGATGAGAATGCACCTCCTCTATCTCTTGAATCTTTTGACCTGGCAATGCCATTAGGTTGTGTTCTATCCTCAGAAAATGTTCTCCTGTGATAACCAATTCGTATTGATCCAAGAGTGCATAATTGGGCAGAATGGATCCTGCGATAGAATTTTCTATTGCCATTACGCCAAGATCGCATTTTCCCGAATCAATTGATTGAGCTAGTTCATCAAAAGTAGAGCACTCTAACCGTTCTGGTGGGACAGAGAAGTACTGTTCCACAACCTGGTCGTGAAATGATCCTTTTATTCCTTGTATGGCTACTTTTTTAGGCATCGCTCAAAAAAAAAGTCCCGATAAATCAGGACTTTAAGTTTATACAAAATATTGTGTTACTACAAAGTCCTTCTATCCGTTGAATAGAAGTAGAAGTAAACGTTGTAATAGCTGTTATTGTTCATTTTTATAATAATGGCACAAATGTATAATAGCTTTTTACAAAAACAAATCATTTTTTGTTTTTTTTACAGTTATTCGAAACCTGATATCTTAATTTCCCAAAATCGATGAAACACTAACCCCAGTGGATATTTTTTATTTAAAGTAGGGAAAAAAAACCCGCTTTAAAGAAGAAAATAATAACTTTCCATTTCAATAGAAAACTAAAAAAATGTCAACAAAAAACAATAAGAAATTGATTCGGTGGGGTATTATAGGCTGCGGAGATGTGACCGAAGTAAAAAGCGGTCCAGCCTTTAACAAAACTGAGGGTTTTGAAATAAAGGCTGTAATGAGAAGAGATGAAGCAAAGGTCAAAGATTATGCAAAGAGGCATGGTGTAGACAAGTACTACACAGACGCAGATGCTTTGATCCATGACGAAGAAGTGGATGCGGTATACATAGCTACCCCTCCAGACAGTCATCTTAACTATGCTTTAAAAGTAGCCGAAGCAAATAAACCTTGCTGTATTGAGAAACCTATGGCTCCTTCTTATGCCGAGAGCCTTCAAATTACGGAAGCGTTTAAAAAACACAATACGCCGCTTTTTGTTGCCTATTACAGAAGGTCTTTACCCAGGTTTGTCCAAGTTAAAAAATGGCTAGAAGATGGTGAAATTGGCACTGTCCGACATATTAATTGGCATTTAAGTCAACCTGCCAGCCCCACAGATCTCTCAAAAAATTATAATTGGCGAACGGATTCACGGGTCGCTCCAGGTGGATATTTTGACGACTTGGCCAGTCACGGTCTTGATCTGTTTATTTATTATTTAGGTGATATAGAAAATGCTAAAGGCATCAGTCTAAACCAGCAAGGGCTTTACGATGCAAAAGATGCTGTATGCGCCAGTTGGTTACACAAAGGAGGGGTCACTGGAATGGGGGTTTGGAATTTTGGAATAGAGTCCATGGATCGAGTCGAAATTTTTGGGAACCAAGGAAAAATTATTTTTTCTGTTTTTGAGGAACGCGCTGTGCAGCTTTTTAAGGAAGGAAAAATGACGGAAGAATTGTCTATAGACCACCCCAAGCATGTTCAGTTTCCTCATGTAGAAAACATCCAAAAACAGCTCTTTGGCGACGGATACCTCCACCCCTCTCCGGGTGAAACAGCGGTGCACACCAGTTGGTTCATGGACAGTATTCTCGGAGTAATGATTTAAATACCGTGAATTTAGATTTTCAATTCACAGTCAAAATCATATTTATATAACTTTGAATACTATTAAAGCATTGACACTTTAAAATAACCCATCATTGAGCATTCGTATCCAAAATATCAGTAAAAGCTATGGTAGTACACTTGCCTTAAATAAGGTTTCGCTGAGCTTTAATCATAGGGGGGTTATTGGTCTTTTGGGACCCAACGGGGCTGGGAAAACAACCCTCATGAAAATACTTACTGGCTACTTAAGCCAGTGGGAAGGAACAATACATGTTGGTGATGCTGATTTAAAGCTCGCTTCAAAAAAGATCCAGCGGCAGGTGGGCTATCTACCTGAAAATAATCCGTTGTACCCAGAGATGTATGTAAGAGAATACCTGAGTTATGTTGGAGATCTGTATGCCTTAAAAAAAGCACCCATAGACCAAGTCATTGAGAGAACTGGACTCAAGAATCACGCACATAAAAAAATTGAGTTTTTGTCCAAAGGCTACCGTCAAAGGGTTGGTTTGGCTGCTGCACTGATCCACGATCCTCAATATATCATTCTCGATGAGCCTACAACGGGACTCGACCCCAACCAAGTGATAGAAATCAGAAAGTTAATACAGACTTTGGGAAAGGAAAAGTTGGTTTTACTTTCCACTCACATCTTGCAAGAAGTTGAAGCCGTAGCCGACCAAGTGGTTATCCTCAATCGTGGAAGTGTGGTTTTAAATGAAGCCGTTGAGGCTCTTAAAAAAGACGACGAACAGGTGGTCGCCGTAAGTTTTGATTATCGTGTTGAAAGTGTTGCCCTACAAAAAATCCCCTTTGTGAAAACGGTGGTAAACACCTCAAACTTTGACTATGAATTGACTTTTGATCAAGATAAAGACATGCGCCCAGCTGTTTTTGATTTTGCCCACGATAATGGTCTAAAAATTTTATCTCTTCAGCAAAAAATAAAAGGCTTAGAAAAAAGATTCAACTCCCTTACCCAAAGGGATTAAAACAATGCTTGGGCAATTTTTTTTACGTTTTTAGATTTTCCCATGCTGTAGTAGTGCAGGAAGGGCACTCCATGTTTCTTTAGTTCTTTGCTCTGCTCGATACACCATTCGATACCTATTTCAGAAACCGCCGAATTATCGCTCGCTTTTTGGATCTCATTGATTAATTCCTGGGGCAAATCTACATGAAAACGATGGGGAATTAAATTCAATTGCTTCAAGGTCGCCATGGGTTTTAGTCCGGGTATAATGGGAACATCAATTCCAGCCTCTCTGCATTTTTTTTTAAACTCAAAAAACTTTTGATTATCAAAAAACATTTGAGTGATGATATAATCTGATCCTGCTTTAATTTTTTCCTTTAGAAACTGTATATCACTTTCTAAACTCGGTGCCTCCGCATGCTTTTCAGGATACCCAGCCACACCGACACAAAAATCGGTTGGAGTAGAGTTCAGTAGTTCTTCATCTAAGTATTGTCCTTGATTGAGGTTGTTGATTTGAACCACCAAATCCTTTGCATAGGTATGTCCCCCTTTATTAGGGTTAAAATAAGTTTCGGATTTAACAGCATCACCCCTAAGGGCAACCAAATTCTCAATACCTAAAAAATCTAAATCGATTAAAAAGTTTTCAGTATCCTCCTGGGTAAATCCTCCGCATAGAATATGAGGGATTGCGTCTACCTGATAGCGGTTTTGAATGGCAGCACAAATCCCAACTGTTCCCGGACGCTTGCGGATAACCTTTTTCTCCAAAAGCCCTTTTTCACGTTCGATATAATTATACTCCTCCCGGTGATAGGTTACATCAATAAAGGGTGGATTAAACTCCATCAAAGGATCAATAGCATCAAAAATTGATTGAATGTCTTGCCCTTTTAATGGTGGTAAGATTTCAAAAGTAAACTGAGTTTTACCCTTTGCCTTTTTTATGTGATCTGTTACTTTCATAAGCTTATGTTAAATTGGGACTGAGCCATTTTCGCGCTTTTTCAAGGTTTATATTTCTTCTTTTACTGTAATCTATTAATTGATCTTCTTTGATTTTACCCAACCCAAAATATTTTGCCTCAGGATGCGCAAAATAATAACCTGAAACAGACGAAGCAGGCCACATAGCATAACTCTCGGTCAAACGGACTCCTATTGTCTTTTCAACCTCCATCAGTTCCCAAAGCGTTTGTTTTTCAAGATGATCTGGACAGGCAGGGTAGCCTGGGGCTGGACGAATCCCTTTGTATATTTCTCTGATCAGTTCTTCGTTTGTAAATTGTTCTTTGGGTGAATATCCCCAGTGCTGCGTTCTTACTTCCCGATGGAGAAACTCTGCAAAGGCCTCTGCCAAGCGGTCGGCCAATGCTTTTATCATTATACTTTGATAATCATCGTTTTGATTTTCATAGCGCTGCGCAATTTCCTCCACCCCAATGCCGGTAGTAACGCAAAAAGATCCCATGTAATCTCTAAATCCAAAAGATTCAGGAGCAATAAAATCAGACAAAGCAATATTGGGTTGGCCCGCTCTTTTTTCGAGCTGTTGTCTCAAAGTAATAAAACGATAGCTTTCACGCTCATGATTGTTGGGATCAAAAACCAGAATATCGTCGCCTTTACTATTGACTGGAAAAAGACCAAAACGCGCTTTTGCTGTCAACCATCTTTCATCAATGATTTTTCTGAGCATGTTTTGCGCATCAATAAACAAAGAAGTGGCTTCCTGACCTACAACCTCATCATTTAAAATCTCTGGATACTTTCCGTGTAGATCCCAAGATCTAAAAAAAGGCGTCCAATCGATATAAGAAACCAATTGCTTAAAGTCTTGATTTTCAATGGTCTTAAACCCTAAAAAACTTGGAGTTACCGGTTTGTAATTTTCCCAGTCTATACTGTATTTTCTTTCTCTTGCTGTTTTTATATCCACATAGGACTTAGAAGAGGAACGTTCCAAAAACTTTTCACGAAAAGAATGGTATTCCGCTGCGATTTCCTCAGTGTAGGTTTTGCTGATGTCTTCGCTGAGTAACTTGTTCGCAACTGTAACCGCCCTTGAGGCATCATTTACGTGGATAACTGCAGCATTCCCTTGCGGTGCTATCTTAACCGCAGTATGGGCCTTTGAGGTGGTAGCCCCTCCTATGAGAAGGGGTATTTTAATTCCCAATCGGTTCATTTCCTTAGCCACATGAACCATTTCGTCCAAGGAAGGAGTGATGAGTCCCGATAGGCCAATGATATCAACATTTTCCTCTTTTGCTTTTTCTAAAATTAATTCGGGGGGGACCATTACCCCAAGGTCAATTATTTCAAAATTATTGCAGGACAACACCACACTGACGATGTTTTTCCCAATATCGTGAACGTCCCCTTTCACAGTAGCCATCAATATTTTTCCAGCAGTTTGAATTTTACCTTCCTTTTCAGCCTCTATAAACGGTTGCAAATAGGCTACAGCCTTTTTCATTACCCGGGCAGATTTGACCACCTGAGGTAAAAACATTTTTCCAGATCCAAAAAGGTCACCCACTACATTCATTCCCGTCATCAGCTCATTTTCAATCACTCTGAGCGGACGGTCGGCAGCTTTACGCGCGGTCTCTACGTCCTCGATAATAAATTGATCAATTCCTTTTACCAAGGCATGTGTGATCCTTTTTTGGAGATCTTGTTTTCTCCAGGCGTGATCCTCTTCCTTGATTTTTTTCTTTGTCCCTTTTATGGATTCCGCGTACTCTAACAAGTTTTCTGTCGCATCCTCTTTTCGGTTCAGTAATACATCTTCTACCTTTTCAAGTAAAGGTTTTGGTATCTCGTCATATACTTCAAGGAGCGTCGGGTTTACTATTCCCATATCCATTCCATGTTGAATGGCATGGTACAAAAAGGCAGAATGCATGGCCTCCCTGACGGTATTATTTCCACGAAAAGAAAATGAAACATTACTCACTCCACCACTCACATTTGCATAGGGTAAGTGCTCTCTTATCCACTGGGTAGCCTTAAAGAAATCTAACGCATTACTTCTGTGTTCTTCCATCCCGGTAGCGACAGGAAAAATATTGGGGTCAAAAATAATATCCTCTGGAGGAAAACCAACCTGGTCCACCAAGATGCGATAGGACCTTTCACAGATTTGAATTCTCCTGTCCAAATTATCAGCTTGTCCCGATTCGTCGAAAGCCATTACTACAACAGCAGCACCATAAAATTTTATTTTTTGTGCTTGTTCAACAAAAGTGGATTCGCCCTCCTTTAGGCTGATGGAATTGACCACTCCTTTTCCTTGGATTACTTTGAGTCCTGCTTCAATAATTTCCCACTTGGAACTGTCGATCATCACAGGTACTCTGGCAATATCGGGCTCCGCAGCAATAAGGTTCAAAAATTGAACCATGGCCGCTTTGCCATCGATCATGCCTTCATCCATGTTGACATCAATTATTTGAGCTCCGCCGTTTACCTGATCTGCAGCCACTGCTACTGCAGCCTCAAAATCTCCTTCTTCTATAAGCCGCAAAAATTTTCTTGAACCTGTTACATTAGTTCTTTCACCAATATTTACAAAATTGGATTCTGGACTCACAATCAGTGGTTCAAGACCAGAAAGAGTAAGATATCGTTTAGGGTTATACATGACTGGGGATATTAATTTTTCTTGGGCTTGCCTGCTCAGCAATTTTTGCAATGAGACGAATGTGATCTGGGGTAGTGCCACAGCAACCACCAACAATATTAATTAGATTTTGATCCAAAAAAGGTTTGATCAGTGCTGCCATCTCTTGTGGACTCTGGTCATACTCACCAAATGCATTGGGCAATCCAGCATTGGGGTGAACGGAGGTATAAAAATTAGAGAATTTGGCCATTCTTTCTACATAGGGGTGTAATTGACCTGCCCCTAAGGCACAATTAAAACCAATACTCATCAAAGGCATATGGGAGAGGGATATGGCAAAAGCTTCTACTGTTTGCCCTGATAGTGTCCTTCCACTATTGTCCGTTATGGTGCCACTGACCATAACGGGTATTGATATTTTATGCGTTAAAAAATGTTGCTGAATGGCACCAAGGGCTGCCTTTGCGTTTAAAGTATCGAAAATAGTTTCTACCAAAAGCACATCGACGCCACCGGCTATTAAGCCTGACACTTGTTCTTGATAAGCATCGGACAAGGCATCAAAATCGACAGCGCGAAACCCAGGGTCTTTAACGTCTGGGGACATACTGGCTGTTTTATTGGTAGGTCCTATAGCCCCTGCGACAAAACGCGGCTTATTGGGATCTAGTGTGGTGATTTTTTTAGCGGCTTCTTTTGCGATCCTCGCGGACTCAAAGTTGAGCTCGTAGGCCAAATCCTCCATTTGATAATCTGCCATCGCAATCGAGGTGGCAGAAAAGGTATTGGTTTCAATAATGTCTGCCCCTGCCATGAGATACTGTTCATGAATTTTTTGTATCGCGGCCGCTTGTGTAAGTGATAACAGATCATTGTTGCCCCCCAAGGGACAAGGGTGGTCCTTGAAACGTTCCCCACGAAAATCTTCTTCGTTGAAATCGAGCTTTTGAAGCATGGTTCCCATTGCACCGTCCAAGACCAGTACCCTATTTTTTAGAATAGTTTCAATCATCCTATAACTTTATCTAAGGCTTGTTCAACATCATATTTGATATCTTCAATGTTTTCCAAACCTATCGAGATACGAATCAATCCATCGGTGATTCCCACCAGTGCACGTTCCTCCGCAGAGAGTTTGCTGTGGGTTGAAGTAGCAGGGTGGGTAACAATGGTCCGGGTATCTCCCAAGTTGGCACTGAGGGAACACATTTGAATTTGATTCAGAAAAGTCTTACCGGATTCAATCCCACCTTTTAAATCCATAGTAACAATATTTCCCCCTTTCAGCATTTGCTTTTTGGCAATTTTATATTGGGGATGGGAGGCCAAAAAAGGATATTTTAACGTTTTAATTTTGGTGTGATTTTCAAAGTGTTTTGCAAATGATAGAGCATTTTCACAATGACGGTCCAACCGCACGGCCAAGGTCTCTATACTTTTGGAGAGGATCCACGCATTGAAGGGTGACATAGAAGCTCCAGAATTTCGAAAAAACGACCTGACCTCATGGATCAAATCCGACTTGCCCAGTATCAACCCCCCAATTACTCTGCCTTGACCATCAATGAGCTTTGTCGCCGAGTGGATGACCAAATCAGCGCCGAAATCGATTGGTTTCTGGAGGTAGGGTGTCGCAAAACAGTTGTCAACAACAAGCAAAATATTGTGTTGCTTGGCAATTTTGGAGACGTATTCCATATCAATGATGTCCAATCCAGGATTGGTTGGTGACTCTATAAAAATCATCTTGGTATTGGGTTGGATTGCTTCTTCAACCTCCTCAAGCTCATTGGCATTTAAATAGGTGGTCTCAATATTCCATTTTGGAAAATATTTTTTAAAAAGGGCGTGTGTGGATCCAAAAACAGACCTCACTGAAACAATGTGATCTCCACTGCTGAGTAAGGCACCAATACTGGTATAAACAGCCGCCATGCCCGAAGCAAAAGCAACCCCGTCCTCTGCGGCTTCCAAGGCGCACATCTTATCCACTAATTCTTGGGTATTGGGGTTAGAGAATCGGCTGTAGATATTGCGATCAATTTCATCAGCAAAGGCGGCTCTGAGCTCCTCTGCGTCGTCAAACACAAAACTTGAAGTCAGGTAAAGCGGGGAGGAATGCTCTGCAAAAACAGAACGGTCCATCTGTGTTCGTATGGCCTTGGTCTCAAAATGTTTTTTCATATTTCGTTTCCATTTAAAAAAATTGAGTGAAAAATTTGCGATGAGTATTCCAATGTTTTTGCTACTGAACAATACTTTTCCAGAGAGAGACTCACGGCTCTTTTGGCTTTTTCGGGGGGTATTTCCCCCGCTATATGTACCACTACATCTATTTTATGGAACAGGGAAGGCACTTGATCGGGCTCTCGTTGCCCCTCTACTTCAACCCTGAGGTCCTTGGGATTAATTTTTTGTTTTTTTAGGATGGCAATAATGTCTATACTGCTGCATCCGGCAAGGCCCATAAGAAGGAGTTCCATGGGACTGACCCCAGCTACTTTTCCTTCCTTTTTAGAAATGTTGTCCAATACAACCTTATGACCATTTTGATTTTTGACCTCAAAAAGATAATCTTGATTTACTCTATTTAATATTACTTTCATGCTGGTTTGAAGCGATTGTTGTTTATTTAAAAATACCACTTAGAATTTTGGACACTGCAGCGTTTTCAATTAAAAAGGCATCGTGTCCGTGAATAGATTTTATCTCGTGATAAAAAATATTTTTTTTGATTTTTCTACCTCTCTCAAAAGTTTTCTTATCCTCCTCAGCAGTAAAAAAAAGATCACTGTCAATGGCTATAATGTGAATATTCGATGAAATATTTTCAAGTATTTGTTCAAAAGATTTTCCATTTCTCGTAATAGAAATTGACGCCAAAAAAAAGTTCATTGCTTTGTAAGCATCTAAGAGAAATCTTGATTTAAGTTTATCTCCATGATGTAGGAGCCAGCTCTCGACATTGTAAATATTTTTTTCTTTGTTGATTGTTCTTCCAAATCGCGCAGTAAAAGAGGCTGGAGTTCTGTAGGTGAGCATGGCATGTATTCGAGCGTCTTTTAAAGGCTCACTGGAATTTTCTAAAAGTCTTTTTTGCAAAAAAGTATTTGCAATAATCCAATCAGAAGCCTTCCAATCTGCAGCTACAGGAATTAGATTCTCAGTCAACATGGGGTACAGGGCTGCCATCTCCCAGGCAATTCCTCCTCCAATCGATCCGCCAACAATGGCGAATAATTTTGAAATCCCCAACTGTTTAAGACTCAGGTAAAAAATTTCTGCTATGTCTCCAGTATGAAAATCTTCGAAATTTTTGAGAACGTTATCATTAACGCCATTTCCTGGGATATTAAAAGCAATGATGGCATAGTGGTTGGTATCTATGGTGCAACCTGGCCCGACAATTTCACTCCACCACCCCTCGGGACCGGTGACATTGGCGTCACCGGTCAGGGAATGATTAATGAGAACCACAGGAGCCTGATCTATAGCTTGTCCAAATTGCTGATATTGCAAATCGATTTGCTTATAAACTGCTCCAGCGTCGGTCGTGAAATCCTCAATGGAAATTGTTTTGACCACTGCCATGAAATATTAAATCGACTTTAGTGCCTGATCTAAATCATTTTTCAAATCATCTATGTTTTCAATCCCAACAGACAATCTAACCAAGTCAGCGGAAACACCAGTACTTTTTTGTTCCTCCTCGTTGAGTTGCGAATGTGTGGTACTGGATGGATGGATGATCAATGATTTGGTATCACCAATATTAGCCAATAATGAAAAAATCTGTGTGGTCTCAGTAACTTTTTTGGCAGCTTCAAAGCCTTTTTTCAATCCAAAAGTTACAATGCCACTATTTCCTTTTGCCAGGTACTCTCCTGCCAATTTTGCATATTTGGAAGTTGCTAAGCCGGGATAGTTCACCCAGCTCACTTCGTCTCTGGCCTCTAGCCATTGCGCGAGCTCAAGTGCATTTTCAGAATGCTTTTGCATTCTTACCTCAAGGGTTTCCAGTCCTTGAATGACTTGAAAGCTATTCAATGGACTGGGTGCACTCCCCAAATCTCTGAGTCCCTCTACCCTTACCCTCGCAATAAAAGCGATTGGACCCAGTGCATCGTGATACTTTAATCCGTGATAGGAAGGCGAAGGCTCTGTAAATTCTGGGAAATTCCCATTAGAATAATCAAATGTACCTGCATCGATGATGACACCGCCAATGGTAGTTCCGTTTCCAGTGATATATTTAGTCAAAGAGTGAATAACAATATTTGCTCCGTGTTCAATTGGATTTAACAAAGCAGGGGTAGCGATGGTATTGTCAACAATCAAAGGCACCTTAGCGGCTTTTGCTTTTGTGCTGATTGATTTTAAATCCAATACATCTAATTTGGGATTACCCAATGACTCTACAAAAAATGCTCTGGTATTGGGCTGAACTGCCTTACTGAAATTTTCAACATCATCTGGATCAACAAATGTGGTGGTGATTCCAAATCGTGGCAGGGTGTTGTTTAACATATTAAAAGTACCCCCATAAAGACTGTTGGACGCTACAATATGATCTCCAGATTTCAATAGGGTCATAAACGTTGTTGCAATGGCAGCTGTACCAGAGGCAGTAGCTACTGCTGCAACCCCTCCTTCAATGGCAGCCAATCGCTGCTCGAGAATGTCATTGGTGGGGTTGTTCAATCGTGTGTATATGTAGCCTGCTTCAGACAACGAAAACAGATTCGCTGCATGATCAGCGTCATTGAATACATACGATGATGTTTGATAAATTGGGACCGCTCGGGTTCCTTGGGTTTGTTTCACGTCATGCCCAGCATGAAGTGCGTTGGTTGCTAATTGTAAACTCATAATTTAAAGGATTTTTTGATTTGATTTAAATAGTCTAATTTTTCCCATGTGAAGAGTTCAACTTCCGTCTCTACTCTTCCACTGTATGGGGATTGAAAGATTTTTTTAATTTTTATGGGTTGTCTTCCCATATGGCCGTAGGCGGCAGTTTCGAGGTAGATGGGGTTTCTAAGTTTAAGTCGCTTTTCGATGGCATAGGGTCTGAGATCGAAAATATCACTAACTTTTGCTGCAATTTCAGCATCTGAAAGTGGTACATTGGCGGTGTTGTAGGTATTGATATTGATGGAGGTTGGCTCAATCACCCCTATGGCATAGCTCAACTGTACCAATAGTTCTTTGGCTACACCGGCAGCAACAAGATTTTTAGCAATATGTCTTGCAGCATAAGCAGCACTGCGATCTACTTTACTGGGATCTTTTCCACTAAACGCTCCACCTCCGTGAGCGCCTTTACCGCCATAAGTATCTACAATAATTTTTCTACCTGTTAGACCTGTGTCCCCGTGGGGGCCACCAATCACAAACTTTCCGGTTGGATTGATGTGATAGGTGATCTTGTCATCAAATAGCTTTTGAATGTGGCTGGGTTCTTTATCAATTACCCTTTTGACCACAATGTTGATCAAATCACTCTTGATTTTCTCCAACATGGCATCATCATCCTCCAAAAAAGGATCGTGTTGAGTAGAAACCACTATGGTATCAATTCTTATGGGCTCACACGAATCGCTGTACTCAATAGTAACCTGAGATTTAGCATCGGGGCGCAGGTAGATTATCTCACTATTTTCTCTTCGAACCGCAGCTAACTCAATCAATATTTTGTGCGATAAATCCAAAGTTAAAGGAATGAAATTGTCCGTTTCATCGGTAGCATATCCAAACATAATTCCTTGGTCACCAGCACCCTGATTTTCTTTTTCGGCTCTGTCCACTCCACGATTGATATCTTGTGACTGCTCGTGAATCAATGAAATTACCCCGCAAGAATTTCCACTGAACTGATACTCATCTTTGGTGTAACCAATCTTGTTGATCGTTTCTCGCGCTATGTGTTGTACGTCTAAGTAAGTGTTACTTTTTACCTCACCTGCAAGAATTGCTTGACCTGTTGTGACCAAAGTCTCACAAGCTACTTTACTGTCGGGATCAAATGCAATGAAATTATCTAAAAGTGCGTCACTGATTTGGTCAGACACCTTATCGGGATGGCCTTCGCTAACGGATTCTGATGTAAAAAAGAATGACATATGTTGCTTTATTTTTGGGGGGATCTGACAAGATATGTCTTAAAGCAACACTGCTTTAGCATTTTTTTAAGAGGTTGCAATCAGTCAAATCCTTCCTCGTTACAGTTGCAAATATATACAAAATTTATAAAATCAAAATTTTTTATTTTGACATTTAAAAATTTTTAAAAATCATTTCGAATTTGACCTATCAAAAAACAAAAAGTAGTTATATTGACACAAGTAAATTAAAATATGTATTTCGCAATTGCTGGAAATATTGGTGCAGGAAAGACCAGTTTGGCAAAACTACTCTCTGAGCATTACGGATGGGAAGCCCATTTTGAGGATGTGATTGACAACCCCTATTTAGATGATTTTTATAATCATATGGAACGGTGGTCATTTAACCTACAGGTCTATTTTCTGAACAGCAGGTTTCGACAGCTTGAAATTTTTAAAAGCAGTGACAATAGCTTCATCCAAGATCGAACAATTTACGAGGATGCCAATATTTTTGCCCCTAATTTGCATGCGATGGGGCTGATGAATCAGCGAGATTTCAATAATTATCAATCTCTTTTTTCACTAATGGAATCCATGGTTAAGGGGCCAGACATGCTCATCTATTTAAGAAGTACCATTCCCAATTTGGTCAGTAAAATCCACAAGAGGGGAAGGGAGTACGAAAATTCAATCAGTATAGAATATTTGAGTCGCCTCAATGAAAGGTATGAGGCTTGGATATCTACCTACGATAAGGGAAAACTCTTGGTTGTAGACGTCGATGAAATCGATTTTGTCGAAAACAAAGAAGATTTGGGGAAAATCATTGAAAAAATTGACGCTGAGCTAAACGGTCTGTTTTGATGAACCTATTTTCTCTAATTCTTTAACATTTTTTGAGGACGTATAGACTTTTTAATCTTTTTTTATTCTAAATGGTTTTCCTATTTTTGAGGCCATTTAAAAACCAACATCACATGACGATTATAATTGATTTTTTACCTGCTTTTGGACTTATAGGATTATTGTTTGTCTTTATCAAAAACAATTGGGTTACAAAACAAGAAGTTGGAAATGAAAAAATGGCGAAAATTGCGCACAATATTGCCAAAGGAGCCATGTCATTTTTAAAAGCTGAATATAAAATTCTCTCCATATTCGTGGTTTGTTTAGCAATACTCCTCTACATAAAAGGGAGCAATGAAGAAGGTTCTCATGGTATGGTTGCCTTATCCTTTGTGGTTGGAGCGATTTGCTCAGCACTGGCAGGATTCATAGGAATGCGCGTTGCCACAAAAGCCAATGTAAGAACTACCAATGCTGCTCGTAATTCTCTTGGAAAAGCCCTTGAAGTCGCTTTTGCAGGAGGCTCGGTAATGGGTCTTGGTGTGGTTGGTTTGGGAGTTTTAGGGCTCAGTGGACTGTTTGCCCTCTATCAAACTATTTGGCCTGGAGCTGAAAATTTAACTACTGTGCTCAATGTGATGACCGGTTTTTCCATGGGGGCCTCCTCCATAGCACTCTTCGCCCGTGTGGGGGGTGGGATATACACCAAAGCTGCCGATGTTGGAGCTGATTTGGTAGGTAAAGTTGAAGCGGGAATCCCAGAAGATCACCCCTTAAACCCAGCCACTATTGCAGACAATGTTGGTGACAACGTTGGTGACGTAGCTGGAATGGGAGCTGATTTATTTGAATCTTACGTGGGATCAATTATCGGTACCATGGTACTGGGTGCTTTTATTATTACACCAGAATATGGTGGACTGGGAGCTGTTTATTTACCCTTAGTTTTGGCAGCACTCGGAATAATTGTATCTATAATCGGTACCTTTTTTGTAAAAGTGAAAGAAGGAGGTAACCCGCAGACTGCCTTAAATGTTGGAGAATTTGGATCCGCTGGTTTAATGGTAATTGTCTCCTACTTTGTAATCAATATAATGATACCAGAGTCAACACAAGGACTCCCTTACGGAGCAATGGGTGTATTTCTCGCTACGCTGTCAGGACTCGTCGCTGGACTTGGAGTTGGAAAAATCACGGAATACTACACAGGTACAGGTACCAAACCTGTATCCGGTATTGTTCGACAATCAGACACAGGCGCTGCTACAAATATTATCGCTGGTTTGGGTGTGGGTATGATGTCTACTATGGTTCCTATTTTGTTGATCGCTGCTGCCATATTGGTTTCTCATCATTATGCTGGCTTATTCGGCATAGCAATTGCTGCCGTTGGGATGCTGGCCAACACTGGGATTCAACTGGCCGTAGATGCCTACGGACCCATTTCAGATAATGCTGGAGGTATTGCTGAAATGGCAGAACTACCGGCAGAGGTAAGAGAGCGCACAGATAAATTAGATGCTGTAGGGAACACTACTGCAGCCATTGGGAAAGGATTTGCAATTGCATCGGCGGCCTTAACTGCATTGGCGTTGTTCTCTGCTTTTATGCAGGTCGCAAACGTAACCGCCATCGATGTTTCTAAACCCAAAGTAATGGCGGGTCTTCTTGTTGGGGGAATGTTGCCTTTTGTTTTTTCAGCTTTGTCAATGAATGCCGTTGGACGAGCGGCCATGTCCATGATTGAAGAGGTAAGAAGACAATTCAAGGATATCCCTGAACTCAAAGCCGCGTTAGAAATCATGCGTAAATACGACGCTGATATTTCTAAAGCCAATAAGAAAGACCGTGCGATTTTTGATGCAGCCGACGGTAAAGCGGATTATGAAAAATGTGTTGAAATCTCAACCAAAGCCTCCATCAAAGAAATGGTTGCCCCTGGTTTACTGGCGATTGTAGTTCCCGTAGCAGTAGGGCTTATTGGCGGAGCAGAAATGCTGGGCGGTCTTCTGGCTGGTGTTACTACTTGCGGTATTTTGATGGCCATTTTCCAATCCAATGCAGGAGGAGCATGGGACAATGCCAAGAAAATGATAGAATCCGACGGAAGAAAAGGATCAGATGCTCACAAAGCAGCCGTAGTTGGCGATACAGTTGGTGATCCTTTTAAAGATACCTCGGGCCCTTCATTAAATATTCTACTGAAATTAATGTCAGTAGTTGCTTTAGTTATAGCGCCAACAGTGGCCATTGAAGATACTTCCATGGTTGGTCAAACGGGTCAGTCCCAAAATATCATCAATATTGTTGAACTTGAGGAGGACAAAGCAGTTGCTGAAAGTGATTATGTAGTCGGTGACTCGAAAAAATAAGTTTTAAAGCTTGTCTTACAATCAGCAGCGTTTACTGATTTACATACATTACTTTTTTCACGGCTTTAACAACATCTTCGCTATTGGGAAGCCACTCCGCTAATAATACAGGGGAGTAAGGTGCTGGAGTATCCGCAGTATTGATCTTTTCGATAGGCGCATCCAAATGGTCGAATATTTGATTTTGAACTTGATAGGTTATGTCTGTAGATATATTTCCAAAAGGCCATGATTCCTCCAATATCACCAAACGATTGGTTTTTTTAACCGAAGTAAAAATAGTCTCATAGTCCATAGGACGAATCGTTCTCAAATCAATAATCTCGCATTCAATTCCTTCTTTTGAAAGTGACTCTGCTGCAGCATAGGCAGCCTTGATTATTTTCCCAAAGGATACGACAGTAACATCACTTCCTGCTCTTTTGACATCTGCTACACCAATGGGTAAAGTATACTCTCCTTCGGGTACCTCACCCTTATCACCATACATTTGTTCTGACTCCATAAAAATAACAGGATCATTATCTCTGATGGCTGATTTTAGAAGTCCTTTAGCATCATAGGGATTGGAAGGAACAATCACTTTAAGTCCAGGGCAATTGGCATACCAGCTTTCAAAAGCTTGGGAATGTGTGGCGGCTAACTGGCCAGCAGAAGCTGTGGGCCCTCTGAATACTATAGGGCAAGGGAACTGCCCTCCTGACATCTGTCTAATTTTAGCAGCATTATTGATAATCTGATCTATCCCCACCAGCGCAAAATTAAACGTCATAAATTCTATAATCGGGCGGTTACCCGTCATGGTAGAACCTACACCAATTCCCGAAAAACCCAGTTCTGAAATGGGCGTATCTATAACACGCTTTTCTCCAAACTCATCAAGCATTCCTTTAGAGGCCTTATAAGCTCCATTGTATTCGGCTACCTCCTCCCCCATCAAATAAATGGTTTCATCTCTTCGCATTTCTTCCGACATGGCCTCACAAATAGCTTCTCTGAACTGAATCGTTTTCATTAATATTTTCTTTAGTGATGCAAATTTAATTAAATGCTAAATGATTTATGGAGATATAAACCATAATTTTGCTAAAAAGGCAATACAAAAAGGGATGATTTTCCAATGAATTACCCCTCAAATTTATTAATTTGGATATAAGATTTATGAAATTAATTCAATTAAACATCAAGGGGATTTCTTACAGCGAAACGCAAACAGGTGCTTATGCACTTATTTTAAGTGAGGTGGACGGAAACAGAAGGCTCCCCATAATCATTGGAGGATTTGAGGCACAGTCTATCGCCATCGCTTTGGAAAAAGAATTGAAACCAAAACGCCCCCTCACCCACGATCTATTTAAAAATTTTGCCGACCGGTTTAACATATTTGTAAAGCAGGTAATCATTCACAAGCTGGTAGACGGCGTATTTTACTCCAGCTTAATTTGCGAGCGGGACAAGATTGAGGAGATTATCGATGCAAGAACTTCCGATGCCATAGCAATGGCATTGAGGTATGGCGCACCCATTTTTATTTATGACTCGATTCTCAAACAGGCAGGTTTTGATGAAAGTACCATGAAAGAAGACAGTAAAAATAAGGGAAGCGAAGATTGGATTCAAAATTTTGTAAAAGAACAGAGTAAGCAAAAAGCCATTCCCGACGATTTAAAAAAACTATCTATCCCCAAGCTAAAGTCACTTCTCGATAAATTTGTCAATCTCGAAGACTATGAAAAAGCGGTTAAAATAAGGGACGAAATTTCCAAGAGGGAATCAAAAAAGTAACTGTTAATCTTTTTTTGAAAACTAATTTTTTTTTTACCGCTTGGCTTTGCACCATGATTTATTTTTGAATTAAATACCCACAATTCTCATGCAGCAATATTTAGATCTGATTCGACATATTCAAGACAATGGAGTTAGTAAAACCGACCGAACCGGTACAGGTACAAAAAGTGTTTTTGGCTATCAAATGAGATTTGATTTGGCGGAAGGTTTTCCTTTGGTTACGACCAAAAAAATTCATGTTAAGTCTGTTATTCACGAGTTGTTGTGGTTTTTAAAAGGGGATACAAACATCAATTACCTAAAAGAAAATGGGGTCAGAATATGGAATGAATGGGCCGATGAAAATGGGAATTTAGGCCCCGTTTATGGGCACCAATGGAGAAATTGGAATGATGAAGGGATTGATCAAATCAAAAACACAATTGACACCCTAAAAAACAACCCCGACAGCAGAAGAATGCTGGTGTCTGCCTGGAACCCAACTGTGATGCCTGACACTTCTGTCTCTTTTTCGGATAACGTGGCCAACAACAAAGCCGCTTTACCCCCTTGTCACGCTTTTTTTCAATTTTATGTGGCCGACAAAAAACTCTCCTGTCAACTGTATCAAAGAAGTGCAGATCTTTTTCTTGGTGTTCCTTTTAATATTGCCTCTTATGCATTGCTAAACTTGATGGTTGCCCAAGTATGCGACCTCGAACCTGGAACTTTTGTCCACACCTTTGGAGATGTTCATATTTACACCAATCACCAGGAACAAATTGAGGAGCAACTAAGCAGAAAACCAAAACCATTACCAAAAATGATTTTAAACCCCGATGTGAAAGATATTTTTGATTTCAAATACGATGATTTCACCCTCAACGGTTACGACCCACATCCGCTAATTCGTGGGAAGGTGGCGATTTAATTATTGCTGAGCTTCTTTTTTCAGAATATTTACCAGCTGCTCTATCTCTTCAATAGAGTTGTAAAAGTGGAGTGAAAATCGCAAATATTTACCGCGGATAGCAGTTCTGATATTACTATCCTCCAGCCTATTGTGCAATTCCTCCGAGGCAGGTATACTAACGATAGAGCTGTGTTGACTTCTTTCGTAAAATTCAGGAGTGTTGCCCACCAGATGCAGCTCTTTTTTAAGGGTAGCCGCCAACATTTTATTTCTTTCTACCAATTGCTTATAATCATTGGAAATCAAATAATTCATCGCAAAAACTAATGAAGCTGCCCCCAATATATTAAAGTGTCCAGCAAAAACCCTTTGATAGAAATCATCGCGGTTGATTGTCGCCATTTCAAAAAATCGATCGGAAAGCGCCACGAATCCATTACCAAAACCCGCCAGCAGCCATTTATAGCCACTGCATACCACAGCATCAAAAGGGGAATCATTAAAATTAAAATAATCCGTACCGATAAACTGTGTGGCATCGCCAACGATTAGCAACTGAGGGTATTTATCTCTAAGGTTTTGTAAAAAATCGAAATCTATTTTTAATCCATTAGTGTATTGAACAATGCTGATGATCAATGCATCAATAGATTGATTGGCCAAAGCATTCTCAATACGCTGTTCCAAATCTTCCGCTATGGTGAGTTGGAAAAAATTAAAATCTCTTTCATTGATGGCATCTACAAGCGAGTGGTAATCTTCGTTGACATACAATATATTACTCCCTTTTTTAAGTCCATCTAATACGTATCTAATACCTACTGAAAAATTGGATACAAAAAATGTATGCTGCTCGTTTGAACCGATAAACTGGGCTATGGTCGCATGGGTTTCGTCCAGCTGTTTATAAGCATTGATTTTGTATTGATCCCCGTCATTTAAGTAATTTTGTTCAAATTCAGTTCTAAATTGGTACAAGGATTGAGACATTAACCCAACATAGGCAGTATTGAAATAAGAACATGATTTCAGCGCTGGGAAATCGTTTTGGAGGGTCATAAATAAATTAGAAAACGTACATTTACGTCAAAATTAGTCTATTTCAATATATTTTGACTTTAATTTCCATTATAATTCCAAAAGCAAGTTTCACGTTATTTTCAAGTCCACGAGTTCAGTGGGAAAATACGTCAATTTTATAATTTAATACCAAATAGCCTTGGGCAATATCAAGTATGAGTAAAAAACCAAAACTGACCCTTATCGCTGCGATTGACGAAAATCGTGTTCTTGGGAAAGACAATCAATTGATCTGGCATTTGCCCGAAGATCTGAAGCGTTTTAAACGATTAACGACAGGTCACGCCATCATTATGGGAAGGAAAACTTTTGAATCGTTACCCAAAGCCTTGCCCAATCGACACAATATTGTAATCACCCGAAACCATGAATTCAACCAAGAGGGAGTAACTGTTTGTCACAGCCTTCAAGAAGCCATTGAGCAAGCTGGCAATGACGAACAACCTTTTGTTATTGGTGGAGGTCAGATATACGAACAAGCACTGGGTATGGCAGCGGTAATTGAGCTTACAAAAATTCACGCTCAATTTGAGGGGGATGTTTTTTTCCCCGAGATCAATCCACTAGAATGGAATATTGAAAAAGAGGAGTTTATTGAAAATAAGGAATTCGACTATTCCTTTATTACCTATTCAAAAAAATAAATTACAAATGAAAGCATACGTATTTCCAGGTCAAGGTTCTCAATTTGTAGGCATGGGAAAAGACCTTTTTGATCGATATGAAGAAACAAAAAGAATATTTAAAGTTTCTGACGAAATTTTAGGGTTTAAGATTTCAGAAATTCTTTTGGAAGGGAGTAAAGAAGCCCTCCAGCAAACCCGAGTTACCCAACCAGCAATCTATATTCACTCTGTAATTAGTGCTATGATGATGGAGAATCAACAAACACCCGATGCGGTTGCGGGTCATTCTCTGGGAGAGTTCTCAGCTTTAACCGCTGCAGGAATCATTGATTTTGAGTCAGGTCTTCGGCTGGTATCTCAAAGGGCGGAAGCCATGCAAAAAGCGTGTAACCTCAGTGAGGGAAGCATGGCAGCAGTTTTAGGCCTCGAAGACGAACAAGTAGAAACCGTTTGTAAAAAAATTAAGGGTACCGTCGTTGCAGCCAATTATAATTGTCCTGGTCAATTGGTTATTTCTGGTTCCAAAGAATCGATAGCTCTGGCCTGCGACGCACTGAAAGCTGAGGGCGCAAGAAGGGCATTAATTTTGCCCGTTGGAGGTGCCTTCCACTCTCCCCTAATGGAACCTGCAAGAGAGAAACTGGCCAATGCCATAAACCAAACAACATTTGCGAAACCCATGTGCCCTGTATATCAAAATACAGTTGCAAAGCCAGTTACAGATCCAGATGAAATTCAGAAAAATTTAATTGATCAGTTGACCGCCCCTGTAAAATGGACCCAATCCATAAATGCAATGAAAACTGATGGGATATCCGATTTTATTGAAGTGGGGCCAGGCAAAGTACTCCAAGGACTGATCAAGAAAATTTACCCAGAAGCAATCACTTCGTCATCAAACGGCTAATGTTTGGCCCAAAAATTCTTTGATGGTGTCGGTAATAAAATCGATTTGATCATCGCTGAGCTCGGTGTGCATCGGCAATGAAATCACCTCATTTACAATTTGAAGGGTAACCTTAAAATCCTCAGCTTTATATCGCTCGCTGGTATAAGCCTTTTGTTGGTGTAGAGGAATAGGATAATAAATTCCACATGGGATATTGTTGTTGTTGAGGTGCTGGACCAAACCATCCCGATCTGCATCAATGACTCTTAACGTGTACTGGTGGTAAACGTGCGAATCACAATCTCCTTTTCTGTAGGGTATTATCAGATTGGGATGATCCTTCAGACGCTGATTGTACTTTAGCGCAGCAGCTTTTCTGGACTCATTGTAGTAATCAAGATATTTTAATTTAATGTCTAAGATAGCTGCTTGTACTGAATCTAAACGTGAATTTACACCTACCACATCGTGGTGATACCTGACATACATTCCGTGGTTTACCATTCCCCTGATGGTGTGGGCCAGCTCGTCGTTATTTGTAAAAATGGCGCCTCCATCACCATAGGCCCCCAGATTCTTTGATGGAAAAAATGAAGTAGTTCCGATATCGCCTATCGTACCCGTTCTCTTTTTACTACCATCATTAAAAGTATAGTCTGCCCCAATCGATTGGGCGTTGTCTTCCACAACGTATAAATTATGCTTTTCGGCCAAGGCCATAATCCCTTCCATATCGGCGGCTTGACCAAAAAGATGAACAGGAATAATAGCTTTGCTCTTGGGACTTATTACTTTTTCAACTGACTCCAAATCAATATTAAAGGTAGCGGGGTCAACATCTACCAACACAGGGGTCAATCCCAAAAGGGAGATTACCTCTACGGTTGCAGCAAAAGTAAAATCAGCGGTTATCACCTCATCACCTGGTTTGAGCCCCAATCCCATCAGGGCGATCTGTAAGGCATCAGTTCCATTGGCGCAAGGGATCACATGCTTTACATTGAGGTAGGACTCCAAGTGCTCCTGAAAGTCTTTTACTTGCGGGCCGTTGATGAATTGAGTAGAGGCGATAGTATTCAAAACAGATTGGTTGACCTGCTCTTGGATTTGATCGTATTGACCTTTAAGGTCGACCATTTGAATCTTCTTCATAATTCTGTTTACGCCACAAAATTAAAAAAAGGAATCTGCTTTACGCAATTGATATTAAAAACTATTTTTGATGAAATGGTTTTTCGTTTTTTATACAATATCACACTTACCCTTTTTTATCCTGTAGTTCAGATAGCTGCGCTGTTTTCAGGTAAAATTGCTCTTTTTGTGGCCGGCCGTAGGGATATTTTCGGGCTATTAAAATTGAAAGAAGTTGATAAAGGAACATGGGTCTGGTTTCATGTGGCCTCTCTGGGAGAATTTGAACAGGCGAGACCGTTGATGGAAGCATTCAAAAAATCATTCTCCAATCACAAGATCTTACTTACTTTTTTTTCACCCTCGGGATATGAGATTCAAAAACAGTACGATCTTGCAGATTGCGTGTGCTACTTACCTTGGGATACCAAAAAAAATGTAAATCGCTTTTTGGATTTTTGCAACATCAAACTTGCCCTATTTATAAAGTACGAGTTTTGGCCCAATTGCTTTAACGGTTTGTCAAAGAGAAAAATACCTACTTACTCCGTTTCGAGTATTTTTAGACCCGAACAAGTATTCTTCCGCTGGTATGGTGGAGCCTTCAGAAATATACTTTTAGATATAAATCACTTTTTTGTTCAAAACGAAAGCTCAAAATCATTATTAAATTCCATTGGGATTGATCAGGTAACGGTAAATGCGGATACCCGAGTTGATCGGGTTTACAAAATGAGCAGGCAAAATAATAAACTCGAGCTGATGGAAGATTTTACCGCAGGTAAAAAATGTTTTGTAGCAGGAAGTACCTGGCCCGAAGACCATGATATTATGGAGCATCTCTTTAAAAAAGAAACCCAGCTAAAAGTAGTGATCGCGCCTCACGAAGTTGATCATAAGTCCATTGAAAAATTAGAAAAACGCATGGGCGTTGACTGTGCAAAATGGAGCAGTTACAACAGTGAAAAAGACCGCAATAAATCCATCTTGATCATTGATAATATTGGTCAACTGGGAAAGGTATACAGCTATGCCTCTTTCGCTTACGTTGGAGGAGGGATGAAAAAAAATGGACTTCACAATACATTAGAGCCAGCAGCCTACGGCATACCAATTATCATTGGCGAACACTACAATAGGTATGAAGAGGCTGTTAGCTTGTTAAAAAGTGGAGGAATGATCAGCGTAAAATCTGCTGCTGAATTTAAAGAAATTACCCATAAACTGATCAATGACAAAAAATTGACTCAGCAAATGGGGGAAAACAACAATCAGTATATTTTGTCGGGAAAAGGAGCAAGTCAACTGATCTTGAAAAAAATCGAGAGCTTAAGCGGTTTATAATTTTTTCCAATTTTATATATTTGGCTCACATACATTAATCATGAAAAAAATTCTAATTGCTTTGCTCTTTCCTTGGGTAATGATTCATTCTCAACAAACAGAAAAAGAACCCCTAAATATTATATTAATGATTGGAGACGGAATGGGTTTAAGCCAAATCACTGCGGGAATGTATGTTAACAACAACACCTCTACATTAGAAAATTTCTCAGTAGTGGGACTCTCAAAAACACACGCAATTAAAAGCTTGGTGACCGATTCAGCCGCCAGTGGAACTGCGATGGCCTGTGGTGACAAAACCTATAACGGCGTTGTAGGCGTCAATTACCTCAATAAAAACCTAAAATCCATACTCGAAATATGCGAAGAAAATGGTTACAATACGGGGCTCATTACTACCTCCAGTATTGTTCATGCAACTCCTGCATCTTTTTATGCCAACGTTTCCTCTCGTAAAAAATATGAAGACATCGCCATGCAACTCAGCACAAGTGAGGTAGATTATTTTATCGGTGGTGGAAAAAAGCATTTTAATCAAAGAGAGGATGGCAGAAATCTCATCAAGGAAATGAAATCTTTTGATATGGTAAAAAATTTAAAGGGATTTCAAAAATCTGAGGCTGACAAAATCGGTTTGTTTACTTATAAAGACGAGCCCCCGTCCCTAAACCAAGGAAGAGATCCCCTACTGCCAGAGTATCTCTCAGCCACTTTAGAAAAATTTAAAAATCGAGAAAAACCCTTTTTTGTATTGGTGGAAGGATCACAAATTGACTGGGGCGGACATGCCAATGATGTCGATTACATTACTTCTGAGTTTATTGAATTTAACAATGCCATTGGCGTTGCGCTGAACTTTTTAGAAGAAAACCCAAACACCTTAATTGTGGTTACTGCTGACCATGAGACGGGTGGTTTGGCCATTATCAAAGGGAAAACAAAAAATTTCGAAATTGAAGCGGGGTTTAATACTGGAGGCCACAGTGCTACTATGGTTCCTGTATTTAGCCACGGAAAAAATGCAAGCCTTTTTAGCGGTATATACGACAATACCCAAATTTTTCACAAAATAAAAGAAGCTGCTGGTTTATAACAAATTACTTAGTCCGCATTTCCTCAATAACCTGACGATCATACCGAGTATCATCCTCTATAATGTCATAGAAGGATGTCAAATAGGCATGTGTGCTTTCATACTCTGAGACCAATTCAAATTCATTTTGCTGGTTTTCGATGATCTCAAAAAATAAATCTTTGTTTTTTAAAAATTGATCTCTAACTTCATCGATTAATGACTCATCTCTCTTAAAACCTCTGTATTTTCTGTCTCTTACAGAGCTGATCCCTAAATTGCTGTTGACAATGGCATAGCTCGCATCAACCAATCCACACAAGTCAAAATCGTAGGGAAGTGGATGAATGACCTTGTCTATATAGAGTAGCTTGCCATTGTGCTGATAAGCAACAGAAAAATCAGTATTTCCTATCATAAACTGAAACATTGCATTTTGAACAGAAGTCATTTTATCCATGGCCTTGGGATGGATGTACCTTTCAAATGATTTTCCCTCGAATCGATCGGCCACTCTTTTATCATCTTCAATCAAAAACCCTTTGAGGTTGTGTACGACTTCCTTATTCTTTTTTATCTCTGTAAACTCAATGTCTACCCTTCTGGTTTTAAAATGATAGGGTGAAACTTTTTCGTAGAGCTTATAGGCAATAAACTCTTGAACGATGTTGTCATTCTTTTCTTTTTGAAGTAAACAGGGGACCACCAATTTTAGATTTTTATTTCCTTCAAACAGGGTTTCTTTTGCCTTAGATTTTTTTATTTTCATCTTTATGGGCGGAAAATAACATTTAGATCTCCGAAAATTTCCTCGGGCTCTAAGAGACACTTCAAGGTCATTCCATTTGTTTTCATTCCAATAAGACAAGTTTGTTTTTATCAAGGTTGTGTCATCTGTCTCCAAACGCATATCATTGTTAGAGTAGCTCAATTTTACCTTGAGAGGACTTTGATCGGCAAAAAGTTGATCAGATTTTTGAGCAACTTGGGCACTCAGCATCCAAACAGCTGAGAAAAATGTCCAGAGAAACATTTGTGATTTCATAATATAGTTAATAGATTTAACAACCAAAATAGTAAAAATTGTGATAAAATACCTTTCCATATTAAATCAT
Source organism: Flavobacteriaceae bacterium (assembly GCA_022428005.1). Taxonomy (GTDB): domain Bacteria; phylum Bacteroidota; class Bacteroidia; order Flavobacteriales; family Flavobacteriaceae; genus UBA8316. The sequence goes on from JAKMDI010000014.1 coordinate 41,639, forward strand.
CGTACACTCATCACCTTTTTACTCTCACTCTTGGTTCCCTTTTGTGCTTTTCATTTTGAAATCATTTACAATATAGACCTCACTTTGATTAGCATAGCCATCATATTTCCTTTGGTTTTTGCCATAAGAGGAGCCTTTAAAAGAAGGGAAAAAGCACTTGAGTTTTTAAGTTTACATCGAGGAGCTTTAAAAACCATAAGTTATTACTTTTTAAGCAGCAGAAAACTTAGCGACGATGCAAAAATAGAGATCGTTTCAATACTCGAAGATCTTTCTGAATCATTTTTAAATCACCTTTCTCTATCCAATTACGACACCAGCAAGATTGACCAAAAAACCGCATTGATCGTTGATTTTCTTGAAAAACACGATGAAGAATTATCGGGCGGTGTAAAGCAGAAAATATATCGATTCATAAGAGACGTCCATGTATCTCAAGAAAACCTGATCGCGATTCACACCCACAGAACGCCCATTAGTCTGAAGGCCTATTGTTTGATCTTTATCTATATGTTCCCGGTTATTTACACTCCAACCATCATAAATAAAATCGGATTTGACAACCCCACTACCTTGACCTATTTTGTTGTTATGATCAGCGAATTTATCCTGATTTCGCTTTATAACATTCAAGATCAAATGGAATATCCATTTGATAAAGACGGTCTGGATGACATCAAACTTCAATATTTCAAATTCAATAGAGGGGGAAAAAAATAATTTATATCCCACCACTTTTACTTTACAAACACTTTCATAGCCCACCATTGAATGCATTACAATACACCCTATTGTTTGTAATGGCTATTACCAATAAATTTCAATCATCAAACCCTAAACGGTTCTAGGGTGAAGGAACTCCCTCCACTAGATTAGTAAGTTTTTAACTACAATTAATTAGTTTTTTTAATTTTTTTATTTTAAATAATATGTAATTTTATATTTTAATTATAGCTTATATTAACTTTAAATTTACATAGAATAATAAATATGGTAATATTGTATAATACCTAGATAATTGCAATCAATTATTTATACTGTTCTTGCTTTAAATTTGTATCATAATTAAAAAATAATTGAAATGAAAAAGTTTTTACTCTCCGCACTCCTTATTTCATGCACCTCCTTAAGTGCTATTGAAACGATCTCTAAAGACAGCCTGGCTTTCACGGCTGTAGATGAAAACAACTTATCCATCGAGGAAAGAGCTCTTTATGCAATTCAATCAGAAGATTACGATTACATTGAAGCTAAGTTAAATTCTGACTCTTTGAGTCCTATTGCCAAAGTCGATGGAAAACCATTGATCATTTACGCAGCCATCCTTGACAAACCAGAAATGATTTTACTTTTATCTTCTTATGGCGCCATGATCATGGATCCTGTTTGTGAAGAGGGTAAAAATTTAATGGAATACGCTATTGAAAATAATGCGATATACGCACAAGCGCAAATCATAGTAATAAGAGCGTAATCTATTACTACATTTTTGTAGAGAAGCTTTAGGAAATCTTAAAACCTCTGTTTTCAACAGAGGTTTTTTTATGCAATAGTAAAATATACTTAAAAAAAAGACCTGTCCAAAACCAATACATGGTTTTTGAAAAGGTCATTAAAGTGCGGGTGAAGGGACTCGAACCCCCACGCCGTGAAGCACTAGATCCTAAATCTAGCGTGTCTACCAATTTCACCACACCCGCTCTTAAAAAAGAGCTCAAATATAAACAAGTTTTCTTAAAATAATTTAGGCCAAAAGGAAAAAGGAGGAATGTTTCGTACTTTTATTGACTTGAATAAAAAGGCATGAAAAAACTTATTAATGATCGAAGCGCAGTATTTATCGATCAGCTTTTCAATTTACTGAAAATTCCTTCCATTAGCGCGGATCCACAATACAAAAATGAAGTAAAAAAAACTGCAAACTGGATCAAAAATGCCCTGATCGATATTGGGTGTTCAACAGCTAAGATATATGAAACACCTGGTCACCCTGTAGTATATGGTGAAATCAACGTTTCTAAAAACGCACCGACAGTTTTGGTTTATGGTCATTATGATGTTCAACCACCAGACCCCATAGACTTGTGGGAAAACCCTCCCTTTGAACCCATCATCAAAAAAACAGCCCTCCATCCCAACGGTGCTATTTTTGCGCGAGGAGCTTGTGATGATAAAGGACAAATGTTTATGCACCTCAAAGCAGTTGAGCTTCTGAACTCCAGTAATCAACTAGAAAATAATATAAAATTCATAATTGAAGGGGAAGAAGAAGTCGGCAGTGATCATTTGGAAACATTCCTCAAGGATCATAAAGCCATGCTCCAATCAGATGTTATCATCATTTCCGATACAGGCATAAACAGCATTGAGAATCCAGCCATCACAACCGGTCTCCGAGGACTAAGCTATATGGAAGTTACCCTGACAGGCCCCAACAGAGATTTGCACTCGGGACTCTATGGCGGGACAGTAGCCAATCCCATAAATATATTGTGTGATATGATCGCAAAGCTTCACGACAACAACAGAAAGGTAAATATTCCTGGCTTTTATGACGACTTGGAAGAAATTTCTGATCGGGAGCGACATCAAATGAATGAAAATGGGATTGACGAAAAGCGTTTTAAAGAGGCTATTGGAATTGATGCATTGATGGGAGAAGAAGGATATACTACACTCGATCGCAGATCCATTCGACCCACTTTGGATGTCAACGGAATTTGGGGAGGCTATACCGGGGCGGGAGCAAAAACAGTAATTCCCAGCCAAGCTCATGCCAAAATTTCAATGCGATTGGTCCCTCATCAAGATTGGACAAAAATTAGTCAACTTTTTGAAAAGCATTTTAAATCAATCGCGCCAGAAGGAGTAAGTGTTGAAGTGACCACCCATCATGGCGGGGGCCCCTATGTTACCCCCACTGACTCATTGGCTTACAAAGCCGCGGAAAAAGCTTACCATAAGGTGTTTGGGGTTGTTCCTCATGCCAAAAGAGACGGAGGGAGTATTCCTATTGTTCCCATGTTTGAAGACGTCTTGGAGACCAAAACACTACTGATGGGATTTGGATATGATAGTGACGCTATCCACGCACCAAATGAACATTACGGAGTTGATAATTTTTTGCTTGGGATAGAAACAATTACGCATTTCCACAGGCATTTTTCAAAATTGAGCGCTAAAGAGTGATCATGCTAATTTTTTAATAAAAATAGATCAGAAGCAATACCATCTGTTAAAAACCTGGCTTTTTTTGACACTTTAAGTACATCCCCATTCCAATAAAGACGCTGGTCGATAATATGTTTCTCTGCTTGTTTTTCTAAATAGGAGGAATAGTGAATTCCAAAAGACTGGTTGATCCTGTCAATAGAAACTCCTGCTGAAGTTCTCAAACTCGTCATGATATACTCATTAAAAGCTTCATTTTCTCTGAGCGTCTCATGTTCGGCAGGAAGCCTTTCCTCTCGTATTGATTTTATATATTTAATGTTGTTAGAAACGTTCCAACTTCGTTTTCTTTTTCCATCAAAACTGTGCGCAGCAGGGCCTATTCCCATATATGGTTTTCCATTCCAATAGTTAGAATTATTCACCGAATAGTACCCCTCCTTTGCAAAATTTGAAAATTCATAGTTTTCGTATCCCAATTGCTCTAAAAGATGCACCATCGAATCATATTGAGATTTTACAGTATCATCATCCAACATAATAACTTCCTCGTTTTTTACGCGATGTGCCAATACTGTTTTTGGCTCTACCGTGAGTGCATAGCACGATAGGTGGGGTGGATCATAGGTCAGCAACTGTTCCAAGTTCTGCTGCCAGGAAGAAAGGTCCGAACTGGGAGTACCATAGATCATATCGACTGAAAAATTATCAAAGTATTCTGCTGTCCATTCAAGGGCCCGAATCCCCTGCCCTGCGTCGTGAACCCTATTCATCATCCTTAACTCAAGGTCTGAAAATGATTGCAAGCCCATGCTAATTCGATTAACCCCAATGGACCTGAGCTGCTTGAGATAAAGCTCGGAGACGTCATCGGGATTGACTTCAACAGTTACTTCCATTTCATTATTAATCGGTGTAAATTTCTCTATAAAATGTAGTAGCCGCTCAATAGATTCTGGGTTTAACAGAGAGGGGGAACCTCCCCCAAAATAAATGCTCTCCAATGCAGTGGGAATTTCATTTTTTCTCAACAGAATTTCACCTTCAAATGCCTCCAAAACATCGTCTTGATGGTTTAACTGGGTTGAAAAATGGAAATTACAATAATGACAGGCTTGTCGGCAAAATGGATAATGAAAATAAACTGATGCCATTAACCCGACTTTATTTTGTTGGGATTTTGATTCACAAATGCCTGCCAACCCGTATAGGTAGTGTTTTTTTCAGCTCTCCCTTGATTAAAAAAGTGACACACAGCAGCTGCCAATCCATCGGTAGCGTCTAAATTTTTAGGCAACTCTTTGATATTTAACAGGTTTTGTAACATTTTGGCAACTTGTTCTTTTGTTGCATTTCCGTTTCCCGTAATCGCCATTTTAATTTTTTTGGGGGAGTACTCCGTAATGGGAACCTCACGATACAACCCTGCTGCCATTGCAACCCCTTGCGCCCTGCCCAATTTCAGCATTGACTGGACATTCTTCCCGAAAAAAGGAGCTTCAATAGCAATCTGATCGGGGTGATATTCCTCTATCAAGCTCAATGTGCGTGCAAAAATCTGTTGTAGCTTAAGATAGTGGTTATCGTACTTCTTTAGTTGAAGCTCGTGCATTTGAATCAGCTTCATCTTTCCTTTTTCAACATTGATCAATCCAAAACCCATAATCGTAGTTCCAGGATCAATCCCCAATATAATTTGGTCTTCGGATATCATTCAACAGGTTGCGCTCTGATCAAAACAGGAAGTGAGAATTGTGCATCTACATAAACCCCTACATTTGTTTTGGTCGCAGGAAGTGCATTGGGAAGGCTTGCTACTGCATCACTTAAAATGGGCTCTAAATTTGGTAAAACTTCTGTTAGCTGATTGGAGAGGTCTGCCTCTACCAAACTGAAAATCCCTTCTTTATCTACTTTTAATTTTAATTCGATGGACTCTTCTATGGGAGCACTTGCAACCATACTTGCATCGGCTATATACATCAATAGTAGGTCTGATATTAGACTTTGAAAACAAGCCATCTGTTCTTTTTTCTCAAGGGACTCACAGTCAGAATAACTCGGCGGCTGGTCATTTGACGACCAAGAAGATGCTTTTTTGATGTCTTTACTCGAGACAGTAGTTGATTCAAATAGATCACAAGAGGTTAAACTAAACAAGAAAGTAAATAACAATAATACAGTACGTATTTTTCGCATTTTCGTAGAGTCATTGGTGAAATTAAAATTACAAACTTTTGGGTTAATATTGGGTAAATCGTTTTATTTTTAAAGATAACTGAAGTAAACCCTCAAATTTTCTTATGGATATCTTCTTGATTTTAATCGGTTTTACCCTTGTATTGTTGGGCCTTGTTGGAAGTTTTGTCCCGATCATCCCAGGTCCCATAAGTGCTTGGTTGGGTCTGTTGGTTTTATATCAAACTTCATTTTTGGCCTTGGATTTTTATTTTTTAGGCACTGCCCTGATAATCGCCTTGGGTGTTTTTCTTTTGGATTATTTTATACCTATGATTGGTGCTAAAAAGTTTGGAGGCACCAAAGCGGGGGCCACAGGTGCAACCCTGGGATTACTGATTGGCGTTCTCTTTATGGGACCGATAGGGATTTTTGTAGGACCCTTTATTGGAGCCCTGTTTGGAGAATTAATTCGAGATTTTTCTGACAAAAAAACTGCCCTAAAGGCGGCTATGGGTTCTCTAATCGGCTTTCTGACTGGGATTTTTTTGAAATTTTCAGTGACCCTTGTTTACGCCATTTATTTTGTTAAAATTTTATGGAATCACCGGTTAATTATTTAAAAAATGAGTGTCCCCACAACTGTAAAAAATTCAATCAAACCACAACACTATATTTATTTAATGAAATTTTAATGTTGGTTGAAGACTACAACAAATTCTCAATCTTCTATTCTTTAAGTTATGGGGGTCACATCATATAATTACTTTTCTTTTTTTTGTTGAATAATTTTCATTGGCCAGACTAATTTCTCCCGTTGGACTGATCTTTACTTTAACGGGATTGTAGGTCAACCATCCTGTTTTTCTTGAACCAAAATTGTTTATTCTGATATACTCTGGACTTTTTGTTGTATTGAGTTGGTTGTTATGGGCCTGTCTAAACTCGTAAAAATAAGTCGACAGTTTCTGAACACGGTACAAATTTTGAACCAATAATTCTTTGGGAATATCCTCAAAAGATTCATGAATTTCAGGGAGGTTCATCAAAAACATATCATTGATATGTAGGGCTGTTACTATCTTACATTTACGGTTGGGAGCAACTGGAGGTGCTGGTATATTTTTAACTTTCATAATAAGTATAGTTAAAAGTCCTTTCGCATTTGAAAAGATCATTTACTTAGTTCGAAGTGAAATTATTTAATTTTTTAGGGCGATTTATATCATTTGTATGTTGGTGTCATATTTGGAAGGTTTAACGATTAATTTGGCTTGATTATTGAAACAAACGGAGAGAAAAAAAATAAAAAAAATGTGAGATTACTCCTACAAAATCTATCCTTGCGATTTAGAAAACCGACCAACCATATTTTTTTTTAAATTTACATTTCATTTATGGAATTGTTTCTCATCACATTCGTCTTATTGGCCTTAGCATTTGCGGGTATTGCCATAAAAATATGGGCAAAAAAAGATGGTGAATTTTCTGGAACCTGCGCCAGTCAAAGTCCTTTTCTCAATAAAGAAAACGAAGTTTGTAGTTACTGTGGTAAAATACCCACAGAACAGAATTGCAAAGCTCCAGACCCTCAGCACAATTAATTTTTGCTTCACAACTTCATGAAGAATGTCAAGCTTAAAATCAAAGAAGCTCAAAGAAAAGATCAAAAAGCTTTTAACGAACTATTTGATAATCACTGGAGTTATCTCTACAGCTTTCAATTGAAGAAGACGAGCAACGCTGAGCTGGCAGAGGAAATCTCAATCATAACATTTGCTCGGGCTTTTGACCGTATTGCCACTTTTGACGATAAATATGAGTTTAAAACATGGCTGGTCACCATCTCAAAGAATATCTACAATGATTTAGTTCGAAAACAAAAAAACAAAATCAACCTAAAAACATTATCCTATCCCGAGGATTTACAAGAATTCTCAACAGAAGATCAGCCTTCTCCCGAGGAAATCATGATTACTAACGAGAACTTAGATGCCCTTTTCGAAAAGATAAAATCTCTTAAAAAAGACTATCGAAAAATTCTTCAACTTCGGTTTTTCGAGGGATTATCTTATAAAGAAATGAGCATAAAGATGGATCAACCCATTAACACGATCAAAGTAAAGCTACTGAGGGCAAAAAATTTATTGAATCAAAAAATCATCAATGATCCTCAGTAAATTAAAAAAATTAGGCCCAGGATTGCTCTTTGCTGGAGCGGCCATTGGGGTTTCACACTTGGTTCAATCCACACGTGCTGGGGCAGATTATGGTTGGGGATTGCTCTGGGCGTTGGTCCTCGTCAATTTATTTAAATATCCATTCTTTAGGTTTGGCCCGCGCTATGCCTTAGCAACTGGAGAAAGCTTATTGGACGGATACCACAAGCTGGGGAAAAGTTATTTGTGGATCTATTTTTTTCTGAATATCGCTACCATGTTTACCATCCAAACTGCAGTCACTATTGTCACTGCTGGATTGGCTGCTAACCTTTTTGACACAGGTGCCAACATGATTTTTTGGAGTATTGGTATCACCAGCATTTGCTTTATAATATTGTTGATTGGCAAATACAAACTTTTGGATAAAGTCATTAAAATCATAATCATAACCCTTACAATAAGCACACTATTGGCGGTTTCCATGGCTTTTCTAAACTCAGGAAAAAATATTGATCTATCACAAGTTTTTCCTCAAGGTAGTGGATTGCTGTTTGTCATTGCCTTTATGGGTTGGATGCCCGCTCCAATGGATATCTCGATATGGCACTCCATATGGGTATTAGAAAAAAAAGAAAGTTTAAAAAATAAACTTTCTCTAAAAGAAGGCCTTTTCGATTTTGATGTGGGCTATATCACCACCGTTATTTTAGGGGTCTGTTTTGTGGGACTCGGTGCATTGGTCATGTACGGATCTGGGGTTACTTTTTCAAATAAGGGTAACATTTTTGCAGGACAGCTCATTGATTTATACACTTCCAACTTGGGGGAATCTGCCTATGTGATCATTGCCATCGCTGCACTGACCACCATGTTCAGTACAACCATTACAACTTTGGATGCCTCCCCCAGGGCCATGTCCAAAAGTGTTCAATTGCTTCTCAATAAAAAAAATAAAGATTATTACCTCCTTTGGATTTCAATTCTCGCAATCGGAACCTGTTTAATTTTTCTCTTTTTACTCTCCGAAATGGGGCTACTGGTTCAGATCGCCACCGTTTTGTCATTTATTACTGCTCCTTTTTATGCGATTCTAAACTATAGATTGATCACCAGCAAACACACACCAAAAGAATCACAACCCTCGCAAAAAATGAAAATACTGAGTATACTGGGGATTTTTTTCTTGCTAGGATTCACACTGGTTTACCTTTTGAGTCTCTAAATTTACTTTGTATCTTTGTAAAAAAATTGTTTTGGAAATAGCAGAGAGAGAAAATAAAGGCGTAGGTAAACCAAAATGGATTCGGGTAAAACTCCCCACCGGAAAAAAATATACGGAGCTCAGAGGACTTGTAGAGCAGTACAAGCTCAACACCATCTGTACCTCGGGAAGTTGCCCAAATATGGGAGAGTGCTGGGCTGAAGGCACTGCAACTTTCATGATACTTGGAAATATATGTACCCGTTCTTGTGGATTTTGTGGGGTGAAAACAGGAAGGCCTGAAAATGTTGATTGGGAAGAACCAGAAAAAGTGGCTCAATCCATCAAAATAATGAAAATAAAACACGCTGTTTTAACCTCTGTGGATCGCGATGACCTCAAGGATATGGGATCTATTATTTGGAGTGAGACCATTAAAGCCGTGCGAAGATTAAACCCCCATACTACTCTAGAAACTTTGATTCCCGATTTTCAAGGAAACAAAACCAACATAGACCGCATCATCGAAGCCGCTCCAGAAGTAGTTTCTCACAACTTAGAGACCGTGAGAAGGTTGACCAGAGAGGTAAGAGTACAAGCCAAATACGACCAAAGTTTGGAGGTGCTGAGCTACCTTAAAAAAAATGGAGTCAACCGGACTAAATCTGGAATCATGTTGGGCCTTGGAGAAAAAGAAGAAGAAGTCTATGAAACACTTCACGACCTGCGAAGTGCGGATGTCGAAGTCGTAACCATCGGTCAATACCTTCAGCCCACAAAAAAACACCTGCCCGTAAAGTCATTCATAACGCCAGATGTTTTTAAGAAATATGAGGTGGTTGCAAAAGACTTAGGGTTTAGACATGTTGAAAGTGGTCCATTGGTGAGGTCTTCCTATAAAGCCCACAAACACGTTCACTAAACAGCTGTGATCAACTGATCAAAAGTTTTACGTTCTTCCTGGAAGACAAAATCAAGTGCTATTCTCAAACAATACAAACGATCGTCTCCAACTATTTCTTGAAGCTTGGCATGGTCCTTCTCAGTGGTAAGAATTATTTTACCCCCTGCACGATCAAGGATGGCGCTCCCATCAACGGCTGTATAACTGTGATGATCTCCAAACTTCATGTGGTCAAATGGCCCGTATTGTTTTTCTAAGTATTCCGTCAAATGGGAGGTGTCAGCAATTCCTGTAACCAATAAAAAACCAGTTGATAAAATCTTTATATCGACGGGCTTATCGTTTTGAATCAAAAATTCTTCGTATCGAATCTTGGTAAATAAAACTGGAGCTTTGATATTAATTTCTCTTAGATATTCCGCCTTTTGAAATGGGGAAAAATCCTCTGGTGTTTTGGTGATTAAAACTACAGCTGCTCTTTTTACTCCAGATCTCGATTCTCGCAATCCTCCAACAGGAAAAATAAAATCTCTGGAGAAGGGGTTTTCAAATGAGGTAGTCATGATCATCAAATGAGGGCTTACCCATCGATGTTGCATCACGTCGTCACAAACAATGATTTCTGGGATGGGTTTCATGGCTTCAATGGCCTTTATCCCCAAGGTCCTTTTTTCTGATACAACCACCCTGGTTTTTGGGTAGCGGTTCATAAACTGAAAAGGTTCGTCTCCCAAGGTGGCTGCGCTGTCTTTTGAATCTCCAACAAGGAGTCCTTTCGTTTTTCTACCATATCCACGACTTAAGACTGCCATCCGATTTTTTTCCTGGAGGGTTTTGATGAGATACATCACCACGACAGATTTTCCTGTTCCTCCCATTGAGAGGTTACCTACCCCAATAGAAAAAATGGAGGAACGCAACGCGGGCAATATTCCCCGATCAAACAACCAATTCCTCAGAGCCATAGTTGCCTGGTAAAGCAGCCCCAAAGGCAAGAAAAGAAAGCGAGCTTTTTTCAATGTATCTTATACTGTTTCAAATTTAGAAAATCCACAGCCATGCGCTTCACAAATGTGGGTTTTCCTTTCAGTGAAAGATAATATTATATTTGCAATGAATTGTAGCGGATGAAAATTCAAGAAATTACAGCAATATTAGAGCAGTGGGCACCAAAGACATATGCCGAAGATTTTGATAATGTGGGATTATTGGTCGGTGATCAAAACCAAGAGTGTAAAGGAGTGCTGATAACCCACGATGTTTTAGAAAATGTAGTGGCCGAGGCGATTGAAAAAAAATTCAACCTCATCGTCACTTTTCATCCTATTATTTTTTCGGGTCTAAAAAAAATAACCGGGAAAAGCTATGTTGAAAGGGTAGTGGCCAAAGCTGTAAAAAACGACATTGCTATTTATGCACTCCACACAGCATTGGACAATCACCACAAAGGGGTCAGCCACCAACTAGCAAAAATGTTGGATTTAAAACAAATTGAAATCTTGGTCCCCAAAAAAAATACCCTAAAGCAATTGACAACCTATGTTCCTAAAGAAAATGAAAAAGCACTGCTAGAAAAATTGTATGGAGCTGGAGCTGGTGCATTGGGCGATTACGATCAATGCAGCTTTACCACTCCTGGTAGCGGTCATTTTAGAGGGAATGAAAACTCAAATCCCTTTCTCGGAAAACAAATGGTTCCTAAAAAGGTCGCAGAAGTACAGCTGAACCTTATCTTTCAAGCCCATTTACAGCAGCCTATTCTTCAAGCTCTCTTTGACACCCACCCCTATGAAGAAATAGCCTACGAGATCTATTCCATTGAAAATGAAAATCAAGAAAGAGGGATGGGAAGTGTTGGGTTGCTTAAAAAAGAAATGTCGGAGGAAGAATTTCTAAAAACAATTGCCGATAAACTACAAACAAAATTTTTGCGTCACTCAGAACTCACAGGCAGCAAGATCAGAAAAGTAGCCGTCCTGGGAGGGTCTGGAAGTTTTGCCATCCAATACGCTAAAAAAGTCAATGCCGATGCATACCTTACGGCTGACTTAAAATACCATGATTTTTTTCAAGCTGAGCGCAAGCTCTTGTTGATTGATGGGGGACATTACGAAACAGAGCAGAATACAAAAAATTTGATTCATGACCATCTTACAGAAAAAATACCTAATTTTGCAATCGCTTTATCTAAATCGTTAACCAACCCAGTAAACTATTACGCAAATGGCAAAAAAAAATGAGGTAACTGTAGAAGAAAAATTAAGAGCCCTCTACGATTTACAATTAATTGACTCTCGGGTAGACGAAATTAGAAATGTCAGAGGAGAGCTCCCTCTCGAAGTTGAAGACCTCGAGAACGAAATTGCAGGATTGGAAAAAAGATTAGAAAACTTTAATCAAGAAGTGAGCGACTTTGACTTACAGAGCAAAGAACAAAAAAACAATATCGAGCAAGCCAAAGAAGAATTTAAAAAATACGAGGAAAAGCTCAAAAATGTTCGAAACAACAGAGAATACAATTCTATTGTTAAAGAACAAGAATATCAAGAGCTCGAAATCCAACTGTCCGAAAAGCGCATCAAAGAATTTTCTGCTAAAAAAGAGCTTAAAGAAGAAGCCATTGGTCAACTCAGTGAAAAGCTCAAAGAAAGAAAAAATCACCTCAAAGCAAAAAAAGGGGAATTAGACGAAATTCTTAAAGAAACCGAGAAAGAAGAAAAACTGCTGGCCAAAAAAGCGGGAGAATTTCAAAATAAAATCGAGGCCTCTCTTTTCGAAGCTTACAATAAAATAAGAAGTAACGTAAAAAATGGCCTTGCCATCGTCGCTATTGAAAGAGGTGCCTCCGGGGGCTCATTTTTCACCATCCCTCCTCAAATTCAAATGGAAATTGCCTCTCGTCAAAAAATTATTACAGACGAACACAGTGGAAGAATCCTTGTGGATCCTGATTTGGCAAAAGAGGAAAAAGAAAAAATGGAAGCTGTTTTTTCATCCAAAAAATAAACTTAGGGAACTCATCCTGTTCTTCTTAGTGCTCCAGTCTTATTGAAAACTCAATTTCAAAGAAGAGAGCAATTTGCTGATATTTACATTATGACAATTCGTCTATAGTGAACCCAAGGCAAAGAAATATCCATACAGCGGAAATTGACCACATCTACATCCAAAAATATTCCTTTTTTTAGAAATATTCTTGTAATTTAAGTGCGAAATTAAATCAAAACAAGACACACTTTTCTCAAAGCATTTAACATTTTTTACTTAAGATTCACTGAACCTCTTTGAGTTAAGCATTCAAAAATTTAAAAAAATATCAAATGGATAATCTCATTAAATCCACTTTATCACTTTTATTTATAGGCTTCTCACTCTCGGGAATAGCTCAAAATAAAACCTCCGTTACTCCACAACCCTCAGCGGATGCCCCACAAATTAGCAAGCACATATACGGTCATTTCGCTGAACATCTAGGACGGTGTATTTATGGTGGTTTTTATGTGGGTGAAGACAGTGAAATTCCAAACCTCGACGGAGTAAGGAAAGATATCATTGCTGCGCTAAAGGAAATGAAAATACCAAACTTAAGGTGGCCAGGCGGCTGCTTCGCAGACACCTATCATTGGAAAGACGGGGTAGGGGATAAATCAGCAAGACCCACCATAGTCAACCAGTGGTGGGGAGGGGTTACTGAGGACAATAGTTTTGGAACTCATGATTTTCTAAACTTATGTGAAGCATTAGAGACCGAGCCCTATATTTCAGGAAATATAGGAAGCGGAACCGTCCGAGAGTTTGCAGAGTGGATTCAATATGTAAACCATAATGGCGTGAGCCCAATGGCTGATTTAAGAAGAAAAAATGGGCGCGAAAAACCCTGGAATGTCCGTTTTTGGGGCTTGGGAAATGAAGCCTGGGGGTGCGGTGGAAACATGACAGCAGAATTCTATTCCAATCTCTATCGTCAGTATGCCACTTACATGACCGACTGGAGTAATACCAGTGATCTGTATCGTGTAGCCTCAGGAGCCAGTGATGGAAACTACAATTGGACTGAAGTTTTAATGAAAAATATTCCAGGAAAATTAATTGAAGCCGTTGCCCTCCACTCCTACTCGGTTATCGACTGGGGCAACAAGAGCTCTGCCACCGAATTTAGCGATACGGAGTATTTTCAGACCATGCAACGCGCCTTTAAAATGGATGAATACATTACCAAACACACCGCAATAATGGATCGGTATGATCCCAATAAAAAGATTGACCTTATTGTAGACGAATGGGGAGGGTGGTATGATGTTGAACCTGGCACAAATCCTGGTTTTCTCTACCAACAAAATACCATGAGAGATGCTATGATAGCAGGAATGACTCTCAACATATTTAACAATCATGCCGAAAGAGTAAAAATGGCCAACCTCGCGCAAACCGTCAATGTATTGCAAGCGGTTATCCTAACAGAAGGAGAAAAATTAATTCTTACACCAACGTATCACGTTCTTAAAATGTATGCCGTGCACAAAGACGCGCAACTTATACCCCTCAAATACGAGGCGCCTTTATTTACTAAAAATGGAGAATCCCTGCCTGCCATCAGCCTCTCTGCATCTAAAGGAAAAAACAACAAAACAAATATTTCATTGGTAAACATAGATGATACGCAAAGCCATACAATCGCTATTGAATTGAGTAAACTGAATGTGAAAAATTTTAAAGCAACCATTTTAACATCAAAGTCTTTACAAGATCACAATGATTTTGACAACCCAGAAGTAGTAACACCAAAGCCCTTCAAAAAAATAAAGGTAAAAAATGGAGCAGCCATAATAGAATTGCCACCATTTTCGGTTGTGGTAGTGGAGGCCGATTAAGAAAAAAAAGTAGCGCAATACCTAAAACCCCAGCTCACATTTTAGTTATAAAAAAACCTGATGGAAATCCATCAGGTTTTTTTGTTGTAGTGGGCGCGAAGGGATTCGAACCCCTGACCCCTTGGGTGTAAACCAAGTGCTCTGAACCAACTGAGCTACGCGCCCTATTTTTTTGCTTGGCAAATATAACATTATTCATTTACAACAGAAATACTTTTTTTATCCTAATCCAATGTTCGATTGACCCACTTTTTGGCCTTATCTATTTTTAATCATTCAAAAAATAAAGCAGCATTGTTTTTTTGGAGGTCAAAATATAGGGTGTCCAGAAGTTCAATTTTTTTTCCTCCGATGACAAGGTTTTTAAAATTGATACTGAGATCACTCGTTTCTGTTTCGGTATAATGCCTGTAAAACGAAAATCTTTTTGGAAAAGTTTGTTCGAATGTACAATTCTCAATCATTACATTCTGAATTTTTCCCAAGGCTGAAGTCTCCTTATTTCTCTTGGTGATGTAAAAATTCATTCCATTCTGTTTTCGGTCTGGATAACAGTATTCTGCATAATTGTTTTTAAACAATACCTGCGAAACTAAAGCACCATCTCTTACATTGATCCCCATCACGCGATCAGATTCAATAATTTCATTGTCTTGAAAAACAATATTTTGCATGAGCGCACATCGGGTCTCTGTTCCTATCTTTAAACCTGTTTTCTTGGTTAAAAACACATTTCCCTTTACAGTTATTCTGTCGACATTAGGAACCTCGCCACCTTGGCTTCCCACGCCAGTGCATTTGATGGCCACTGCATCATCTCCAGCCCATCCAAAACAGTTTTCGATCCTCACATCAGAAGAACTATCGGGATCCCACCCGTCCAAACTGCCGAGGTATTCATTTTCTACTGGGTTGTTCATTAATTTGCAATAACGAAAACTAACGTCTTGAGCATTTAGTATATGGGTATTCCATCGTGCAGCATCCTTGAGTATCACTCCTTCAAATTTTATTTTCTTAGAGCGGTTGATTAAAATCAACCTCATACCACTAAATATTTTCGATTGCTGTTGATGTGACAGGCCTACCATTTTTGTTCCGTTCCCATCCAGTATTCCCAAGCCAGATATAGATAAATTTTCGACCCCTTCTATTCTCAGAAAGCAGTTGATTTTTGTTTCACTATCTGAAATATAGCTTTCAAGAGCAGTGTCATCTGCCAGTAATCTTGCGTTTTTACTCAGGTGAATACGGCTGTTACTTCTAAAATCAAGTTTAAAAGATTTATAAATCCCAGGAGGGAAATAAAGGGCTTTATTACTTCCCGAAATATCATCCAGCGCCGCTTGTATTTTTACGGTCTCGTTTATCTCTCCCGTATTATCAACACCATAGGACTCCACAATGTCTACCCGCTCCTCAGGAAGAACCTCAGGGACTTCAAACAGAAGTACCAGACGTTTTGTAAAATCTTGGTTTTGTTTAAATCGGATGACCACATACCCCAAACGATCGAAATCAAAAGACAACTGATTCCCCGATTTGATGCCTTCAATTTTATACCGTTTCGGAGAAATTGACCAATCATTGTCTTGGAAATCAAAGCCGTTTGTCGTGATTTTAACCGAAAGGGATTCTCCGCGGTAGGGTATTCTTGCGAATTTGTAGGTTGACAGCCCTAAGGCTTGTGGGAGGTCGTTTTGTTCAAAAACTTGAATTTTTTCTCCAGAGACTGAAACCTCAAATGACTGGGCACTTAATTTTGTCAATAACAAAAAGAAAAAAAACACAAAAGAGTAAAACTGAATTTTTTTTTTAGAGTACAAATTCTTTGTGATAAAGCTTTTCAACTACATGCGTGGGTTTGCCTATGTATTCTGTAAAATAGGTTTTTTCAACCTCTCGATCACAGTCGTGAACCAACAGATTCCTTGTTTTGAGTTGCGCAGCGGAAAAAATACTTTGCATGCGACCCGGAACTTTATCGTTATATCCTCTGGGACCATCTACAAAAACAACATCCCAAACCGTATTCTTAACAAAATCGGGCAATCGCATTTGCAATTTGTGATCTTGACCTAACAACTCTTTCCATTGCCTGCGCCTAGTGCGGTAATTAACTTTGACAATGTTTATTTCCGGCGTGATTTTTCTACTGAATCTGATCCATTTTCTTACATCTTCACAAAAAACAGTGTTTCCATTCTTATTCAATGTCATCCAGAGATTACTGTCTTTTCCTACGCTAAAAACAAGAAGGTTTACAGGAGCATATTTTTCTATTAACGCGCCGAGGTACCTGTACTCATTTAAAGAACCATTCCCGGGGTTTGTCTTGACCAGCTCCTCATATAAATCCATACAAATCAATAATTATAATTACCAAATATAAAACATTAAACAACCTCTGCCACCACAAAAGTGCTCCCACCTACATAAATAAAGTCTCCCGTTCCTGCAATCGATTGCGCATTTGACAGAGCCTCAACAACAGAGGAAAAGGTTTTAAATTTTAAATTCATCTTTTTAGCGATCTCTTCCAACTTTATTACTGGAAACGCTCTTGGAATATCAGGAGCTGCAAAATAAAAAAGAGCCTCGGCTGGAAACAACTGCAGTAATTGCCTAACTGCCTTGTCATTGACAAAACCCAATACCAAGTGGAGCCGATCGTAGTTTTCTGCCTTTATTTGTGGAATAACATAGTTGAGACCCTCTTTGTTGTGGGCAACATCTGCTATGGTCAGTGGGCTTGTGTTCATCACTTGCCAGCGGCCCCGAATTCCAGTATTGGGGACCACCTTTTTTAAACCCATTTGAATGGTTGATAAAGGGAGCTGAAGTGCACGAAGTGCAACAACAGCTGTCTGTATGTTTTTTAACTGATAGGCTCCCTTAAGGTCCGAATTCATAGGAACAGCTTTTTGCTGATCTGCAAAAATTATTGGGCAATTCAAACGCTCTGCTATTTCCTCAAACACACTTAGGGTTTCCTTTTGCGTCTCACCGATAACGACTGGAATTTCAGGTTTAATGATACCCGCCTTCTCTTTTGCAATTGCTGGCAAAGTATCACCTAAAAACTGCGTGTGATCAAAGCCAATATTGGTGATTACAGAGAGTTCTGGGTGAATCAAATTGGTGCCGTCTAAACGGCCTCCCATCCCCACTTCAATCACAGCAAAATCTACTTTTTTATCATAAAAATACTTAAACGCCAAACCGACGGTCATTTCAAAAAAAGAAAGTCCATTGGCCTCAAAATAGGTCCGATGACCAGTCACAAACGATGTGATGTATTGCTTGTCGATTAGCTTTCCATTAATTTTAATTCGTTCTCTAAAATCTGTGAGGTGGGGAGAGGTGTAGAGACCTACGCGGTACCCCGCCTCTTGTAACACCGAAGCGATCATGTGAGCGGTGGAGCCCTTTCCATTGGTCCCTGCAATGTGCACCGTTTTGATTTTATTTTCAGGGTGATTTAAATGAGCACAGAAGGCTTCCATTCTCGAGAGATCAGGGCGATAGGCTTGACTTCCCTTTTGCTGGTACATCGGAAGTTGGGACAGCATCCAACGCAAAATCTCTTCGTATTTTTTCAATTATTCCCCCAATTTAAACTGGATTACCACAAAGCCTACTTGCAAGGCGGGTGCTTTTGTGTCGGAATACCACTTGTGGAGCAGCGCTGTTTCCTTCGCTGGCTTCAGTAAGCATGGATGGGTATTAGTCGACCCTTTAACCCCCGGCTCTGCTTGGATTACATCCCCTTTTCTGTCTACTGTAATTCTGACTACAACCACCCCCTCCTGATTGCACTCTTGCACTACTTTTCCGCGAGACTCCAGTCGGCGTCCATTGAGTCCGAAACCTTTCCCCATTCCGCCAGGTCCTGCCAAATTAAAGTAAGTGTTGGCATAGGGATTCCCTTCTATTTTTCCTTTGTCGCCTGCTACCCTATCATCACCCTCTCCCTGGTCCGTTTCCTTTTCTTGAAGTTGTTTTTGATTTACCAAATTGGAGAGTATGTTTTTGGTAGATTCATCCACTTTGGGTTTAGGGGGAGTTACTTTTTCAATTACCTTCTTTATAGGAGGGGGATTTTTTTTTGGTTCCTCTGAAGGAACAGCAACATCACTTTGCTCCTGGGTAACTGTTTTGGGCGCTGCATTATCTTTTGTTACCGCTTTTGGGGGCGCTTTTTTAGGGGCGGGCTGAGGAGTAGATTTTGTGTCTTCGGTTTTTTGAGGAGGTGTTTTACCACTGCCCTGGGCTGTGGTACCAAAGTTGATCTCCATTCCAAATGTAATGGGAGGATCGTAGTATTTCATACCCAATAGAAAAAACAATAAGATCAACAAAGTTGCGATTACAGTTGTAATTACAGCGGATTTTTTTTCGTGAGGAGTGTTAAAATATTTCATGGTGCATCTACCGCCAAAACCACTTTAATACTATTCTGATTGGCAATATTCATCACATATACCACTTCGTCTATGGAAACCTTTTCCTCGGCTCTTAATACGATGGCGGGAGCAGCGGAACCCGCTAAGGCAGTAATCAATTCCTCCGCAATTCGGTTTTTGGAAATCTGTTTTGAGTCTATAAAAAATTGGGAGCGGTTGTTGATGGTTATGGAAACCGAGCTCCTATTTTCCGTTTTTCCTTTGGCTCGGGGCAGTTTAACATCGATGGTATCCAAATTTTTAGCCAAAGTGGAAGCGATCATAAAAAAAATCAACAAAAGAAAAACGATATCCGTCATGGAGGACATGCTGAACTCGGGCGTTATTTTATTTCTTCCTTTGAGATTCATTTACGCAGGTTCATTCAAAAGGTCAAAAAATTCCAAGGAGGTAGACTCCATTTGGTAAACTACCTTATTTGTTTTTACCACCAAATGATTATAGGTGATGTATCCTACAATCCCGACAATCAGGCCAGCAACCGTGGTCGTCATGGCAGTGTAAAGGCCATTGGACAACAGCTGCATGTCGATGTTCCCTCCAGCATTGGAAATTTCAAAAATGGAGATAATCATACCGATTACCGTCCCCAAGAAACCTATCATGGGGGCCGCACCCGATATGGTTGCCAAAATACTGACATTTTTTTCTAATTTGTAAACCTCAAGTCGGCCCGCATTTTCAACTGTTGTACTGATGTCCTCCAAAGGTCTGCCAATACGAGACAAGCCCTTTGCAATCAGTCGTGCTACTGGTTTGTTTTCGCTAAAACACAAGGCCTGTGCTCCATCAATTTTATCATTCAATACATAAGTTTTTATTTGGGCCATAAAATTGGAACTGATTTTTGACGCCGATTTGATGGCAAACAGACGTTCAAAATAGATGTAAATAACAATAATCAACAAAAAGAAAAGTAAACCGATGATGATCTGCCCCCCCAAACCTCCGTCTTGAATTAACGCAATAAGCGATAGGGTTTTTTCTTCTTGCAGTGGAGTGTCTTGGATTAAAATCATCGCATCTATTTATTATTAGAACGATTTGGAGTTAAAAAAATTTTACGTTTTAAAAAATAAATTTTCGCATCAATATAAAGGCAATTGATCCGACGAAAAATCCTACAAAAGCCAACCAAGAAATTTTTTTGAGATACCAGAAGAAATTAATTTTTTCCATCCCCATAGCCACTACGCCTGCCGCTGAACCAATGATCAACATACTCCCTCCTGTTCCTGCGGAAAAGGCTATAAAATGCCATAAAGGATCGTCTGTTAATTCAGAAAACATCCCCATACTGGCGGCTACCAGGGGAACATTATCAATGATGGCTGAGGCCATACCCAACAAGATCACCACAACATCTGAATTAGGGACAACAACCGTGATGAGGTCAGCAAATTCAAACAACATGCCCAAGGACTCCAGTGCGGCCACGGCCAGTAAAATCCCTAAGAAAAAGAGAATACTTGGCAGCTCGATCTTGGACAAGGAGCTGTGCACTGCACTGTGATCAGAACTGCTGTCGTGATCCTTATCAATGGAACTCATACTGAATTTCGCACTGCTGTAATATTCAGCAAAAGTGGCGACAACAGCCAGGGAAAGCATCATCCCAATGTAGGGGGGCAAATGGGTCAAAGTCTTAAATACAGGAACAAAAACAATGGCAGAAAGACCAATGTAAAGCATGGTGGGACCATACGTATTTATTTTGCTTTCTTCGTCGTCTATGGCTTCGGCTAGGTCACCCTTAAAAGCGGGTAAATACGATGCCAAGAGCACTGGCACAAGCATACACAATAGGGAGGGTAGTAGTAAAAATTGAATCAATTTAAAAGTAGTTACCTTGTCCCCTATCCACAGCATGGTGGTGGTGACATCTCCGATTGGAGACCAGGCTCCACCCGCATTTGCGGCAATTATAATAAGCCCCGAAAACCACAATCTTGTATCGCGATTTTTAATTACTTTTTGCAAAATTGTAATCAATACGATGGTTGCCGTTAGGTTGTCAATTATAGCGGACAAAACAAAAGCTAAAATGGAAAAAATAACCAACAGCCCTTTTTTAGATCTTGTTTTTATAAAACCTTTTATAGTGGCAAAACCGTTGAAATAATCAATGATTTCAACTATGGTCATTGCGCCGACTAAGAAAATTATTATCTCTGCAGTTTTACCCAAGTGGTGCAATAAAATTTCGTCTATATGCGAGGGTTTTAGTGCTTTATTGAGGGTGTCTACTTCAAAAACAGGCAAGTGATTTATTGAAATTAATCCCCAAAGCAAAGCCATCATGATCAATGCAGGAATTAATTTGTCAATTTTTAAAGTGTGTTCTAAAGTTATGGCAAGATAGCCCAGCACAAAAATGCTGATAAGGGTAATTTCCATTAGTTTGTTTTTTTTCTAAAACCGGTTCAATGTAAAAATTATCTCATTCAATATTTGAATTTGGAAGAAATATTTTTCCACTCGAGTGGTTCTCAGTAGCACCCGTTACACTCGAAAGACAGTTGTCTTCTCCCTGCCATCTGAGCAGTCCTAAAAAAGCAAAAATCAAAGCTTCCTTAAAATCAATGATGTCATTTGTTGGGATTACAATCTCACAGCGGGAACGCTTTTTTATTTCAGACATCAAAAAGGTGTTGTGGGTCCCCCCCCCTGTCACCAACACGCTCCCCTGGTGGGGGAGACATCTTGAAATTTGTTCAGCAATGTGAAGGGTGTAAGTATGCAATAAGTCAGCGGTTGATGCATCGCTACATCCTTCAATGATTTTAAACACAAACTCCGCAACCCACTCAATACCCAAAGATTTTGGGTAGGGGGAAGAATAGAAATCTAACTGCTCCAGTTGGGCGAACAATTCAGGAATTAAAGACCCACGCGCTGCCAATTCTCCTCCGGCATCATAAGCCAAACCCTCCCGACTTGACAAGTTGTTCAGAACGGTGTTTACTGCACAAATATCATACGCAATAAGGGTTTCTCCCTCGAGCAGACTTAAGTTGGAAAAACCTCCTAAATTGAGACAAGCGTCGTGTTGCCCAAACAGTGCAGCATCGCCAACGGGAACCAATGGAGCTCCCTGCCCCCCCAATTCCAAATCCTGAACACGAAAATCACACACCACAGGAAAAGCCGTATGATCGGCCAAGTCACTGAGATTACCTATTTGCAGCGTAATACCCTGCTCTGGCTGGTGGAAAACAGTATGACCATGAGAAGCGACAAAATCCAAAGTTTTAATTTTATTTTTTTTAATGAAATGATGTATAATCCCCCCCAAATAATCCGTATATTCACTATTCAAGAGATTGATTTCTGTTGGCGGCAGTTTTGTCGCATTGGAAAGCTTCATTCTCCAACCCTCATCGTAACCGATGGTTGCTGTAATTAATATTTCAAATTGCCAAGGGTCAGATTGTGTGAATTTTACGTAGGCAAGATCTATACCATCCATGGAGGTTCCCGACATACACCCTATTGAATAAAACGTTTTGGAATTCCTCGGTTTGCGCAACTGGTTTAGGGTGATGGTTAGTAAATGTATTTTAAAAATAAATTAGCAAAACAATCTAAACATTATAAATATAATAAAATTTAAAGCCAAAATTCACAATTTGATAATTGTGTTTTAATGTATTTGACAAAGGTTTGAGCTTATACATTAAACAATTAATTTTGAAGTTCCTTTAAAAACGAATAATTGCCAATGTTACCACAAAAACAAGGTTTATACTACCCAGAAAACGAGCACGATAATTGCGGTGCTGGATTCATCTGTAGCCTCCAAGGCAAGAAAACCAATGACATCATACACAAGGCATTGGACATTCTTGTCAAATTGGAGCATCGCGGTGCTGTTAGTTCCGACGGTAAAACAGGAGACGGAGCGGGAATATTAATTGAAATACCCCATGACTTTTTTGTAAAAAAATGTGATTTTGATTTGCCCGATCACCACGAGTATGCTGTGGGAATGGTATTTCTTCCAAAAAAAGAAAATCAAAAGGAGTTTTGTATCAAAACCTTCGAAAGCGAAATCACGCGTCAGGGATTGAGCATACTCGGTTGGCGTAAAGTACCCGTCGACCAGAGTCAAGTCGGCGCCATTGCAGCACAGACCGAACCCGATGTATGTCAGATTTTCGTTGGAAAAGGATCCAAGAAACTCTCTGAGCAAGAATTCAATACCAAATTATACATCGCCAGAAAAGTGGCGGAGCATCAGATTCAGGCGTCTAAGCTTTCTCAAGCCAATTATTTCTACCTCCCCAGCTTTTCTACACATACCTTGATTTATAAAGGTCTTTTGACACCAGAAGACATCAATGCATACTACAAAGACCTCAATGACCCATTGGTAGTTACCCGCCTGGCGCTGGTACACCAGCGATTCTCCACAAACACCTTCCCCACTTGGGATTTGGCACAACCTTTCCGTTACATGTGTCACAATGGAGAAATAAATACTTTTAGAGGTAACTACAGTCGAATGCAAACCCGTGAGGAGCTCTTTCAAAGTGAGGCTTTTGGCGAAGACATAAAGAAAATTTTACCCGTGGTATTGGCCGGTAAGTCGGATTCTTCCTCCATGGACATGACAGTAGAGTTACTGCTTGCTACAGGAAGATCGCTTCCCGAGGTAATGATGATGATGGTTCCAGAGGCATGGGAAAAACACCTTTCCATGGATGACGACAAAAAGGCTTTCTATGAATACAACGCTTGTATCATGGAACCCTGGGACGGCCCTGCATCTATTCCTTTTACCGATGGAAAATACATTGGCGCCCTGTTGGACAGAAATGGCTTGCGACCCTCCCGATATACCGTTACCAAAGACGGATATGTAGTGATGTCCTCCGAAGCAGGGGTCTTAGAAATTGCCCCAGAAAATGTGGACCACCACGGTAGGTTAGAACCCGGAAGAATGTTCCTGGTCAACATGGATGAAGGAAGAATTATCGAAGACAGCGAGATCAAGAATGAGGTTGTCGGGAAAAAACCCTACAGAAAATGGCTCGACGAAAACTTACTCGAGCTTAAAGACGTCCCATACACTGGTAACAAAACACCTGTTGAAAAAGAAGACTTCGAAACGCGTTTGCGTTTGTTTGGTTACACCCAGGAAGATTTAAAAACGATCATCAACCCTATGAGTAGCAGTGCTAAGGAATCCATTGGCTCCATGGGTACCGATACTCCCTTGGCTGTTTTGTCTGAAAGACCACAGCTGCTCTACAATTATTTTAAACAACTGTTTGCGCAAGTAACCAACCCACCTTTGGACGGAATACGAGAGGAAATCGTAACCGATACCAGCCTGAGCATCGGTAGCGACCACAACATATTTGAAGTAGTTCCTGAGCAGTGTAAAAAATTAAGAATCCAAAATCCTGTGATTTCCAATGAGGACTTGGACAAGATCAAATACATAGAACATTCGGATTATAAAGCCGTATCCATCGGTACATTATATGCTGTTGAAAAGGGTCACAATGGCCTGGAAGCAGCTTTAGACCAAATGGTAGTCGATATAGAAAAAGCCGTTGATGAAGGTGCCAATATCCTGATTCTCTCCGATCGGGGTGTGTCTTCAGAAAATGCGCCCATCCCCATGCTACTCGCCTGTTCTCATGCACACCATGGGCTTAAGAAATTAAAGAAACGTTCCTCATTTGGTATCATTATTGAATCTGCGGAGCCCAGAGAACCCCATCATTTTTCATTACTCTTTGGTTATGGAGCCAGCGCAATCAATCCCTACATGGTGAATGAAATTATTGCGCACCAAGTTGAAACTGATGTTATCAAAGGTATCAGCGTAGAGAAAGCCATAAGCAATTTTAACAAGGCCATCGCCAAGGGCATCGTTAAGGTGATGAACAAAATTGGAATTTCTACCCTACACTCCTATCGCGGGGCACAAATTTTTGAGGCCTTGGGATTGAACGAGAAATTTATCGATACTTATTTCTGCAAAACAGCAACCCGTATAGAAGGTATTGGACTTTACGAAATAGAAAAAGAAATAAGCAAACGCTTCCACAGGGCCTACAGCTTGAAAAATACCCCCAGTATGGCTCTTGAAATAGGTGGAGACTACCGTTGGAGAAGGGATGGCGAAAAACACATGCTCAACCCTGCCAGCATTGCTAAACTTCAGCAAGCGGTCAATCAAAACAAATTTGAAACCTATGAGGTTTACGCCAAGTTAATCAACGAGCAAAGCGAAAACTTAATGACCCTAAGGGGTATGTTTGAGTTTTCCAGCTTCGACCCTATACCCATAGAGGAAGTTGAGCCATGGACTGAAATTGTAAAACGTTTTAAAACAGGGGCCATGTCTTTGGGCTCCATCAGTGCTGAAGCCCACGAAAACTTGGCCATTGCCATGAACCGAATCGGAGGTAAAAGTAACTCTGGTGAAGGGGGCGAAGATCCAAAAAGGTTCCAGCCAGACATGGACGGCAATTGGAAAAATAGTGCCATCAAACAAGTAGCCTCAGGACGCTTTGGAGTATCCAGCCACTACCTCAGTTCTGCTAAAGAAATACAAATCAAAATGGCACAAGGGGCTAAGCCCGGTGAAGGGGGCCAACTGCCCGGACCTAAAGTCAATCCATACATCGCCTCAGTGAGAAACTCAACCCCATATGTCGGGCTGATTTCACCGCCTCCACACCACGATATATATTCTATCGAAGATTTGGCGCAATTGATCTATGACCTTAAAAATGCAAATCGCGAAGCCAGGATCAATGTAAAATTAGTGTCAGAAGTTGGTGTAGGTACAATTGCCGCTGGTGTAGCGAAAGCAAAAGCAGATGTTATCTTGATTTCCGGTTACGACGGAGGAACTGGAGCATCGCCTTTGACCTCACTCAAACACGCTGGTTTGCCATGGGAACTGGGAATTGCAGAAGCACAACAAACCTTAGTAATGAACGACCTGCGCTCAAGGATAGTGCTGGAGTGCGACGGGCAAATGAAAACAGGACGCGATGTTGCGATTGCTTGCTTGCTCGGTGCTGAAGAATTTGGTTTCTCTACCGCACCCTTAGTAGCCTCGGGTTGTATAATGATGCGGGCTTGTCACCTCAATACTTGCCCGGTAGGGATTGCAACCCAGGATCCTGAGTTGCGAAAAAACTTTAAAGGGAAACCTGAACACGTGATCAACTTCATGTATTTTGTCGCCTTAGAACTAAGAGAAATTATGGCGCGTCTCGGATTCAGAACGATCGATGAAATGGTCGGACAATCCCAAAAACTGAACATGAACAAAGCCATTGATCACTACAAAGCACAAGGTATTGATCTCTCTAAAATTCTGTACAAACCTGAAGTACCGGATTATGTAGATACCTACAATACCAAAAAACAAGACCACGGTTTGGAAAATGTTTTGGATTTTAAAATTGTATCCAAAGCCCATACCGCCATTTACCGTAAAGACCCCCAACATTTAGAATTTAAAATCAACAACACCAACCGTTCCGTTGGCGCAATTCTCAGTAACGAAATTTCAAAAATTCACGGAGCCAATGGGCTGCCCGAGGATACTTTGAGTATTTTCTTTAAGGGAACGGCTGGGCAAAGTTTCGGTGCTTTTGCCACCCGTGGACTCTTCCTTAAAGTAATAGGGAATTGCAACGACTATTTTGGAAAAGGCCTTTCTGGAGGAAAACTGATCGCTCAAGTACCCAAAGAAGCCACCTTTAAAGCCGATGAAAATATTATTATTGGAAATGTGGCCTTGTATGGCGCTGTGACTGGTGAAGCCTACATCAATGGAGTCGCTGGAGAACGCTTTTGTGTCCGAAACTCTGGTGCTACCGCCGTTGTAGAAGGAATTGGAGACCACGGCTGTGAATACATGACCGGTGGTGAAGCTATTGTCCTCGGAGAATTTGGAAGAAACTTTGCTGCTGGAATGAGCGGTGGGATTGCCTACCTGTTCAGTGATGACGGGACTTTTGACGATAAGAAATTCAACCTGGAAATGGTAGAATTGGAAGACCTAACCGAAAAAGACCAACTAAGGGTCAATGAATTATTGAACAACCACTTGGATTATACAAACAGCTCGCGTGCTGCAAGTATACTCGAAGATTGGAATATAAATAAAAAGAAATTTATCAAGGTCATGCCGACAGATTACAAACGCGCATTGGCCCTTTTAGAAAAAGAAGCTGAAGAAGCAAAAATCGATTAGTTATGGGAAAATTAAGAGGATTTATGGAATACGACAGACTGAAAGAGCCTGTAATTGCTCCAGAAGAACGTATTCAAGACTACAAAGAATTTACAGTTGCTCCAAAGAACGAGGAACTTCAGGAACAGGGTGGAAGATGCATGGACTGTGGCGTACCTTTTTGTCACAGTGGTTGCCCACTGGGGAATTTAATCCCTGATTTCAACGATGCTGTTCACAAAAATGAGTGGGAAAAAGCACTTGGCATACTTCACAGCACCAACAACTTCCCCGAATTTACTGGGCGCTTGTGCCCAGCACCTTGTGAAGAAGCCTGTGTATTGGGTATCATTAACCCACCAGTGTCTATAGAACTGATTGAGAAATACATCGTAGAAAGAGGGTTTTCTGAAGGATGGATAAAAGCTCAACCCCCTACCCACAGAACGGGTAAGACCGTTGCTGTTATCGGTTCTGGGCCTGCTGGCTTGGCCGCTGCTCAACAGCTCAACCGCGCCGGACACACAGTAAATGTTTTTGAAAGAGATAATAAAATCGGAGGCTTACTCCGTTATGGTATTCCCGATTTTAAAATGGAAAAAAATGTAATCGACCGTCGCCTTGAAGTCCTTAAAGCCGAAGGAATCGAATTCAAATGTAACGTTGAGGTAGGCAAAACCATCAGTGCTGAAGAACTAGAAGACGCCTTTGATGCAGTCGTGATTTGCACTGGAGCCTCCGTTAAGCGTTCACTACCTATCCCAGGAGCTGATTTAAAAGGTGTGGTCCAAGCCATGGATTTTTTACCCCACAACAATAAAGCAGTAGATGGCCAACATAAACTACGGGCCCAATTCCATGCCAAGGATCGAAACGTAATCGTCATTGGCGGAGGTGATACCGGTTCCGATTGCATCGGTACTTCCAATCGCCAAGGCGCCAAAAGCGTGACCAATTTCGAGATCATGCCTAAACCCGAGGAGGGAAGGACGGAAGACAACCCATGGCCCTACTGGCCCTTTAAATTAAAAACCACCTCCTCTCACGAGGAAGGCAGCCAAAGGGCGTGGAGTATTTTGACCAAAGAGTTTATCGGGGACGGGAAAGGAAACCTAAAAGGCTTGAAAACCGTGGAAGTAGAATGGAAAAAAAATCCTGGGGAACGACCCAAACTCATAGAAATTAAGGGCTCTGAAAAAGAATGGCCTTGTGAACTTGCCCTATTGGCATTAGGGTTCACAGGACCCGAGCAATCCCTTCCTGACCAGTTTGGTCTGACCTATGATCCCAGAGGAAATATTATGGGAGAAAATCAATACCAAACCAACAAACCCAATATTTTCACGGCTGGTGATGCACGACGTGGACAATCTCTTATCGTTTGGGCGATTTCAGAGGGACGAGAGGCAGCGCACCAAATCGACACCTACCTGATGGGCAGCTCTGAATTGCCGCAGAAAAATATTGCGGGTGATTTGATTGCCGTTTAATCGCGGGTTTTATTCAATACAAAAAAGAGCTTAAGGGCCCTTTTTTTATGTCAAAAATTACGGTAAACCTCTTTTTATAGAGAAATCCAGTTACTGAAAGAAATTCCAAACCAACCCAAAACGAATGAGGCCATCACGGTAGGGGGTAAAAGGAGCCGAATAATAGTTATAACCCGTGCTATCGCTGTTAAAGTGTTCGTACTTAACAAACAATCTCGTCTGTTGTATTTTTGCGTTGATAAAAAAATCAAGCCTCGGAAACGCTCCAATTTCAGTGTGGTTTTGGGCAGCAAATTCCCCCAGATGAGCACTGTAACGGTCCGCGAAATATTTGGAGAAATACTGCGCCGTTAACCCCGTTTGAAGATAAAGCGCCCGGTTAAAGAGTTGACTTGAAAAAACAAAAGAGCTCCTCACATTCCACTCGGGAACATTCAACGGTTTAAAATCGTCCGTGCCACCATTGTGGTTTACTTGCTGATATTGGGCGGTGTTTGCCAGTGAAAACTTCCAGAAATCCAATTGTTGAGAAAACCGAAGCTTGAGGTACTGAATCGTTCCTTCGTATTGTGCTGGGGCAACAATCAACTCCTCTTCTTTTTTGGGGGTAAAAAGGCCAAATCGCGTAGTGATCGTTTGTGGTGCTATATTTCTAAAATAGGTATAATGATCTAACAATTCATATTGACCGTCCAAGGTACCCCACTTGGGGTGGCCCAATGAAAATTTTAGAGAATTTATAGACTGATTATTTAATCCGGGGTTGTGCCAGTTGTATTCCGAGTAGTTACTGCGGTGCAGGTAAAAATTAAAATTAGGGGCCTGAGACCTCACACTTATGCGCGCTTCAGTGGACATTCCATTTTTAAATTCTTTGCTGATAGAACCAGAAATAAACTGACTCGCATATTCTTTCAAGCCCGAGAAGTAGGCCGTTCCCTTGAGTTTAAATTTCAATAAAGTTTTTTCCCATTGTCCTGTAAGTGCCAATTGATTGGCCTCAATGGCTACGGGATAGGGCCCGGTGTTTACTGGAGCATCAGAATCTTTAGTGTTGTTGGGTAAAGAAATCTTATAATCCCATTGAATAAAACGAAGGCCTGCACGGACTGTACCTAATTTTTTGTTGTTTAAAATCCCATAAACTTCGTTGTCCATAACATCTAATGTCGACCGAATTCCAAAATTAGAGGTACCAGAGACTGTTCCAAAAAAAGTGCCTCCAGAAGAGTTGTTATAAATAAAATGTTTCGCCTCGTAAGTGATCTTGTGCCCCAGGGTCAAAGCCTTAGGTCTTTCATAATTCATCATTTTATCGTGTCCGCCCAACTTCAAGTCATATTGATGGTCCAAATGATACCTTCGGCCCACCAAAGTATTGTTTACTTGA
Source organism: Flavobacteriaceae bacterium (assembly GCA_022428005.1). Classification (GTDB taxonomy): domain Bacteria; phylum Bacteroidota; class Bacteroidia; order Flavobacteriales; family Flavobacteriaceae; genus UBA8316. Next base: position 71,681 of record JAKMDI010000014.1, read on the forward strand.
ATGTTGTTAGTCAGCCGCGACCGATCCAAAAAACCGTCGTACTCCAGCTCATCTACTGCTTTTTCAAAATAGTAAACATTTAATGAGTCTAGTCCACCGTTGGCTTGATTTTCTAACCGCTGAGCAACGAAATGCAAACGTTGTCGATAACGATAATCTTTAGACGTAAACTGAGAAGCAAAACGCAGATTGGTGCCTCCTCCCAAGGTGTTGATGTACTTTCCCAAAGACCGAAAAGCTTTGTGGGCAAAAGTTAAATTGAGTCTGGGACTGGGGTTTACGGTGATTAAGGCATCTACCATTTGCCCCTGTTCAAATACTGTTTTAAAAAACAATTCCGTTAGCGGCGATGGCACCTCGAAATAGGGAATTTCCTCCTCTTCCAGATAGCCATAGTGTTTGGCTCGCGCGCCAATTTGCGGTGTGATTTTTTGATCCTGAAAATCATATCCCAGTCTGTTATAGGTTTCCCCAGAATTGGCAAAGGGAAGTAATTCAAAAAAATCACGCCGTAGATAGTTGAATCGATAGTCTTTGTGTACTGTCAAGGTGGTGTCCACGTGGCTCACCCTGCCATCTGAGTAAAATATTTTGTAGTCCTCAATGGTTACCTCATCCATCTCTTTAATCGGTCTGGGCGCCAAGGCCCTCAATTTTCTCAAACGGCGTTCGTATTGGGTTCTTTCTAATGAAAAAGAGTCCAATAGTGCTATGAATAGGGTTCCCATTAATTGCTTAGCATCGTGATCTACCGCAACGTCTTTCATATAGCGAAATCGCAACGGAGGTATATCGGAAAGGGAATCTATTTCCTTTGAAAGGGTATCTAAGACAATATTTTTTAACACCACAGGTTTAGAAAAATAGAATGACAAAAACATCAGAGAGTCCAATCGACTGATTACTGTAGGTGCCGCTACCTCAATACTATCAATAGCGACTATCAAACTATCGCTTACCACTTCCTCTGGGACCGAAAAACCCTTGATCTCCAAGGTGTTTGGAGAGGGTAACTCCTCAGCTTTGGCTTCGGTGTTTTCTTGTCCAAAAGACAACAAAGGGACCAAAAGCATAAAAACTGAGAACAATGGCTTCATGGAGATGAATTTGATGCGAAGTTAAAATAATTGTACTTAATTTGGGGGAACAAACACATACGAATGTAAGGGATGTTATTAGGTCAAATTACCTCACATACAGAAGCGGGAACGGATGAGGCTGGAAGGGGATGCTTGGCAGGGCCAGTTACTGCAGCTGCTGTGATCCTGCCCTCAGACTTTGATCTTCCGCTCCTCAACGACTCTAAGAAACTGACTGAAAACCAACGCGATGCCCTACGACCCCAGATTGAAAAAAGCGCAATTGCCTTTTCCTATGCCCATGTTTCCCCCGAAGAAATTGACCAAATCAACATCCTCAATGCCAGTATAAAAGCCATGTACTTGGCGCTGTCCCAACTCCATATAACGCCCCATTTTATCGCAGTAGATGGCAATCGATTTAAACCGTTAGACAACATCCCCTACGAATGTGTTGTCAAAGGAGACGGCAAATACCGCCATATCGCCGCTGCATCTATTTTGGCGAAAACCCACCGAGACGATTACATGAAAAAAATTCACACCGAATTTCCACAATATGGCTGGGCACAAAATAAAGGGTACCCTACCAAAAGTCACCGCAAAGCCATTGCCGATTTTGGGGTCACCTCCTATCACAGGAAATCATTTCAGTTACTACCAGCACAGTTATCCCTTCCTTTGTAAAACAAAAACCAATGTTGAAAAGTCGGTGGAATTAAATATTCTGGAAGGCTTTAACGGGCCAAATTGAATTAATACTTTTGGGGACATAATGAAAAGACTTTTTCTCCTACTTCTTGTTTGCGCTGTAGTGGGTTGCGCCCCAAAAAATAAAAAGGAAGTAAGCCTTATTGATTTGGTTCCTCAAAACACCAGTATTGTCCTCCAGGTGAATGACAGTCTGTCCCTGAACAACTCCCCACTTTTATCACAAATTTTTAAGCTCGATAAATCGCTTCAAAATACGATAAAAAGTATTCGGCCCTCAAAAGGCAGCGGTCCTCAAGTATTTTTTGTTACTCCCATTGGAAAAAACGACAATGTAGTAGGGCTTATTCTAAAGAAAAACGCTAACGATAGTGTGGTGCGCTATGACAGTAGCAGAGAATACAGCGGTCAGCACATAGGAATCATCGACAAAGGCGGGAAAACCTTCTACTCCACCCAAATGGGAGACTTTGAAATGCTTTCTCAATCCCAACTCGTCATTGAAAACGGTATCCGAAATTTTCAAAATCAGCAAAGAGGAATCAGCAGTACTGCATTCTACGAACTGGCCGAGAGCATGAATGACGATCTGAGTGCTAATTTCTTAGTACAGTCCCAAACCGATAGGCTCCTGAGAAGGTTTTTTCCCGACACTCCCCTTTTCCCCGATACCGGTCGAGATTGGTTAGAAATGGGTTTAGAAGTCGCCGAAAATGGGTTTAACCTCAACGGGGTTGTCTTTCTCAATGATTCCATTCCCGACGGATTAAACTTGGTGAGAAATCAAAAACCTCAAGTGGGAACTCTCTCCAAGGTGGTCCCCTCAAACTTTGTGGCTTTTCTCAATTTACCCGTTGACGACCTATCGGAACTGGAAGTCAATTTCAAACGCTTGGTGCGCCGAATCAACTTACCTGTACAACAAATAGATTTCTCTAACCTAAACTTCAATGAAATCGCATGGATCAAAACTGAAAAAGACCAATCCGTCGTTTTTAGAATAGACGAAATGGAAGACCTTTTTCCCTCTTTTGTAAGCGCGGCAGGGGACTCAAAAAAGTACCGCAATTTCTCCTACAGTAAAATCACACTTCCCAGTGACCTGACCGCTTTACTGGGAATTTTTGGAGATCCTTTACAACCCCAATGGGGAGCCTGGCACGAAAACCTTTTGCTGCTGAGTGAATCGGAAGCTGGCCTCAAAAATATACTGGGCAATTACCAGGATGGAAATACATTGGAACGCAATCCCGGCTATCTGAATCTCAAAGCGCAACTCTCCGACGAACACTCCTTTTTGTGGGTTGGCAATACCAAAAACCTGTCAAAACACTGGTCAAAAAATAATGGCCCAGAAAAAATCAAAGATCTTCCTTTGGAGGATTATCCTTATGTTGCCTTTCAGGGGGTTGGCGAAGCCAGTTTTACCCATTTGCATTTGTTGGTAGAAGAAAATCAGGGAAAAACAACAAAGGGAAAGGTCAACAATGCTTACACCATGGAACTCGACAGTCCAGCCCTGTCGGCTCCGCAGTGGTTTAAAAACCACCGAAACAAAGGTATGGACGCAGTGATTCAAGACCAAAACAATGTCCTTTATCTGTTTTCCAACACTGGAAAATTATTTTGGAAAAAACAACTTCCAGGACCCATCATCGGGAAAATACACCAAGTAGACCTTTATAAAAACAGGCGTTTTCAATTGGCGTTTAGAACAGCAGATAGGCTGATGGTCTTGGACCGCAATGGGAAAATTGTCCAACCTTTTGAAATCAAACTTCCCAAAAGCACCCATCCACTTCCACTCTCTGTTTTCGACTATGACAACAACCGGAATTACCGTTTTTTGGTCGCCCAGGATCAGTCGCTTTTTATGTATGACAACCGGGGAAAAAAAGTCAACGGTTTTTCCCTTAAAAAAGTGAATTCTAAGATCCGCAGCGCACCCAAACACATCCGACTGCAAAGCAAAGACTATATCCTAATCCCCTTAGAAAACAACACCCTTAAAGTCGTTTCCCGCCAGGGATCAGATCGGGTGGCAGTCAAGGGCAGTATCGACTTTAGCGGCAATCCCGTTTTTTCATACCTCAACACTTTTGCCACCACCGATAAAGCAGGAAACCTCATCCAAGTGGACCGCCAGGGAAATAAAGTCACTTCTCCTTTAAAGTTGGCCCCCAACCACCGCATTGATGCCACCACCAAAACTTTGGTAACCCTATCTGAAAACATATTCAACATCAAGGGAATTCCAGTAAAACTCCCTTATGGAAACTACACCCCACCAAAAATATTTTATCGCAACAACACCTTATATTTTTCCACCACCGATACTTCTGCCCAAAAAGTGTATTTATTTTACAGCAATGGCAATCCCGTTTCTGGATTTCCTGTATATGGAAACTCTGCAGCAGAGCTCGACAACAGTGATAAAGACAAGGCACTGGAGATGGTTGTCGCCTCGGAGGACAACAGCCTGATCATCTATGAGATTAACGAGTGATTTCTGCCTCGAAGCGTTCAGAAAAATGATGGATAAGCCGCGCTTTTACCCTTTCAGGATCCACCTCTTTTTTTAATTCTTTGGAGAGAGAAGTGACTCCTTTCCCTGGTATCCCACAGGGGACGATATGGTCAAAATAAGATAAATCTGTATTTACGTTTAAGGCAAAGCCGTGCATGGTTACCCATCGACTGGCCCTTACCCCCATGGCGCATATTTTTCTCGCAACTGGGGTGTCTATATCCAACCACACACCGGTTTCACCATCGCTACGTGCGCCTTGGATTCCAAAATCTCCCAGAGTTAGGATGATCACCTCTTCTAAAAAACGCAAGTATTTGTGGATGTCGGTAAAAAAATTATCCAAATCCAAAATCGGGTAGCCTACCAATTGTCCTGGTCCGTGAAAGGTGATGTCGCCACCGCGGTTGGTCTTGTGAAAAGCAATGCCTTTGGTATTGAGTTCATTTTCCCGAAGCAGCAAGTGTTCCATTTTCCCGCTTTTTCCCAGCGTAAAAACGGGGGGATGCTCCACAAAAAAAAAATGGTTTTTGGTAGGTATGGGAACGCTCCGTTTTCTGTTTTCTCTTTTTTCGGCAATGATGTTAAGAAAAAATGTTTCCTGGCGGTCCCAAGCCTCCTGGTAGGAAAGTATTCCCCAATCCGCAACTTGTACTTTTTTATTTTTCATCAGGACCAACGCTCTGGGTTATTCAAAATCACCAAAGCCGCAATCACCCCGGGCACCCATCCGCAAAGGGTCAGTAAAAAAACAATAATGATTGATCCACAGCCTTGGTCGATCACAGCAAGCGGGGGGAATAAAATCGATAAAAGCACACGCCAGAAACTCATATGTCAATGCTTTATGCAAAGATAGGAAAATTGATTCCGGATTGCTTGAGACTGATTATCTTTGCACAAACAATAAGGCCAAATGGCACAACTTTCAGAACAAGAGCAGGTAAGAAGAGAAAAACTGCAGGCGCTAAGAGCACTGGGCATAAACCCCTACCCTGCTGCTTTATTTCCCATAGATGCAGATTCAAAATCCATAAAGAATAATTTTAGCGAAGGCAAATCGGTGACCATCGCCGGGCGTTTGATGTCCAGGAGGATTCAGGGAAAAGCGAGTTTTGCCGAAGTCCAAGACGGACAGGGAAAAATCCAAGTATATTTTAATCGGGATGAAATTTGTGAGGGAGAAGACAAAACCCTCTACAACGAGGTGTACAAAAAACTGCTGGATATTGGGGATATCATAGGATTAGAGGGAGCGCTTTTCACCACACAAGTGGGAGAAAAAACAGTAATGGTAAAATCATTTCAGATCCTCAATAAAACCCTGAGACCCCTTCCCTTAACCAAAACCGACGCCGAGGGAAAGGTCTATGATGAGTTCAACGATCCCGAGCTGCGCTACCGCCAGCGGTATGTGGACCTGATTGTCAACCCCAAAGTTAAAGATACTTTTGCAAAGCGCACCAAAATTACCAACAGCATCCGTAATTTTTTTAATGAAAAAGACTATCTCGAAGTAGAGACTCCCATTTTGCAACCCATCCCCGGTGGAGCAGCCGCACGGCCTTTTTTAACCCACCACAATGCGCTTAATATTCCACTTTATTTAAGGATTGCCAATGAGTTGTACCTCAAGCGATTGATCGTAGGAGGCTTTGAAGGCGTGTATGAGTTTTCTAAAGATTTTCGAAACGAAGGCATGGACCGCACCCACAACCCAGAGTTTACCGTAATGGAGCTGTATGTGGCCTATAAGGACTACTTCTGGATGATGGAAATGACCGAAAACCTGCTGGAAAAAGTAGCAATAGACACCCATGGAAAAACGGAGGTCCCTGTAGGCGAGCACTCCATAGATTTTAAGGCACCCTACCCTAGGGTTCCAATTCTCGAAGCGATAAAAACCCACACCGGCATCGATGTTTCTAATATGGACGAAAACCAACTTCGGACCACCGCCAAAAACCTGGGAATCGACGTAAATGAAACCATGGGAGAAGGAAAATTAATCGATGAGATCTTTGGAGAAAAATGCGAACACCACTACCTCCAACCCACTTTTATCACCGACTATCCCAAATCGATGAGCCCATTGACCAAAGAACACCGCAGCAATCCCAAACTGACCGAGCGCTTTGAGCTGATGGTCAACGGAAAGGAATTGGCCAATGCCTATTCGGAATTAAACGACCCCATCGATCAAAGGGAGCGCTTTGAAGCCCAACTCGCCCTGAGTGAAAAAGGAGACGACGAGGCCATGTTCATCGACCAGGATTTTCTTCGTGCATTGGAATACGGAATGCCCCCTACCGCGGGTATTGGTATTGGAATTGACCGCTTGGTGATGCTGATGACCAACAACAGCTCCATACAGGAAGTGCTTTTTTTCCCGCAGATGAAACCCGAACAAAAAGCAGTGGCCTTGAATGAAGACGAAAAATTGATTCACGACCTGCTCAAAAAAGAAAGCCCTGTTGCACTTGCCATTATAAAAGATCAGGCAGGACTCAGTAACAAAAAATGGGACAAAGCCCTAAAAGGGCTCACCCAAAAAAAACTGGCACAAGTCTCCAAAGACGAACAAGGTCTATGGCTAAGCCTCTTGGCTTGATCACCAAATATTAAAGTTTTCTTAAAGCTTTAAACCTCCAGGGCTGGAAGCCATCTCATTAGTATAATCAAAAATTTATACTATGAAAAAATTAATCTTTACCCTAATGTTAATGGCTCCCATTGCCATGATGGCACAGCCGCAACACCAAAAATACCAAAAAATGAACCCTGAACAACGGGCCGTCCTCCAAGCCAAAACCTTGCGTTTGCATTTGGACTTGACCTCGGCACAAGAGGAAAAAGTAAAAACCTTGCTGGTGGAGCAAATGGAAGACAAAAAAAGTCATCGTGAAAACGCAAAAGCAGAAAACCTATCAGGCTATGAAAGAAAACTTCATCAATTGGACCAAAAGTTGGCCTTTAAGGCAGCGATGAAAAACATACTGACAGAAGCGCAGTACGAAAATTGGAATCAAATCCAAACCCATAAAAAAAGAATGGCTTTCCACCGAAGTAAAAAAAGAAATGGGAAAAACAAAAACGTGAAAAACCAAAGACATAAAAACCAAAGACAACCCTCGAATAGGGGGTAAAATCCAAATGTTTTAGTAAAACCATTACTGTTTTCTCACAGTAATGGTTTTTGTTTTTTTATAAGTAAACATTAATAAATATAGTAGAGAAGCAAAACTATAATTAAAAGTTTTTAAGAAAACCATACAAAAATATGTATCAAGCCAAAAAGTAAAAGGGCATTTACCAACTGGAGATCACAGCATCCAGGGCCGTTATCGTCTTGTCAATATCTCGATCGGACAAAGCATCGTTGAGAAAATAACTTTCAAAAGCACTGGGCGGCAAGTAAATTCCTTTGTCTAACATGCCGTGGAAGTACTTTTTAAAATAATCATTGTCCCCCAAAGCCGCAGTTTTAAAATCCACCACGGGCTGTGTTGTAAAATGTAAGGAAAGCATAGAACCATAGCGGTTGATTTGGTAAGGAATTCCCTTTTTTTCCAATATTTCTTGCATGCCTTGGTGTAGGGTTTGGGTTTTTTGGTTTAGGCTGACAAAAACTTCTGGGTTTTTAGAGAGGTGGTTGAGCATGGCAAAGCCAGCTGCCATGGCCAAGGGGTTTCCACTGAGCGTTCCCGCTTGGTATACAGGCCCCTCGGGAGCCAAAAAATCCATTATTGCTGAATTGGCCGCAAATGCCCCCACTGGGAGGCCACCCCCCAATACTTTTCCAAAAGTCATGATGTCGCCCGCGACTCGCAGGCTTTCCTGAGCCCCTCCTTTGGCCAAGCGAAAACCAGTCATGACCTCATCAAAAATCAATAAGGATTGGTGGGTATCGCAGAGTTTTCGCAGCCCTTCCATAAAACCTTTTTGAGGGGGGATACACCCCATATTTCCCGCCACAGGTTCCACGATAATGGCGGCGATCTGTTCGGGATGCTGATCAAAATGATGCCCAACACTTTCCAGGTCATTGTACTGCGCCAAAAGAGTATCTTTTGCAGTGCCCTGGGTTACACCTGGGCTATTGGGCGCACCAAAGGTGACGGCACCACTACCTGCTTGGATTAAAAAAGCATCGGAATGACCGTGATAACAACCCGCAAATTTGATGATCTTTTCACGTCCGGTATACCCCCTCGCAAGTCGAACCGCACTCATACAAGCTTCTGTTCCCGAGTTCACCATTCTTATTTTATCAATATTGGGAACCATTTCTATTGCCAATGCTGCAATACGGGTTTCCAAAGCGGTGGGCATTCCATAGGAGGTCCCACTATCGGCGCGCTCCTTGACTGCCACTATAACGGGATCGAAAGCATGTCCTAAGATCATGGGACCCCAACTCGAAATATAGTCGATCAGGGTATTGCCGTCTTCATCATACAAGTAGGCCCCTTTTGCCTTTTCCACAAAAACAGGTGTACCGCCTACGGCCTTAAAAGCGCGTACTGGGGAATTTACCCCTCCCGGAATGACCTCTTGGGCAGATTTAAATAAGGCACTACTTCGTTGATATCTCATTTTTGGTTGTTTTTACTGGTTTTGAGGGATGATTAAATTTTGTCCTACAAAAATGGTGTTGGCCTCGATAGTATTGGCCTGGACAATGTGCTCTACTTCAACGCGGTACTTTTTGGAAATGGAATAGAGGGTGTCCCCTTTTGCTACCCTGTGGACCCTACTTTCTTGGTCTGTGGGGGTAAAATTTTGCTTTTTGCTTTTTTTTCTTTTGAGGTCATAACGGTCCAATCGGTATCGCTCTATTAAACGGACCAGCTTATCGGGATATTTGGGGTCGGTGGCATAGCCGGCTTTTTTTAAGCCCTTGGCCCAAGCTTTATAATCTTCTTTTTTGAGGTCAAACAAAAAATCATAGCGGGAGCGGGTGGTCAAAAACAGGGAGTGATCGCGGTAGGAAGTTATAGGATCACTGTAAACCCTAAAACACTCTCCTTTTTTGTCATCGTCGTGATAAATGCGTTTTCCCTTCCAGGCTTTGTGGCATTTGATACCAAAATGGTTGTTGGCCTGAGTGGCCAAATGGCTGGCGCCCATTCCAGACTCTAATATCCCCTGGGCCAGAGTGATGCTGGCGGGGATATCATAGGACCGCATTTCTTGTTGGGCTACATCGGCGTAAGTTTTTATATAGCGATTAATCTGTTGTTCTACAGTTAAATTTTTTGAAATTTTGGGCGGGTTGGTGACTTTTTTGGTGGGCTTTACTTGAATATTTTCAGTGGATTCCTTTTGGGTTTGAACGGAGTAAACCCGAACCTTCTTGGCACTACCACATCGGCTAAAGAGCAGAACAAGGAATAACAAGATAACGGTCAGATAACGATTTCGGGCCATTGCTTTTTTGATAACTTTTGATTCATCCCCTGGATGCCTTGAAGTCCACCTGTGTGAATGATCAGTATTTTTTTTGGCGTTCGCCATTGCTTTGTTTTAATCATATCAAAAATACCAAAAAGGAGCTTTCCTGTATAAACGGGATCCAAAGGAGTTTTGAAATTTTTATTAAAGGTATTGATGAATTGAATCAGTTCAACCGAAACTTTTGCATATCCCCCAAAAGTATAGTTGCTATTGATGGACCAGTTTTTCATTTTTGTCCATTTTTTGATTTCCTGAGGGAGGTTGGGATTTCGCAAAGCAGAAAACCCAACCACCTCTTGATGGGGCTGCGCGCTTTCGATAAGCCCCGCCAAAGTTCCTCCCGTTCCAACACTGCAAGTGATGGTGTCAAAATCGGTGTGCTGATGGTTTAGTATTTCCTTACACCCCGCTACCGCAAGTGCATTGGTTCCTCCTTCGGGTAGGAGATAAAAATCCCCCCAATCACGTCTCAATTGGGCGATGAACTCGTCCTCATTTTTCTGACGGTAGTCCTCCCTGCTGATGGCTTGAAGCACCATTCCCTGGGATTGGCAATAAGACAATGTTGGGTTGTGAGGCCTGTTTTCTTCCCCCCGCACAATACCGATGGTTTTAAATCCCATGATATTTCCAGCGGCGGCAGTAGCGGCAAGATGATTGGAGTAAGGACCGCCAAAAGTCAAAAGAGTATTGTGACCAGACTGCTTTGCCTGCTCCAAATTGAATTTGAGTTTTCGAAATTTATTTCCAGAAACCAAAGGGTGAAGGGCATCTTCTCTTTGCAAACTCAGTTCAAAACCATTGAGGGTGGTCAGAAATTGAAGGGTCGAATCTTGATTTTGAATTAAATACATATTTTATGTAAAATTAAGCTTAAACTTCAAATATGGCTACCTTTGATGGGTGGATGGAGAAAATAACATACCATTAGAAAAGGAAGATTTTTATTTTTCTGCGGAAGGCTACCGCGTTTTTACGGAAAAGTATCATCTCAAAAGGGGGTATTGTTGTCAAAGTAATTGTCGCCACTGCCCCTATGGCTTTGATCCCAAAACCAGTAAATAATTTCGGCACAGTTTTTGTTTTTATATAATAAAAAAAATATGAAAAATTTCTCTTTACTAATTTTAATAACGCTGCTTACCGGCTGCAGCAGCATTAGTGTTTTTACGGATCACGATTCAGGGGTTGATTTTTCAAAGTACAACAGCTATGCCTATTTCAAACCGGGAATTGACAAAGCTGAAATTTCTGATTTGGACAAACGCAGGATCCTTAAAGCCATCGACAATCAAATGTCCAATAAATCCATGATGAAATCCAATGCTCCTGATTTGTTGGTGAGCATCAACACCTCTGCCAAGGAAAAAGTTTATGTAAACAACAACAACTTCGGCTATTGGGGATGGGGATGGAATCCATGGATGTGGGGTGGACCCAATCAAAGTATGGTTTCTACTCGGACCGAGGGGGTGCTGTACATTGACTTAATCGATGCCAAAACAAAACAATTGGTATGGCAGGGAAAAGGTAAAGGTGGGATCAGCGAGTACGCCAAAGACCGCGATGAAAAAATTGGGGTATTTGTTGCAGAGATTCTAAAAAACTATCCCCCCGAGCGAACGCTATAATACTCAAATAAGATTTTTTGCCGCATCCAAAGCTTGGGCAATACCCGATGGGTTCTTACCTCCGGCGGTAGCATAAAAAGCTTGTCCTCCCCCCCCTCCTTGGATATATTGGCCCAATTCTCGGACGACTCTACTCGCGTCTATTCCCTTTTCACTGACCAAGCTTTTTGAGACATAACAGCTTAAGAGAGCTTTTTCTCCATTTTGTGCCCCCAATACGAGGAACAAATCGTCGCGTCCGTTGCCCAATCCAAAAGCCAAGTCTTTCATCCCAGTGGCGTCCAAGTCAACGGCTTTTGCCAAAAAAGCAATTCCGTTGTGTGTTTCAATCTCCTCTTGAATTTCGTTGGCCAATATCTGACTTTTCAGTTTTTTGAGTTGCTGAACTTCTTTTTTAAGTTGGTTGTTTTCAGTCTGTAGTTGGGATATGGCCTTGGGTAGATCCTGAGGGTTTTTCAGCAGGTCGTTGAGCTGTTGCATCACAGAACTCTGTCCCTCAAAGTATTTTAATGCGGCTTCTCCTGTAATGGCTTCTATTCTCCTGATTCCCGCTGCCACTGCCGTTTCGGTAATGATCTTAAAGTGCCAAATGTCGGAGGTGTTTTTAACATGGGTTCCCCCGCACAACTCCACAGATTGTCCAAACTTAATGGTCCTGACAGTGTCACCATATTTTTCGCCAAACAGGGCCATGGCCCCTGCAGATAAGGCCTGTTCATAGGGGACATTTCTATTTTCTTCCAAGGGAATTTGCTCTTTTATTCGGGCATTGACAAATTGTTCAACCGCCACGATTTCCTCTGCGCTTAGCTTGGCGAAATGGGAAAAGTCGAATCGGAAAATTCCAGAATGAACCATGGATCCTTTTTGCTCCACGTGGGTACCGAGGATGGACCTCAGGGCCTGATGCATGAGGTGGGTAGCCGTGTGATTACAAGCGGTTTTAAAGCGTTGGTTCTCATCTACCCCAGCCGTGAATTTTTCATTCAGATCGGTGGGTAGGGTTTTGGAATAATGAATGATGAGATCATTCTCTTTTTTGGTGTCTATGATGTAATGAATGGCTCCGTTCGATGCCTTAAGGTATCCTTTGTCTCCTACCTGACCTCCACTTTCGGGGTAAAACGGCGTGATATTGAACACCAATTGAAAAAGTGCACCTTCTTTTTTGGAAGTGACCTTACGGTATTTTGTAATGCTCACAGGGGTGGACAAAAGATCATAGCCTACAAATTCCTCTTCGTCATCGGCTTTGATGATTTGCCAATCGTCCGTGGCAGAAACCGCTGCTGCGCGCGATCGTTCTTTTTGTTTGGACATTTCAATGTCGAATCCTTTTTGATCGACCTCAAAACCTCGTTCCCGGGCAATCAGGGCAGTCAAGTCCAAAGGAAAACCAAAAGTATCGTATAACTCAAAAGCTTTTGGACCACTGATGGTTTTGTCTTGGGCAGTACTCAAATGGGTTTCCAAAAGTGCCAAGCCTTGATCTAAAGTTTTCAGAAAAGAGGTTTCTTCCTCCCTGATAACATTAGCGGAGATGCTTTTTTGCTGATCCAATTCAGGAAAAACAGCGTTTAGCTGGTGGTTGAGGGTCGCTACCAATCGGAAAATAAAAGGTTCCTTTTGATCCAAAAAGGTAAATCCATAGCGGATGGCCCTTCTCAATATTCTTCGGATTACATAGCCCGCCCCAGTGTTGGAGGGCAGTTGGCCATCTGCGATCGCAAAATATACCGTTCGCAAGTGGTCCGAAATCACGCGAATGGCGCGATCTGTCTCCTCGTGGATTCCATATTTTGATCCCGTAAGGGTTTCAATTTCTTTGATCAAGGGCGTAAAAACATCGGTGTCATAATTGGAGGTTTTTCCTTGAAGGGCCATGCAAAGGCGTTCAAAACCCATCCCAGTATCCACATGCTTTTGAGGTAAAGGCTCTAGGCTGCTGTCTGACTTTCTGTTAAATTCTATGAATACTAAGTTCCATACTTCGACCACTTGTGGGTGATCGCAGTTGACCAATGTTGCACCAGGGGTTTTGGCTTTTTCCTCCTGACTTCGCAGATCGATATGAATTTCTGAACAAGGACCACAGGGACCCTGTTCTCCCATTTCCCAAAAATTATCTTTTTTATTGCCCAATAGAATTCTTTCGGCAGGGATTATTTGCTCCCAAAATGCATAGGCTTCTTGGTCTTTTTCGAGCCGTTCACTGGGATCCCCCTCAAAAATGGTGACATAGAGGTTCTCAGGATCAATTTTGTACACTACCGTCAGCAGTTCCCAGGCCCATTCAATGGCTTCTTTTTTAAAGTAATCACCGAAGCTCCAATTGCCCAACATCTCGAAAAAGGTGTGGTGATAGGTGTCTATTCCGACTTCTTCTAGATCGTTGTGTTTTCCGGACACCCTAAGGCACTTTTGGGTATCCGCCATTCTTTGGTGTTTGGGTTTTTGGTGTCCCAAAAAGTAGGGCTTGAATTGATTCATTCCCGCATTGGTGAACATCAGCGTTGGATCGTCTTTAACTACCATAGGAGCAGAGGGGACAATCGCATGGGCTTTAGACTCAAAAAATTCAAGAAATTGTTTTCTGATTTCAGCAGATTTCATAAACAGCTTAGAGGTTTAAAAAGCGATACAAATATAGTTTTTTTGACTCTTTTATTTAACTGCAAATAAGTGATATAATGATGATGTAGATTATTTGTATATTTGAGGTGGATCAATAATAGATGTGTTAAACTAATTATATATGCCGAAAGCTAAATATTTTTACGATGAGAAGTCCCTGTCTTTTCGGCCTATAAACAACAATAAATTCACCTTGGTTTCTGGGGTTGTACTTTTTTTGTTGTCTTCTATAATGTTTGGTATTATAGCCCTATTCATTCTTCTCAATACCAATGCACTGAACACGCCGACAGAATTAGTCCAGGCAAGAGAACTCGAAAATTTTAAACTCCAGTATGAGCTTTTAAATAAAAAGCTGGAAAAAATAGAGGAAGTAATGGCCAATGTAGCCGATCGAGATAACAATTTGTACCGGGTCTATTTTGAAGCGAGTCCCATTCCAGAGGAACAGCGAAAAATGGGTTTTGGTGGTATAAATCGTTACAAAGAGTTGGAAGGTTATGAAAATTCTGAGTTGATCATCAATACTACCAAACGATTAGAGGTACTGACCAAACAAGTTGTGGTGCAATCCCGATCCCTTGAGGAGTTGGAAAGTTTGGCCAACAACAAGGAAGATCTATTGGGTGCGATGCCCTCCATTCAGCCGATTCACAAAAATGATCTAAAAAAAATGGCTTCTGGTTTTGGTTACCGCCGAGATCCTTTTACCAAAAAAAGAAGGTTTCACCGTGGGATGGATTTTACAGCCCCGCGCGGAACACCTGTTTATGCAAGTGGGGACGGTGTCGTGGGCAGGGCTGACAATCGCTCCGCTGGCTATGGAAAACACGTCCGAATCGATCATGGATTTGGCTATGTAAGTTTGTATGCTCACTTAGACAAATACAATGTGAAAAGGCGTCAAAAAGTAAAACGTGGAGATGTGATCGGTTTTGTTGGGAGTACCGGTCGGTCTGTGGGCCCTCACCTGCATTATGAAATATTAAAAGAGGGTAAGCGGGTGAACCCCTTGAATTACTATTCGGGTAACTTAACGGCAGAAGAATTTGACATCATGTTGAATTTGGCCAATCAGGAAAACCAATCGATGGACTGATGCATGTCGATCTACCAGAAAAAAGATACTACAGCATTGGGGAAATTGCCAAAGCGTTTGATGTAAACCCCTCCTTACTCAGGTTTTGGGAAAAGGAATTCAAAGAAATCAATCCGAAAAAGAAAAAAGGGGGCTCCCGAAAGTATACCCCAGAGGATGTTGTAACGATACAAAAAATACACCATCTCCTCAAAGAAAAAGGGCTGACCATAGAGGGTGCCAAAAAACAACTCAAGCTCAAGGACCTCGCTGAAGATAAAAACCTGGTAGTCATTCAAAAATTGGAACAGCTGAAATCTCAACTGCACCAGCTCAAAGAAAACCTCTGATTATTTTTTCCTAAAAAACAACTGAATCGGAACGCCATTAAAATCATAATTGGCCCTGAGTTTATTTTCCAAAAACCTTTTGTAAGGCTCTTTTACGTATTGGGGAAGGTTACAAAAAAAAGCAAACTGCGGATGTGGCGTTGGAAGCTGTGTACAAAACTTTATTTTAACAAACTTCCCCTTGTATGAGGGAGGGGGTTGGTTTTGCAATATCGGCAACATTTTGTCATTCAGCTTACGGGTGGCGATTTTGAAGGAACGGCTGTTGTAAACCTTTACGGCCAACTCTATGGCTTTAAAGATCCTTTGTTTGTTAAGTGTTGAGATGAAAACAATGGGTACATCGGTGAAAGGGGCGATTTTTTCTCTTATTTGTTGCTCGTAATCTTTGGAGGATTGGGTTTGCTTTTCCACCAAATCCCATTTATTGACCAAAATGACGATCCCTTTGTTATTCCTATGGGTCAGCCAAAAAATATTCTGTACTTGACCATCGAAACCACGAGTGGCATCGACGAGGAGCAGCGCAACGTCGCAATGTTCAATGGCGCGGACCGAGCGCATGACAGAATAAAACTCAATGTCTTCTTTTACCTTACTTTTTTTTCTTATCCCAGCAGTATCTACCAAGTTAAATTCAAATCCAAAACGGTTGTACTGGGTGTCGATGCTGTCTCTGGTGGTCCCTGCAATATCGGTAACGATATACCTTTCCTTTCCAATAAGTGCATTGATAAAAGAGGACTTACCAGCATTGGGGCGACCCACTACGGCAAACCTGGGAAGAGACTGCTCGGGGTCGCTTTGTTCTGGGAGTACTTTTACCAAATCGTCCAACAACTCCCCTGTTCCACTTCCATTGATGGCAGAAACGGTATAAATAGTATCATAGCCCAGCGCATAAAACTCAGCCTTGTTCTCGCTTAATTTTGAGTTGTCTCCTTTGTTGGCAGTCAAAAAAACTGGTTTTTGTGACCTCCTGAGCAAACTTCCAATGGTTTGGTCCATTCCGGTGAGACCCTCTGCTACATCAACCATAAACACAATGGCGTCGGCTTCTTCTATCGCCAAATTCACTTGTTTATCAATTTCCTTTTGAAAAATATCGTCACTTCCTTCCACATAGCCCCCGGTGTCTATAATGCTAAAGTCAATCCCGTTCCAGTCGGACTGGCCGTAGTGACGATCGCGGGTAACACCGCTAACGGCATCCACAATGGCTTCCCTTTTTTGAATCAATCGATTAAAAAAAGTAGATTTTCCCACGTTGGGCCGCCCTACAATGGCTACAATACCTCCCATTTTGATTTGTTTGAGTGCAAAAGTAATCGAATTTGTTATAAAAAACGTTGGCTAATGTTGATATCCAAAACGTTTGAGCTGCTGGGGGTTGGTTCGCCAATTTTTTACCACCTTCACATACAACTCCAAATGGATTTTTTTTCCAAAAAATGAAGTCAAGTCCTTCCGGGCGTTAATGCCAACTTTTTTTAATTTTTCCCCTTTATGACCAATTATGATCCCCTTTTGGGTATCTCGCTCTACAATTATAACAGCCCTTATTTTAATAATTTTTTCTTCTTCCTTAAACGATTCGGATATAACCTCAACCGCATAGGGTACCTCTTTGTCATAGTATTGGAGAATGCTTTTACGAATGGCTTCATTTACAAAAAACCTTTCGGGCTTGTCACTGAGCTGATCCTTGGGGAAATAAGGCGGTGACTCGGGTAATAAAGCAATGAGCATTTCCAACAATTCAGGTATAAAAAATTTGGTCAAAGCAGCTATGGGAATAACCTTTGCATTGGGAAACTCCTCAGACCACTGTTCTACAGCAGATTCCAATTCATTTTGAGAGGAAAGATCAATCTTGTTGATGAGTACCAACAGCGGAATTTTCGATTTTTTAATCCGCTCCACCAATTTTTCATCTTTAACCTTGGATGCTTCAATAGAGATCATGTAGATTAATACATCGGCGTCCACTAAGGATTCTTTTACAGCATCCATCATGGAGTTTTGCAATTCGTATGCGGGTTGAATGATCCCCGGGCTGTCGGATAAAACCAATTGGTAGTTAGCTCCATTGACCAGGCCGAGAATCCGATGACGGGTGGTCTGTGCCTTGGGGGTGGTTATGGACAAGTTTCTACCCATTAAGGCATTGACCAAGGTGGATTTACCAACATTGGGGTTACCCACTATGGAGACGTAGCCAGATTTATGCGGGTTTTTTGTCATTAAGTAAAGATACAATCTTTGTAATTGCCTTTGTGATGGTCTATAAATTTTGTAAATTTGTCCAACATCGCGAGGTAGAGCAGTAGGTAGCTCGTCGGGCTCATAACCCGAAGGTCGCTGGTTCGAGTCCAGCCCTCGCTACAACCTAAACGTCTTTTAATTAAAACTCTTTTTCTATTTTTGAGAAAGAGTTTTTTTATGTCCAAAATTTCTTTGAAAGATAAGTTTGAAAAAAGAACCAACATTGAAGTTAAATCAATAACTAAATCTTTTTGGGGCAATCCAATCGGTTCAAAAATGCTTATTCCTTCTCCAAATATTATTCAAGAATATATTAATCAAAGTGAATTTGGTGACAAGCTCGATATTAAAACCATGAGAAAGGACTTAGCAGTTGAATACAATGCAGATTTCACTTGCCCATTAACCACTGGAATATTTTTAAAAATAGTGGCAGAATATAATCATGAAAAATTTTTAGAAAATAAAGAAATTGAAAATATATGTCCTTTTTGGAGAATCATTGAACCCAAAAGCAATTTAGCCCAAAAACTAAATTTCGACAAAATATTTATTGTCCGACATAGAAAAGTTGAAAAAATAGAATCTTAGATAAAAGTTCTGCGTCAAAAAGTTGAAGATTTTTAACTTGATTTTTAATTATATAGTTTCTCTGTACTAAGATACCATCCTCACTTCAAGTCTTTACAGCCATCCCATCAGCGTAATGATGTATGATCCTGAGTGCTGATCAATCCTCCCAATTATCGGTACGAAAAGAAGAGGCTGGTAGTCCAAAGGTGTTGTATAGGGTTCCTTTTAGGTAGTTTGACCATCCGTATCGAACAGCCTTGGGTTCTTTTACTTGTGGTGCTGAAACCGCTACTTGTCCTCCTTTTAAAATGGTGGCTTTGCCGGGATAAAAAACTCTATCTGGACCTGCAATTTCAAATTGGTCTAAAGGCTGCTCATAAGAACTCAATCCCATAGGGGCATGGTCAAATGAAACAAGAATTTTTTCTCCATCAATTTTATGGCTTTTGTAAATAGGTCCCGAGTATCCGATCCCTTGGATGTTGTAATCCTTTGCCAACGCCCAGTAGGATAATCTTTCTCCCACTTTGGTTTTTTCGGCGGGATGAATACTCTGATATTCTCCGATGTCTAAGGTAACAGCCATCCCTACATGGGGCAATAAATCAAGGGTTTTTAACTGTGATTCTCTTAACAATGCACTGTTGACTTCTCCCGAATAACGTCCGTAGGGAGCAATTTGAACATAGTAGAATGGGAGACTGTCATTTTTCCACAACGCCCTCCAGTTGCTGATCATTAGCGGGAAAGTTTTTTGATAAACTTCAGGGTGGTTGCGGTTGGATTCCCCTTGATACCAAATGACACCTTTGATACTGTAATCCAAAACAGGATGAATCATTCCGTTAAACAATTGGCTGGGGGCATCTTGTTCTCTCTTTGTGCTGCTCCTGTTGTAATTAAATGTACTTTGTTCTTGCTCAGAAACTGAGGAGTTCAAAGCCGATTTTTGGGTCCAAGCTTCTACGGGAGTACCTCCCCAACTGCTATGGATTATTCCGATAGGGACGTTCAGTGCCCGATTGAGTTTTTGGGCAAACACGTAGCCCACTGCACTAAAGTCCAAGGTGTTTTCAGGACTGGAAATTTTCCAACTTCCATCACAATCCTCTTGAGGATCCTTGCTCGAATTACGTGCAACAGTAAACATCCTAATATTGGAATTTTTCGAATTTAAAATCAACTCATTGTTGCCATTGATGGGCTCGGATCTATAGCCTTTAATGGGCATCTCCATATTGGACTGACCAGAGGCCAACCAGACCTCCCCGATCATTACATTCTTAAGGACAATGGATTCGTTACCGCTGCTCAGTGCAATGGTATAGGGACCACCGGCAACAGGGGTGTTTAGGCTTGCTTTCCACTTTCCACTATTGTTGACCTTAACAGAAACAGAAGCTTGCGTCCATGAGGGTAATATTTTCACGGTATTGTTGACCTCTGCCCACCCCCAAATACTTATCTCAGTAGACTGTTGGAGTACCATGTTGTCGGAAACCAAAGCAGGAAGTTTTAGTTGTGTTTGTGCCAGGGAAATTTGAAAAAACAGAAGGGCAGAAATGGATAAGAATATTGATTTTATCATGATATTTTATTTTATTTAATTAAATGCTTTAGGGTTAAAACCTGTCCTTTTTTTAACAACAGCGATTCAAGGTCAGAATAGTTGACCTCCTGAACTGCCTGTTCATTGTCTATGGCCAAACAAGCGGCTGAGGCTGCTGACTGCCCTAAAATCATAAATACTGGCTCCATCCTTATGGAACCAAAAGCGATGTGACTGCTCGAAACACAAACGGGAACCAACAGGTTGCTACATTGATTTTCCTTTGGCACCAAAGATCCATAAGAAATGGAATATGGGGCTGGGGGTTTTACACCAATATCACCCTCGTTTTGAACAAATCCTTCGGGCGTAATATAGCGCTGAACATTATGCGAGTCCATCGCATAGGATCCCATCCCTACAGGTTGAGGGACTTCTCTTTTCAGGAGAACATCTTGTTCGGTAGTGACATAATTTCCAATCATCCTGCGTGCCTCTCGAACATAAATTTGATGCGGCCAATTTTCTGAATCAACGAATTCGTCCTTTGCTAACCCCCATTGGGAAAGCCGCTCTCTGATGTCTGCTGGTACCCGAGGGTCATTGGCCACAAACCACAATAATCCCATCTGGTAATTTTTATGTTCTTCTATAATTTCTTTTCTCCTGTCATAACTTGCGTCTGGGTAGTCATAGTTCATCCCAATATTGTCAGAGCTAAAAGGGCCATGGTTGTTGGTATCTGTTTTAGCGTTGGGTAGAGGATCAAATTTTGTGAAAAAATCTTTCCTGCCCGTTTGCAAAGAACGCAGTAAGAGTTCGTATTGCGCTGCATCGTAATTTTTAGGTTTTGGAAAAGGCAATCGGTTTGCATCATTACGGGTCATACAAAGTCTAAAGCAATAGGCTTGAATTTTGTTGTCCCCTTGACCGAATTCACCCGGAGGAATGGGTGAAATTCTGGGCAAAAGCCCACTGGATGGATCTCCAGGAATCTTGTATGGGGAGATATTTTCCCAAAACCAATGCTGGTGATGTAAGACCCCAGTTTGAACACCATTCCATTTTTCACCATAGGTGTCGGAACTTTCGCGACCTACGTGATAGGCTACCCCAGCACTGGCCATCAAATCTCCCTCATAGGTGGTGTCAATAAACATTTTTCCCTTAAACGTTTTTCCAGATAGGGTCGTCATTGAGATTATTTTGTTGTCTTTTTTCACCACGCCATTGTCCCGATTGAGCCACTCCTCCTTGTACACCTTAATTCTGTTTTCGATTATATAGTCTTCGAAAATTTTTTCAGCTACGTGGGGTTCAAAAATCCACATGGTTCGTTTGGATCCGTCAATGGCGCGGGTACCTTGTCCCCTCCCGCCATATTCGTCTTTTTTTTGCCAAACCCAAGCATCTTCATTAGCATAGTGCTTCCATACGCGATGATAAAAATCTCTTGAAAGACCTCCAATAGCCTCTTTTTTACCCGTATCTGTCCATCCTAAGCCGCCTGCAGTAAGCCCTCCCAAATATTTGTCGGGGGTAACTAAAATTACAGATTTCCCGGATTGCGCAACTTCCACCGCTGCGATTACTCCTGCAGATGTCCCTCCGTAAACGATTACATCGGCCTGGTATGAATTTGTTTCGGGGGCACTGGGCGCACATCCCAAAAAAATTAAAGTCAATAATTGAACTTTTATGTAGATATTGTATTTCAAAACAAACGACATTTTTTAAATTGAATAAATATAACTTTTCAATATAATGAATCTTAATTTAATTTTTAATTGGGATCAAAAAATGACACTATATCACCATGCATAGAAATAAGATCATCATACTTTTATTAAGCATTTTAGTTTATGTAGAAACACTTCATGCACAAACGTCAGATGCTTTCTGGCCAGAAATAAGTAAAGAAGCAAAAACATGGACCCGTTGGTGGTGGATGGGCAGTGCTGTAAATAAAAAAAATATAACCCAATCTTTGATTGCTTTTGAGAAAGCAGGTTTGGGAGGTGTCGAAATTGAACCCATCTATGGGGTAAAAGGACATGAGAAGGAATTTATAAATTATTTGAGTCCCGAATGGTTGGCAATGCTGGAACACACTCTTAGTGTGGCAGACAGCCTTGATATGGGAGTTGATTTTACTTTGGGGACAGGATGGCCTTGGGGCGGCGCAACTGTAAGCACATCCCAGGCTGCTAAAAGGCTATTGGTAAGAAAAATACAATTAAAAAAAGGCAGGGCCTTTTCTGATGTCATTTCCCCGTATACCACTGGCCAACTTGTAATACCTTCCGCACGAGATATCCGAAAGATAGATTCCGGAACGGATGTACCCAAGCTCATTGGCGTTTTTGCTTTTAATATCAAGAATGATTTAATCGAATTAACCTCACTGATAAAGGAAGGTCAATTGGATTGGAAAGCTGAAAATGATGATTTCTCTTTGTACTTTGTTTTTGAGGACCTGACCGGACAAAAAGTGAAAAGAGCAGCCCCAGGAGGAGCTGGATGGGTTTTGGACCATTTCTCACCCATTGCGCTAAATAATTATCTAAATCATTTTGGCCAAGCTTTTGAAAGTATAAATGGAAAAGTACGATCGGTTTTCAACGACAGTTATGAGGTGTACAAAGCGGACTATACCCCTGATTTTTTTGATATTTTTAAGAAACAAAGAGGCTATGACCTCCTCCCCTACATCAATCTGCTTTTGGATGAGAAAGATCTTGAGGTAAGCAATCGCATAAGAAGTGATTACAGAGAGACGCTATCAGATATTTTGGTTGAAAAATTCAATCCGGAATGGAACCAATGGGCAAACAAATTTGACGTAAAAACTAAATACCAGGCCCATGGGTCTCCGGGTAATCTCATTGATTTATACGCAGCCGCTGATATTCCCGAATGTGAAACCTTTGGATCTATGCCCTATGATATAGCAGGTTTTAGACGCATAGAGGGGAATGGGAGCTCTCCAGCTTACCCCAATAGAAATTTTAGGGCAGGAGATGCTGATCCGGCCATGATTAAGTTTTCCTCCTCTGCAGCTCATTTAACCGGTAAACCATTGGTTTCTGCAGAAACCTTTACTTGGTTGAGGGAACACTTCAGGGCAGCACTGTCTCAATGTAAACCCGAGGTAGAGGATTTATTCATCAATGGCATTAATCACGTGTTTCTCCATGGATCCACTTATTCTCCTGTATCGGCGCCTTGGCCTGGATGGAAATTCTATGCCTCAGTAAATTTTAATCCAACCAATCCGATTTGGGAGGATGCCCCTTCCCTTTTTGAATACATCAGCAGAACACAGTCGGTTTTACAATCAGGAAATCCTGATAATGATGTGCTGGTTTATTGGCCAGTACACGATAGCTGGACAAAATTTAATGGGGGAAAAACGCTGGTGCAATTCGCCATTCACCGACTGGAGACTTGGTTGTCTGGGACCCCTTTTTATGAAACCGCACATTACTTATTAAAAGAGGGCTACGGTTTTGATTATATCTCTGATCGACTTCTGGAAAAAATAAATGTAGAAAATGGAGTCATTAAACTCCCTGGTGGTAATTACCGATCTATTGTTGTCCCCGCATCGACCTATATGCCACTTAAAACGATTAAAAAACTGGTTGCGCTGAGAGAATTAGGTGCTTCCGTTGTTTTTTTAGGAGTTCCCAAAAGTGTTCCAGGCTTTTATGATTTTAAAATAAGAGAAAAAGAATTGTCTGCTTTTGTTGAAAACAAAATCAACAAGGTCTACGATTTGAAAGAAATGGAAATCGCACTAAAAAAGTCAGGGGCAATCAAGGAAAATTTAGTGAAAACAGGACTCAAATATATCCGCAAGGAAGACAGGGGAGAAAAAATCTACTATGTTGTAAATCACAGTCCCAATACCATAGAAGGTTTTCTGCCCATAGGGGTTTCAACCCCTGAGGTATTGATCATGAATCCTTTGGACGGGAGAGTCGGAAAAGCCATTACCCAGCAAGCTGAGGATCATACCCAAGTAAAATTATCTTTACCCTCAGGCGGCAGTCTGATTTTGAAAACTTTTAAAAGGCTTAATGCACCACGTTGGCAATACCTTCGCGCTGCCGAAAAAGAATATAAGATCAGTGGTATTTGGGATTTTGAATTACTCAAGGGAGGCCCCGATACAGACTATTCCAAAAAAGTAAAAAAATTGGGCTCCTGGACCGACTGGAGTGAACAAACAGAATGTTTTTCGGGTACTGCAGCCTACAAGATTAAGTTCGAAAGACCTTCCAATCACCAAGGGCCTTGGCTTTTGAATCTTGGTGATCTCAGAGAAAGTGCCAAAGTGTGGTTGAACAATAAGTACGTAGGAACCGTATGGGCGAATCCCTACAACATTGTACTAAAGGAATTGAAAAAAGGAAAAAACACCCTGCGTCTTGAGGTTACCAATTTGGGATCCAATCGCATCAAAGCAAAAGAAGCCAGGGGAGAAGAATGGAAAAATTTCTATGAAATAAATATGGTGAGTTTAGACTATCAACCTTTTGATGCCTCCCGACTTGACGTCCTTAAATCAGGCCTTTTAGAAGACCCTATCCTAATCCCCCTAGAAAATTCTCCTTAAAAAATTATTTCTATATTAAAGAAATAAATCATAAACATGAAATTATTCTTCCCGCTGCTTTTATTAACCATTACAACTTTATTGTCCTGTCAAGAAAAAGTAATTCAAAAAGAAGTAAAGAAAAAACCCAATATCATATTTATTATTTCCGATGATCAATCTTGGGGGGACTACAGTTTTATGGGACATCCCCATATTCAGACCCCCAATATTGATGCTTTGGCAAAAGAGTCTGCAACCTACACCCGTGGGTATGTAAGCAGCCCACTTTGTGGCCCCTCTTTGGCAACAATTATCAGCGGAAAATACGCTTTTCAACACGGGCAAACAGGAAATGATGGAGGAGACTCAGGAAAAGGACCCACACTGTGGAATGATAAGGACGATGAAGAACTCAGAGCAAAACAATTCAAATTGTCAAAAAAACAAGGACTCAACTACCTCTACAGCGAACAGAGGAATGAGCTTTTTGATGTTGTTAAAGAAAAGTTTTACCAAAATAAGCTTTTAACGGATTACCTTTCTGAGGCAGGTTATCGCTCCTTTCAATCGGGAAAATGGTGGCTGGGATCTTGGAAAGAGGGCAAGTTCGATGCCGGTATGACCCATGGTGATTACAAGAGAAAAGGGAGACACGGAGATGAGGGTTTAAAAATTGGTCGAGAAGGACTGGAACCCATCTATAATTTTATAGAAGAATCACAAAAAGACGATACACCCTTTTTTGTTTGGTACGCTCCTTTTCTGCCCCACACCCCTCACAACCCACCACAAGAACTCTTGGACAAATACTTAAAAGTAGCGCCCAGCAAAAGCGTAGCAGAGTATTGGGCCATGTGTGAATGGTTTGACCAAACCGTCGGCGCACTGATGCTTCACTTAAAAGAAAAATCAATTGATGACAATACATTAATTGTCTATACAACAGATAATGGATGGATTCAATCTGAGAAACATCACGTCTATGCTCCTCGATCAAAAAGAGCGCCCCATGAAGGAGGGGTGAGAACACCCATCATGTTCCGGTTCCCAGGAACAATTGAACCTGAGATGGACGAAGACAACTTGGTCAGTAATATTGACTTGGTGCCAACTGTTTTGGAATTTCTCGATGTGAATGCCGATGATTTGCCAGGCATAAACGCGCTTGATAAAGAAAAATCAAAAGCCAGAGAGGCGCTTTTTATCGAATGTTACAATCATGATATTTTAGATGTGAAAAAGCCTGCAGAAACAGTTTTGTATAAGGTTGCAATCAACAACAGATGGAAACTGATGGTTCCCAACCCAAAAATGGTCATTCGAGAATACGAAAAAACTGAAGAACAATACATGGGTTATTATTCCAATAAAGTACAGCTGTTTGACTTAAAAAATGACCCTGGGGAAATGGTCAATTTGGCGGAAAAATACCCGGAAGTTGTCGCCCAAATGAGTCAACAGATTGACCAATGGTGGCAACCAACTGAATAATTGTTAAACCAAAAAAAACGTTTTGAATCAACTCGCTTTTAAAATGTATTTGAAACCCGATGCGTTAGAGGAATACAAAAAAAGACATCGTGAGATATGGCCCGAACTAAAAGCACTACTTGAAACTTCAGGGATCGTTAATTACCATATTTTCCATGATCCTGAAACCAACTGTCTTTTTGCTTACCAAGAAACGCAGGGCATAGATTCCCAATCATTGGGAAAAAACCCAATCGTTCAAAAATGGTGGGAATATATGCACGATCTTATGGAAACACATTCCAATAACGCTCCTCGTCAAACAGATTTACAAAAGGTTTTCACCCTTTAACTGGTTTTCTTGGTCTATCCTTTTTCCAATACTCCTTTAAAATCAATTGGCGACGAAAGAGAAATCATATTTTCCAGATCCCAAAAGGAGTGAAGTTTTTTGTTTTTGTTCCTGGCGCTCCAGTATTTTTGAAGCCAGTTTTGGGTCATCCAATACCCAACTTCCTCCATCAATTTTGTTGAGAATCACATCTGAGGATGTGTTGGCTGGAATATCAATGGTCAGGTGTATATTTCCATTTTTTCTACTCCACTGCACCGCTATTTCTCCATAATAGGAGTCAAAACGACCGTCGATATTATCAAAATTTTCATCGAAAATGGGTTCAATGGTATATCGTTTAAACCCAGGAAAATCCTCGTCAATTTTTAATCCCATCAAATTGTTATAGATCCATTCTCCAATGGCACCGTAGGCGTAATGGTTGAATGAATTCATGCTGGGGTATTGAAAATCTCCATTGGGTTTGATCCCATTCCAGCGTTCCCATATGGTAGTAGCTCCTTTGGTCACAGGATATAACCAGGAGGGGTATTCTTTTCTAAGAAGTAAGTTGATGGCTTCATCAATTTTTCCGTTGTCAGATAATACATGACATAAAAATGGCGTTCCCAAAAAGCCTGTGGTCAAGTGACCATAGTCATTGATATTGTCCACCAAACGGTCTACCGCTTTTTTAACATTTTCTGCAGAGAGAAGATTGAACTCCAGCGCCAAAACATAGGCGGTTTGTGAATCAGAAACCAACATTCCGTTATTGGTCACAAATTCATCATTGAATGCTTTTACGAGTTTCTCATGAAGTGCAGTGTATTTTTTAACATCAGCCTCCCGACCCAAGACTTTTGCAGATTTTATTAAGATCTGTGTTGAGTAACAATAGAAAGCCTGAGCAATCAATTTTTTGCTGGTAACGGCCGACCTTCCTGAATTGTCATCATCTCTGGAAAAGAACAACCAGTCGCCCCAGTGATCTTCTTTCATGTATAGGTTATTTTTTGAGTTCTTGGTCATAAAATCCACCCATTTGACCATACTTACATATTGCCGATCCAAGGTTTTTTCATCCCCATAAATTAAATACGAATGCCAAGGAATGATGGTAGCAGCGTCTGCCCATCCTGTTCTCCCAAAACTACCTTTTAAGCTTTCTGAACTATTTTGTCCCAGATAATTGTTGTGTGGAACAACTCCAGGAACAGCACCATCGGGTCTTTGGTCGTAGGACAAATCTATCAACCATTTATCAAAAAAGTTTTTGACGTCCATGTTGAATCCAGCCGTATTAAAAAAGGCCTGGGCATCTCCTGTCCAACCCAATCTTTCGTCTCTTTGAGGGCAATCGGTGGGTACATCTAAAAAATTACCCCTTTGCCCCCATTGAATGTTATGTTGTAATTGATTAATCAATTCATTGGAAGTGGTCATAGAACCCGTGAAGTCCATGTCTGAATAAAGGGCAACCGCCTTATAGTCATTCAGGTCTATTTGCTCCACACCTTCAATTTTTATGTATCTAAATCCTTGGAAGGTAAAGGTGGGATGGTATACTTGATCTGCTTTACCATTTATTATAAAAGTATTTTTTTGCTTTGCTTTTCTGAGGTTGGTGATGTAAAACTCTCCTTCTTTATCAAGTACTTCCGCGTGGTATAGGGTGACCTCAGCTCCTTTTGGAAGATTTGATTTAAATTCTATCCAACCGACAAGGTTTTGTCCAAAGTCGATAACCTTGTCTCCAGAAGGGGTAATGATTAACTGCTTTGCGGACAATACTTCACGTTTCTTGATCATTTCATTTCGAGTGTAATCGAGCTTGCCTGGGTAAGGGGTTACTGACTGGGCTTTTTTGAAATCCATTGTATTGACGGCAGGTGATGACCAATTGGGATCACTTAAATTAAAGTCTGCTGTTTCCCCATTATAAATGGAGGAGCTAAGAATAGATCCGTAGTGGTAATTCCACTGATCATCATTGACGATGCTTTCCTTAGAACCATCTTCATAGGTAACTACCAGTTCTGTTATAAAAGAGGTTTCGTCTCCATAGTCTGTTTTACGTTTTCCGTTGTTGGGTCTAAAATTTCTGAACCATCCATCACCAAGAATTACCCCCAACCTGTTTTTTCCGGTCGAGAGCATGTTCCGAACATCATACGCTTGGTACTGAATTCTGTTACTGTAAGAAGTCCACCCTGGAGTAAGATAGGAGTCTCCTACTCTTTTGCCATTCAACTGCGCCTCATAAACACCTCTGGAGGTGATGTATAGGCGGGCTGAAGTAATTTGCTTTTGTAGGTTAAAATCGTTCGTGAAGTAGGGACTTTTAGCATTCCTTTTATCTTGATCGTTTACACCAATCCAATCCGAATTCCAGTTCCCATCCTCCATCAATCCTGTTGTCCAATGCCTGATTTTACTCTGTCGGGCACGCGCCGAGTGATTGGTCCAAACCTTTACAGTCCAAAAATACTGGGTATCATATTCAAGTTCTTTTCCTTGGTATTTGACATATACTGACTCGGAAGAATTGATTTTTCCAGAATCCCAAACCAAACTTTTTTTAGAAAAAATCTTGTCGGTCGCAACAAAAACTTGGTAATGGGTTTGGTTCAGGTTGTATTCGTCCGATTTCAGAATCCAAGAAAAGTCAGGATTTTGGTTGTCCAAACCGCTGGGTGTAGTGCGTTTGTCCACTTCCAATTGCGTAACAGTAACTTTCTGGGCATTGATCGAAATAAATGTCATAAAAGCAATGACAAAATTGATGGCACGTAGCATATGATATTTAGTTAATTATTTTAATTGTTTTAATTTGATTTTAATTCAAGATAGTAAATTAAATTATTTTTTATTCCACTTGGACTTTCTAAAGGATACACCTTTCAGCTATTGGTCTTGACCAAGTATTTGAGCAGCACCCAATGCACAAGCAAATGAAGCGGGTTTTGCTTTAATTTTTTGACTTGGAAATTGTTTTTTTAAGAGCGCTAAAAATATTTTATTATCAGAAAAGCCGCCATCTATGTATATTTTTTTGGGTAAGGTTTCGCATATCACATCAATTTGCTCTTTAAGCAGATCTATCAGCTCCATCATCATCTTACAATAGGCGGTTTCAAAGTCTGGAAAATCCAGGTCATCTTGGGCAGGAGCATTCGCATTGTCTAAAAATTTCCAATGAAAATGATTTTTTGAAGCAGGGAAGGTTTTCCCCGTCCAAGCTTTATTCCACTCCAGGCTCCGGTGATAATATTTAGGCTTTTTAAAATGCTTTATCAGCTTTTTAACTTTCAATCGGTGTTCTTCTCCCAAAAATAAGCGAGAGGATTTTACTGGGCTCCCATCAACTTTCATATAGGCAGTCGCTCCATTATTGATTTGTGTTTTGTCAAAAAGAGAATCATCAGAAAATGGATTAAAATTGATGCACCATGTGCCTGTTGAAAGGAGTATAAATGATTCCTTTCCCTTTAAAAGATATGTCAACAAAGCGGAGGAACTGTCGTGAATTCCAACACCAAAAATTATTTCTCTTTGGTTGAAATTCTTTACAACGATTTTATTGGTTTGAACAATAGGCGGGAATAAAAGGTCTATTTTTTCTGATTTTACCCATTGGTGATATTGCTTAGTTTCATAATTCCACAGATCTGTGTGACATCCAATGCTGGTATATTCCGTAAACTTTTCGCCTGTAAAAACAAAACTTAGATACTGGGGTAAATGCAGACTGCACTTGATTTTTATATACAATTTAGGGCGCTTAGTTTTGAGCCAATACAATTGTTTGCCCGAATTGAGCATGTTTAGGTTTTTGGATCCTGTTTGAGAAGCAAACACCGCTTCAGGGCCATAATTCTCATAGAAAAGATTAAAAGTATCGCCAGCGATTTCTTTGTGATAATCGTATACGGGGGTAATGATTTGATCGTCTTTATCTAAATGGACCCAAGTGGCTCCAAAGCCAGAAAAATTAACTTTTGTAATTTCAAATGCCTCGGACTGCATCAGTTCATCAAAGCGATCCTTCATCCATTTTTCAATACCTGCAATGTTTTCAGCCTTATGTCCGTCTTCATCTTTGATTTTTTGAACCTTGATGCGCTCCCTTTTAAGAATTTTAAAATCAGGATCAAACAAGAAATACTTTTGATTGGTTTTACCCACATCAAAAACCAAGCAACAATCCTTAATCATTACAAACCAGTTGATTTAGAGTCAATACCTCTGGCAGCGATGAGTTGATTTCGAATGTCGAATGCCCGATAAGCAGTGAGTGAATCTAGGGCACCTCCTTTTCGGTAAATCGATTCCATTACCAATGGCCTCACATCCGTTCTAAAGGCTTCTTGAAGAATCCGCTGGGACTGCGCAATATCATTACTGGCTTGCGCAATTTTTAAACTGTCGTAATCTACCAACAACGCCCTTGCGTAGGCAATTTTAATGCTTTCAACAGACTGGAGCAAATCTTCCATGGGGTCCTTTAAGTTGTGACTGGCATCGATCATCCACGACAATTCTGGATTGTCGGTATCCTCCATACCTTGAACCAATTCACAAAAAATCAGGAACAATTGATATGGTTTTATACTTCCTACAGTCAGGTCGTCATCTCCATATTTACTGTCGTTAAAATGAAAACCACCTAACTTATTTAAGTGCATCAACAGGGCCACAATTTGTTCGATATTGGTATTGGGTAAGTGATGCCCTAAGTCCACCAAGCTCGTCGCTTTATCACCTAATTTTGAAGCCAAAAGATGAGAAGTGCCCCAATCTGGGATCACCATAGAATAAAAATTAGGTTCATAGGGTTTGTATTCTACCAAGAGTTTCCAATCTGCAGGTAAATGGTCATAAATTTCCTCCAATGATTCTAAAGTACGTTGGAAAGCATCTCTAAAATTGTGTTGCCCAGGAAAAGAACTTCCGTCGGCCAACCAAACGGTTAGGGCTTTGGATCCCAATTGAACTCCGTGATCAATCACCTCTTTATTGTGCTTAATGGCCTCTTTTCTAACGGCAGTATCAACATGGGACAAAGAACCAAATTTATAGGAATGAACACTGTTGGGCTGATCTTGAAAAGTATTGGAATTAACCGCATCAAATTTTATATCCAACCCAAAAGCCAATTCCCGAATGGAATCGTAATCTTCGGGGATATCCCATGGAATGTGAAGACTGATGGCACCACTGGACTTATTTAGGGCGTGAAGTATTCCAACATCTTTGATCTTGTCTCTCAAATTTGAAGGCTCACCTCCGGAGGGAAATCGACCAAAACGGGTACCTCCAGTTCCCAACGCCCAGCTGGGAATGGCAACCTGAAAAGCACAAATCTGTTCTATCAAACCTTCGGTATCGTGTCCGCGATTTAAAAGACGCTCCCCCAAGTGATCCCAATTTCGCTGGTGCTCTTTTGAGTGTTCATCGTTGAATGATTTAAGTTCATTTGCATCAAGCATAATCACAAAATTATCTGACAAAGGCGTTGGTTACACCACCATCAACATTAATAATATTCCCAGTGCTTTTGTCCAAAACAGCTAAAAATGCAAATACACCATTGGCAATATCTTCTGGCTTGATAATCTTGTTGAGGATATTCCTTTTTGCATAAAATTCTGGCAGCTCCTCCACCGATATCCCATAGGCTTTAGCGCGTCCTTCTGCCCATTCGCCTTCCCAAATTTTACTCCCCAAAATTACGCCATCAGGATTCACTGTATTGACCCTGATCTGATCTGATGCCAGCTCAGCCGCCAGCAATCTGGACAGGTGTATTTGAGCTGCCTTGGCCGTTCCGTATCCTGCATTGTTGGGCCCTGAAACCAGCCCATTTTTGCTAGCAATGTTGACGATATTCCCCCCTAAACCTTGTTTGTTCATGATCTCAGCAGCGGTTTTGGAAAGTAGAAATTGTCCTTTTACCAATACGTCTTGTAGTAGATTCCAGTCAGCTTCTGTGGTATCCAGCAAGGGTTTGGAAATGGCCAGCCCAGCACTGTGAACCACAATATCCAGCCCACCAAATTGAAGACAGGCCTTTTGAACTGCGTTTTGCAGACTCTCTGCCTGGGTAACGTCACAGTAACAACCAATGGCCTGATCGGTACTGTAAGCGGCGGTGGCCTCTTTCAAGTACTCCTCTGAAATATCGGTAAATAATACATTGGCACCTTCAGCGATGAGTTTATCGGCAATCGCCCTACCAATTCCTCCCCCCGATCCTGTGACCAAAGCCACTTTTCTCGACAAGGGTTTTTCTTTTGGCTGGCGTTGTAATTTGGCTTCTTCCAGCAACCAATATTCAATATTAAATGCCTCTTGACGTGGTAATGAGGTGTATTTTGTTATGGCCTCTGCTCCACGCATCACATTGATGGCATTCACATAAAATTCACTGGCAACGCGGGCCGTTTGCTTATTTTTTGCAAAGGTGAACATCCCCACCCCAGGATATAAAATTACAACAGGATTGGCATCTCTGATGGCAGGGCTATCGGGATGCTTACAGGCTTCATAATATTCCTTATAGTCTTGTCTGTACTGATCAAACGAGGCTGAAATTTTATTTAATATCGACTGGGAATCGCTGAGGTCCTCGTCTGGAGAAAGATTTAAAATAAGTGGTTTTATTTTTGTTCTTAAGAAATGGTCGGGACAAGAAGTCCCCATCGGAGCAAGTCGCTCTAAGTCATTTGAATTGATGTACTCCAGCACCTTTTCGTCATCGGTAAAATGACCTATCATATGATTTTCTGAGGAGCACAAACCTCGGAGAGTAGGGGCCAATAAAGCTGCCTGATGGCTCCTTTTTTCTGGCGATAAGCTTTCTATTTTTTGACCTCCAAAAACACTTCCCTTTTCTTTTACTTTGTCTTCAATGTATTGGGATGCAGCTTCAATCACTTCAAGACTGTTTACATAGGACTCATAGGAGGTTTCTCCCCAAGTAAATACACCATGACTGCCCAAAACAATTCCTTTGATATTCGGATTCTTATTCAGACAGGCTTCCAATTGCAATCCGAGGTCAAATCCTGGACGTTGCCATGGGACCCAGCCCATGGAGTCTCCCCATATTTCTTTTGTAATTTTTTCGCTGTCTTCTGCTGCAGCAACAGCAATCAATGCATCGGGATGCAAATGATCAATGTGCTTAAAGGGAAGTAATCCATGAAGGGGGGTGTCTATAGAAGGGGCTCTGCTGTCCAAGTCATATATGCAATGATTGAAAAGGGCTACCATCTCATCCTCGTGTTCTAATCCCCTGTAGACTTTTTTTAGATCGTGGAGCCTTTGGTTGTATAGCCCTGCAATACCTGCTCGGGTTAGGGTTCCTATATCACCTCCAGAACCTTTTATCCACATCACCTCGACCTCTTCGTTTGTCAACGGGTCTCTTTCTATGGTTTTACAACTGGTATTTCCTCCACCATAATTGGTAATTCTTAGATCTGCTCCTAAAATATTGGAACGGTAGAGAAAGAGCGCCACTTGGTCATCTCCAAGGGAAGCCGCTTTTTTTTCTTCCCATAAATAGTCTACGTATTTATAATTATGTTTATTTTTCATTAATATTGGTTTTCAAATTCTTTATTTATAGTAATAAAACGGGAAGATAATAAAATGGGAGATAAAAATATAAAATCAGAATTCGAAAGGGAAATTGTCCCTGAAAAAAAATTAAAAAATTGGAAAAGTTTCTTGGGTATGTATGCTGGAGAGCATGCCGCGGGAACAGAATTTATGATAGGCCCACTGTTCT
Source organism: Flavobacteriaceae bacterium (assembly GCA_022428005.1). Classification (GTDB taxonomy): domain Bacteria; phylum Bacteroidota; class Bacteroidia; order Flavobacteriales; family Flavobacteriaceae; genus UBA8316. The sequence continues at coordinate 105,740 of JAKMDI010000014.1, forward strand.
TGACGGTGGGTGTGAGTGCCTTTGATTTGCTGGCGGGATTATTTCTCGGAAACCTGATGGCAGTATTGTCATGGCGTTATATCACAGCAAACATTGCTGTAAAAGAACGTTTTACACTGTACTTTAAATTAGAAAAAATATCGGGTAAAAAATTAGTAAAGTTTTACAATGTGGCCAATGGAATTCTTTTTTGCTTTCTCGCAGGTTCTATGATCACGGTCTCGGCAACTGCTGTTGGCGTACCCACAGGTATGGAGATGCCAAAACTTACGGATGTGTTCCCCAACAGTATTACTTGGGTCATCGTAGTAATAATCCTTGGCAGCCTCATCACTTGGGTAGCCGCCAAAGGATATGGAATGGTATCCAAAGCTGCAAACTGGATGGCTCCTGTAATTGTATTGGCTTTTCTGAGCTGCGGAATCGTTGCTGCCAGTCAATTGGGGATCAGCAGTTTTTCAGATTTTCTTGCCGTTTGGGGTGAAGGTTCTGAGCCTTTTCCAGGACAAATAAAATATACTTTTTGGCATGTTTTTCTTTGGTCTTGGTTTTGTAATGCCGCGATGCACATTGGAATGTCTGATCTCACTGTTTTCCGCTATGCAAAATCTGCTAGCTCCGGATGGACCACCGCAGCGGGGATGTATGTCGGTCATTACATGGCATGGATTGCCGCATGCTTGTTGTATGCCGTTTATCTAAAATCCCCAGAGGCTGGCGATTTTTTGGCGGCAGGATCAGCGCCTCCAGTGGCACCTGGTCCCCTGGCCTATAATGCGATTGGTTGGTTTGGAATTATAGCAGTAATTCTGGCTGGCTGGACAACTGCAAATCCAACCATCTACAGATCTGGATTGGCATTTCAAACCATGTTTCCCAAATGGACCAATACCCAAGCCACTATTTTGGCGGGTACACTGGCGACCGTCGCGGGAATTTTCCCTGCTTTTGCAATGAAACTATTAGATTTTGTAGCAGTTTATGGTTTTATTCTTGCGCCTGTAGGTGCGGTTATAGTTTTCGAATACTTTTTTGCTGATCGGTATGGAGTAATAAAAAATTATGCAGAGAAAAATAATGTGAATTTTAATAAATCTGTATTTTTGGCCTGGTTAATTAGTTTCGTCATCTTTTTTGGATGGTCCAAAACCCAAGGTATTTTTCTTTCATTTCTTACCCTCCCCGCATGGATTACCTGCGGCCTGCTTTTTATTATATTTAGTAAAATTTTTCAAAAAAATAATTAAAACAAAATAGCTTGTCAAAACCCATTCAATACAATCCGCGCTTCCCTTCTATAGAAGACTTGAGGTCAAGAGCGCAAAAAAAAATCCCACAATTCGCTTTTGAGTATTTGGACGGTGGTTGCAATGAAGATATCAGTCTCTACAAAAACACCCATGAGCTCCGCAAAGTAGAGATGAAACCGCGGTATTTGGTTCCCTTTCAAGGCGCCAATCTAAAAACTGAATTGTTTGGACACGAATACGCTGCTCCCTTTGGTATTTCCCCAGTAGGACTGCAAGGTTTGATGTGGCCAAAATCTCCTGAAATATTGGCCAAAGCTGCTTTTGAACACAATATTCCTTTTGTCCTGAGCACCGTCACCACTGCCAGCATAGAAACCATTGCTGAAATCACTGAGGGAAGGGCATGGTTTCAACTCTATCATCCAGCTGAAGAGCACGTAACCAAAGACCTCATCAAAAGAATTGACGCTGTAGACTGTCCCGTATTGGTGATTCTCTCCGATGTTCCGTCTTTTGGGTATCGTCCCAGGGACATCAGAAATGGATTGTCAATGCCTCCACGAATGACATTGCAAAATATAATTAGGGTATTAAAAAGACCGGAGTGGGCCCTGAGAACGCTGATAAATGGGCAACCCAGTTTTGAGGTTTTAAAGCCTTATATGCCCAAAAATTTAAATTTGAGTCAGTTGGGGAAATTTATGAATGCCACTTTTGAAGGACGACTTAACGAGGAAAAAGTAAAAAAACTAAGAGACCTTTGGAAAGGTAAGCTTGTCATCAAGGGAGTAGAATCCGAAGCAGATGTTGAAACTGCAATTCGATTGGGATTGGATGGAGTGATCATTTCAAACCATGGGGGAAGACAAGTTGACGCAGGGCAGGCTACCATTACCTCCTTGCAAAATATTGCCCCGAAATACGGGGATCAAATCAAAATAATGATGGACAGTGGTATTCGCGGTGGCGCCGATATAGGAAGAGCACTCTCCTCTGGGGCAGACTTCACTTTCTTGGGCAGAAGTTTTATGTATGGTGTCTCGGCCTTGGGCAAAAAAGGAGGCGATCACACCATTTCCATTCTCAAAGCGCAGCTGACTCAAGTGATGGAGCAAATGTGTTGTGAAAACCCCAAAGCGCTCACCAAAAGACTGTTGAAATAATTCTGTACTTCCTGTATTAATCAATAGGAGGCTGTCAGCCAACCCTATAGCGATTCAGGAGGTCCATATTTAACTCAAAGCCAATCCCTGGAGTGTCCGGTACAGTTACATAACCGTCACTGTCAAGTTTTAGTTTTGGATAAAATAATTCCTTGCGAAGTTCGTCTACTTCGGGGGGATAATATTCTAACAACTCCCCATTTGGAACAGCAGCAACCAGTGGTAGCTGTAACTCCTGACATCCGTGAGGGGCAATTTTTAAACCCTTTTCTAGAGCGAGTTTTGCCACCGACAAAGCCACGTCATAGCCAGGGCAGATGGTGGCATCGACATTTAGCATGCTCGCTCCCTTGTTTTCTAAAAGTGTTTCAAAATCTGCCAGCGTATAGTAATTTTCTCCCGTAGCAATGGTCAAACGGGTACCCGCATTGAGGGTTTTGTGAGATTTAAAATCATGGATGGCCAATGGTTCTTCAAACCAGTAAACATCGTAATTTTCCATTTCTTTGGCGTAAGCCAATGCAGTGGGTAAATCAAAAGCACAATTGGCATCCACCAGTAAGTCAATGTGATCGCCAATGGCAGCTCTGGCGGCTGCTACGCGCTTCATATCTGTGGCCAATCCTGCTTGCGGATCTCCAATTTTTATCTTAACGGCCGTTGCGTTCAGCTCGTTTACATTGTACAACAGTTCATCCTGTAATTCTTTTAATCCTTTATTTTTGGCGTAGTACCCCCCTGCAATATAAGCCCTCACTCTTTTTTGTGCGCCACCCAATAGGGTATGGATGGACTGGCCTTTTACTTTTCCTTTGATGTCCCAACAAGCGATCATGAGGGCTGCCAATACCTGGGTATGCAATCCAGCAGACCCTAAAATTTTATTTTGTTTCTCACCGAGATCGAGGGTGAGCTTTTCGGTCTCCAGCGGGTTTTGTCCAATTAAAAAAGACTTGTAATATTCAACATAGGGTCTGTAAAATTCATTGGGCCGAACAGCCGCTGTTCCTCCATTCCATCCAATACCTTCTATTCCCTGATCGGTTGATATGGTAACTTTGTGCATTCTCCCTGGGCCATAAAAATGCATGCCATTCCATATTCCTGGTCTTTCCCATTCAAAGGATTCGCTTGTAATATTTGTAATTTTAATATCCATTCTTCATTAAAAATTAATTTATCAAATGTTTAATGATTTGGGGAATTCATCTGGGACCAGATCCCAGAGGATGGGTAAAGCAAAGTAAACCATAAGGGCAATAATCACAATTGAAGTTAGGTTTAATAGAAAACCATTTTTGACCATGTCATTGATCTTTAAATAGCCTGAGCCAAATACAACTGCGTTGGGAGGGGTAGCCACTGGGAGCATAAAAGCACATGATGCAGCGGCAGCGGCCGCCACCATCAATACAAATGGATGTAAATCAAACTCTAAAGCAATGGGAGCAAGGATGGGCAACATCATGGCGATGGTCGCCATATTCGATGCGATCTCTGTTAAAAAATTAACCACGGTGATCAGCAGTACCAATAAAATGAAAAGGTTCATTGTCCCAAAAGCAGAAATTTGAGTCCCCACCCAAACGGACAACCCACTGCTGTCAACAGCTTTTGCGAAAGACATCCCTGAACCCAATAGCAGCAATACTCCCCATGGCAAACGTTGGGTGTCCTCCCATTTCAGTATTTTTTCTTTTTTCCCTTTTACATTGATCAGGAACAAAAGGGTCGCAAAAAAAATGGAAATAATGGTGTCGTCAATTCTCGGAAAAATATTTTTCAGTAAAAAGTTCTTTGTGATCCAACAAAAGGCTGCTGCGAAAAAAACAAAACTGACGGCTTTTTGCTCAAATGTAATTTTCCCCAAGTCTTTTTTCAGCTTTAATATCTCGGCTCTCCCCCCCGGAAGTCGCTTTTGTTCAAGAGAAAAAGCTATCCTTGTAAGGTAATACCAAGAGAAAAAAAGTATCATTATTGAAAGTGGAAAACCAAAAATAAACCACTCTAAAAAAGATATTTCATAATCATAAATTTGGGATATAGCCCCCGCCAATACCATATTGGTTGGGGTACCTATTAAAGTGGAGACACCTCCAATAGAAGCACTATAGCCTATTGAGAGCATCAATGCTTTAGCAAAGGTATTGGAGGCTGAGCCACTGAAGTCTGAGTTGTCTTGAATCTGCTTGATGATCACGATTCCAATCGGTAACATCATGACCGAGGTGGCGGTATTTGAAATCCACATTGAGAGAAAAGCAGTAGCCACCATAAATCCCAAGATGATCATTTTTAAATCCGTTCCAATATAGGAAATGATATGGAGGGCAATTCGCTTGTGTAGATTCCATTTTTCTATGGCAATGGCGATGATGAACCCCCCCAAGGTTAGAAACACCAGTTTGTGACCATATGCTGCTGTGGTGTCTGCCAATTCCATTCCTCCAGTGAGTGGAAATAAGATCATGGGGAGCAGTGCGGTAACTGCAATGGGAAGCGCCTCTGTAATCCACCATATAGCAATCCACAGTGAGGATGCTAAAACAGCCCTTGAGGCATCGTTTAAACCTGGAGGGTTAAAGAATAAAAGGGTCAAGAAAAACATCACAGGACCCAAATAAATACCGATCTGTTTAGTCGACATACTCCTTTATATTTTTAATAAAAATAGGCATCAGCCATCAATTTTTTCAAATGAACAAAAAATAATTAAGAATAAATTAATTCGACTTATCATTAGATATCAACTAATGTTTTATTTCCACTAATTTGGATTTATTTTTGTTGCGTTATGGAGAAAGTTAAAACATTAATTATAGGCAGTGGTCCAGCGGGATACACTGCTGCTATTTACGCCGCAAGAGCCGACTTAAAACCCTTATTGTACACCGGAATGGAACCTGGCGGACAATTGACCACCACTACCGAAGTAGACAATTTCCCGGGTTATCCCGACGGTGTTGATGGCCCTACAATGATGGTAGAACTTCAAAAACAAGCGGAACGTTTTGGGACAGAAGTGCGTATAGGTCATATAAATAAGGTTGAGTTTTCCGCGATATTGGGCGGTTCTCACAAAGCGTCTGTTGAAGATGGAACAGAGATTTTGGCGGATACCGTCATTATCAGCACCGGAGCAACTGCCAAATACTTAGGAATCCCCAGCGAGCAAAAATTGAGAGGTGGTGGTGTCTCTGCCTGTGCAGTCTGTGACGGGTTTTTTTATAAAGGACAAGACGTTGCCATTGTCGGAGGAGGAGATACCGCAGCCGAAGAGGCCACTTATCTCGCCAACATTTGTTCTAAAGTGACCATGTTGGTCAGAAAAGACCAGATGCGTGCCTCCAAAGCAATGCAACATCGCGTAACCAACACTCCCAACATCGATCTAAAATACAATCATGAAATAGATGAGGTCTTAGGAGATCAAGTAGTTGAGGGACTTAGAATTTTCAATAATGTAACGGGTGAAAAAGAGGAAATCAAAATAACAGGTCTGTTCATTGCTATCGGTCACAAGCCCAATACTGAAATTTTTAGAGGTCAATTGGACATGGATGAAGATGGGTATTTGATCACCCACGGGAAATCTACGAAAACAAATATCCCCGGGGTATTTGCCTCTGGAGATGTTCAAGATAAGGAGTACCGGCAGGCAGTGACTGCTGCGGGTACTGGCTGTATGGCAGCGCTGGACGCCGAAAGATACATGCAGGCCCTTTAATTCGGAAATTAAAAGTCCTCCTCGGAGTTCCTGGCCTCAAAATGTATCAATTCTTGATGCTCAAATCCATACACCACATTGATGGGGCGACAGCATATTTCACAATCCTCAACATATTCCGTTTTTCCCAAAGAAGGATCCAACAGCATTGAAATTTCTTCCCAACAATAGGGACACTGAAAAAAATGCTCGAACATTATTGTAGTTTTAAATTTTCCAAATCGGCTACTATTTTTTCCCACTCCTGCATGTAAAGACTAAGCCTTTTTTTCTTTTCTTGATATTGATCAAAAAAGTTGGGTGTACTGATGGTCGCATCGTAATTGAGTTCTAATTCAAGATCAATCGATTTTATCTCTTGCTCCAGTGTTGCGATCTGATCTTCAATTTTTGAAAGTTTATTCTTTAACCCTTTCGATTTTTTGTGCAGCGCATAATCCTGTCCCTTAGGGCTGACTGCTTTATGGCTACGCTGTTTTTTTTCGAGTACTTTGAGAGAATCCATTTTCTTATTTTCCAAATAAGTGTCTACATCGTCCAGAAACAACTTGATTTCGCCCTCTTTAAACTCCAGCACCTGTTGGCAGAGGCCTGTGAGAAAATCCCTGTCGTGTGAAACCAGAATAAGGGTACCTTGGAATTCAGACAGTGCCTGTTTCAATATTTTTTTGGATTGGATATCCAAGTGGTTGGTGGGTTCGTCCATTACTAAAACATTAAAAGGTTGCAGCAGCAGTTTACAAAGGGCCAGTCGATTGCGTTCCCCTCCCGAGAGGACACTGACCTTTTTATCTACAGCATCACCTCTAAAAAGAAATGCTCCGAGCATGTCTCTTACTTTAGTTCTGTTCTCGGCAGTAGCTGCGTCTTGGGCAACCTCCAACACCGTCTTTGTAGCAGCCAATGTTTCCGATTGATTCTGTGCAAAATATCCAATTTTAACGTTGTGACCCAAACGGATATTTCCATCTCCTTTGATCTCGGAGACCAATAGTTTTGCTAAAGTCGACTTCCCTTGACCATTTTGGCCTACAAAAGCTAACTTTACGCCTCTTTCTATAAACAGGTCAACATCGTTAAGCACTTTCTTGGTGCCATAACTTTTGGCCAAACCTTCGGTTTCAAAAATCATTTTACCCGGTTGAACAGCCACAGGAAAACTGACTTTCATAGTCTCGGTTTCCTCATCGTCAATTGTAATTCGCTCCACTTTATCGAGCTTTTTTATCAGGGATTGCGCCATACTCGCTTTCGATGCTTTTGCCCTAAAACGTTCAATCAGTCGTTCTGTATTTTGGATTTGCTTTTCTTGATTTTTCTGAGCGGCAAATTGCTGTACACGTATTTCATTGCGCAAATTCATAAATTGGGTGTAGGGCTTTTTTAAGTCAAAATGTCTCTTGTTGACAATTTCTATGGTCCGGTTGGTGACCTGGTCTAAAAACATAATGTCGTGGGAAACCAGTACCACAGACCCTTTGTATTTCATCAGAAACTGCTCCAACCATTCAATGGAATCTATGTCTAAATGATTCGTTGGTTCATCCAATAACAAAAGGTCATGCGATTTAAGGAGTATTTTTGCCAATTCGATACGCATCCGCCAACCTCCAGAAAAGGTATCGGTTAGCTGATCAAAATCTTGGGTTGTAAAACCCAGCCCCGCTAATATTTTTTCCGATTGAGATTTGTATTGGTACCCTCCCAAAGTTTCAAAAGCACTTCCAAGATCGCTCAGCTCCTGAATAAGATTTTGATAAGCATCACTCTCGTAATCGGTTCTGGTGTTGAGTTGTTCCCCGATCTCATCTTGAAGCGATTGATTTTTTAATATTTCTGGAAAAGCCTGAAAAGTTTCCTCTAATACGGTCCGGTGATTGTCTACTTCCAGCTCTTGGGGTAAATACCCCAAGCTAATGTCTTTCTCCAAGGACATAATTCCTTCAGTAGGACTATTCTCCCCAGCCAAAAGTTTGAGTAAAGTGCTTTTTCCTGCACCATTTTTTCCGATAAGACCAATGCGGTCTCCTCTACCAATTCTGAAAGACAGGTCTTGAAAAAGGACCTCACCACCAAAAGAAACTCCTAAGTTATGAATGTCGAGCATGAATCATTTATTCAATTGCGAAAATACTTATTTTCAAAACGATTTATATTGACCGAGGCGGGGAGTTTTTTGTTGTTTTCTATGAATTCAAAAAGCCACTGGGACAAAAGTGGGGACATCAATACTCCACGGGTACCGACACCATTAAAGATGAACATATTTTTATGTTTTGGGTGTACGCCCAATAAAGGTCTTCTGTCCTGAACGGTAGCCCTGATCTCAGCCCTTTGTTCAAGGATTGTGTAGGGGAGTTTTAAAAATTGATTCAGTTTTGAAATCAGCCATTCCCTCCCATTTATGGAGGTTTTGGTAGATTTGTCTGTCCTATCAAATGTTGCACCCACCCAGTATTTATAATTTCCCATGGGAGATAAAAAAATAGGGCCTTTATATATGACTTGTTCACTGAGGGCCTCGCACTCAATAATCAGCATTTCTCCTTTTGATCCTATCAGGGGTAAATAATTGAAGTAGGGGTTAACCACACTGCTGTAACCCTGACAAAAAACTACTTTTTTGGCTTTGATGTCTTTGTAGGTAATTGATCCGTCTTCAACCCCTAAATCCTGATGATTTATTTTTTCTGATACTATTCTATCCAGAATTATTTTGGTTCGGTAGTCGGTCAAGAGCCGCTGAGTGTCAACTCTTGCACTTTGTTTGACAGCCCCAAAGCCATAGGGTGCGTTAATTTCCAATTGTCTATTATTGGAAATCCATTCTTTATTTAAAAACTTTTCGAGGGCAGCACTGGAGGCTGCAATTCCCCATTCGTTTTGTTCTTGAGTGCTATTAAAAATCCTATGTATGGGAAGTCGATATAGAATTTTAGTCCCAAGAAGTACTTCTAAATTGTTGTATACTGGTAACGCACAATTCAAAAATATTTCGGCATTCCAAACAGCATTGAATCGTTTGAGAACGGTGGGGTTAACTATTCCAGCTGCAATATGAGAGGCACTCTGCTCCTCTGGAGCAATTACGACAAAGTCTATATTGTTTTTTCGTAATTGCTCCGCATAATTGAGTCCAACAATTCCTAAACCTACAATGAGCGTATCTACATTCATAAAACAAAAAAAGCGTTATCCTCCGATAACGCTTTGATTTACTGGGAAATATTTTTAATTATTCCACATATCTTGTTCATAGTCTCGAATTACTGATTTGATCCGCTCGGATTCCAAAAGCATCCTCAGTGCATCTTCATAAATATAATCTTTCACTTCACGATCCTCATATACATTTTCTTCTTTGTAAATTATAGAAGAGAATCTACGGGAATTTAACATGTGGTCATAAGTAATCGGCTGTGAAGAGTTACGGGTATTAAATACCTTGTTGGAGTTTAGAGAAGTTCGGGCGTCGGGAAACCATACCCAAAACAGCTCTACGAGGTCTTCTTCTTCACCTGGTAATTTTTTGATAGCTACATCAGGCGCCACTGGACAAATCGCCAGCAAACGGTATTTGAGTTCCCCCAATCTTTTGTCGAAATACCAAGTCCCTTTTATTTTGTATTGTCTTATCTCAGCAGCAGTAATCCTTCTGCGTTCAATGAATTGAGGGTCGACAAATCCATCTGCATTGAATTGCTCGTAACCCGCATCGGTTGTATCGACAGCCACCAACCTCTCTTGTATTTCCTCATAAGTAAGTTTCTCCCTAAAATAGGCGGATTTATAAACTTCTTTTATGTTGTTGCTACCCAGATTTTTTTTGAGAACGTCGAAAAGAGATCTTCTCTCTGGTCCCAAATTTAGGGTATCGGTTGGATAATAATAAGGGAAGTTAACGCGTTCGTCTAAGTCGATGATTTCCCAAACTGTTTTGGACCACAACAAATCTCTATCGTCTACATAACCGTATGCCAATGGTTTTTCATCATTTGATTCCAGCTGTTGATCATTTAATACTCCTATATCTTGAGGAACCCTTGCGTTGAGCAAGTTGGCTTGGGCAGATAGGGAATGGACTCCCCCGACCAACAGGATTAAAAATGTAAAAAGATTAAAAACTCGGTTCATGATGCTATGGTATTAATTAACCAACTGACAAATTACAGGCGATATCCTCTTGAATTTATACGATGGATTTTTGGGGTTGACCACTTTAATATCGAACACCTGGACAGATTGTCCCGCTTTGGCTCTCCTCAGGGCGCTTTTGGCTCTTGAGTCTAAACGGTCTCCGTTCACGCTGATGGTCGGTTGACCAGGAACTTTAAATTTAAAACTTACCGTTTTAAGTGTAATATCAAAGTCGAAGTCCTCCAGCACTGCTCCTATGGTTGAAATTTCCAAAGAGGATTTTGGGAGGGTAAAAGAACCTGATTGTTTTCTTACGGTACCTTGTGGAGCAGGAATATCTTTAATCCTAAAATTGGTTACGGTCGATACTTTTTTACCATCGGGGAGGGTTCCACTGGCAGAAATATTTACTTCTCTTCCTTTTCCAGGGATCATGTTGTATTTACTTCCTCTAACTTTTCTTAAACCTGGAGCAGAGGCCGCCACTTTGTTGTCAGGGATTCCTGGGATAGATATGGTCATTGGATTTTCAACACCTCTGTACACCACATTCATTTTGTCAGCAGAAATAACGGCTGAATTTGGCTTTGAAATTACAGCAAAAGATTGATTAACTGGGATTTTTGACTCTACGCCGTCGTTCAGGAATACTAAGTCACCAGTGATTTCGTGATCTCCTGGACTCCCTGCACCGACTTTTAACTTAATTCCTCCAGCTATAAGATCATAGTCATTATCACTTAGTGGTCTTCCGTCCAAGCTCAATTCTACTCGGTTAGGATTTTGGGCTCCACCTTTTCTTCCTAAAACGATACTCCCGTCAAAAGTTTCTCCCTGGTAATAGGCCCCTTTTTCTGTTTTTAATAAACTGATGTAATTGGACTCGTTTACGTTCGATGACATCTTCAACTCTTTACCCATCAGGGTGGCAAATACATCGTGTTCTGTTTGCCGAATATCATTTTGCATGATCGCAAATTTTGCAAGAGAGGATATCAATGGAAAGCCTTGGAAGTTGTTATTGAACCATGGCTCGTCCATTCCGTCTCTATTGACAATATTATCATTTTCATCCCCAGTAAAAAACCTGGCTTCAACCATTTCAATGTACTCAGGATATTGACTACCAAAAACTTGTATAACCCTCATTTTGTAGTTTTTGATCATGTCCAGGAAGTTGGTGTAATTGTCAGCAGCGTCTGCTGATCCTTCCTTAAAGAAAATCACATCGAGGGCTTCTCCTTTGTCCATTTGGGCATATTCTTTTAACTCAGGATCCTTTTCTCTTTGCTTTTCTGTAATTTGACTCATTATCTCAGCAATCCTGTTGTAGAAGGCATCGGATTCCTTTTTGATTTCTTCAGCAGTTCTAAGGTGGCCTACCCATTTGCCTCCTTTTTCTTCTGCGTTAACCTTTATATTTTCAAATATATTATCGTTACTTTCATCTACCCTTGTGTTGGCTTCACTGATTTTTACGTACATCTGACCAAATCCATCTAAAACTTCCTTACTTACATTCAAAGCAAGCATGGTGATGAATACCAAATACATCAAACTGATCAGTTTCTGCCTGGGTGTTTCTTTAGCTCCAGCCATTTTGTCTTTTTAGTTTTTGTTCATTGCACTCAGCATACCATTGTATACTTGATTCAAAGCAGCTAAATTGGAGGACAACGCTTCCATTTGTAATTTTAGTTTTTCAGCATTTTCAGCCACATTTTCGTTGAATGCAGCATTGTTACCTGCAGCGTTGACTTGCTCTGCATAAACTTGATTCAGTTGCTGAAGTTTTTGAGAAGCATCTGTCAACTGCTCAGCGTAATTGGCTGAAGATGAGGCAGCATCTGCGGCGGGGGTTAACGCTTGTGCAGAGGACTCAAGGTTCTTTATACTTTTTGTTAAGTTGTTCATCAGCGCTACGTCTAATTTTGCTTCTTTAAGCATTTCATCAATTTTTGAAGAAAGGCCTTGTTCTCCAGCAGCGCCAGCACTTTTAGGGCTACCGTTCAATTTTTTTACAAAGTCATCGTGCTCTTCTTTAATTTCCCCTGTATTCAAAGCTGATACAGTAAAAATAAGGGCTTCAGTTCCCAATCCCAATCCAAGTACCAAACCACCTGTGATGGGGCCAATTTCTAAGTGAAGGATTTTAAAAAGGGCTCCGATGATTACTACAGCACCTCCCAAGCCAAATAGCATGTGCATGGCCACTTTACTTCTCAGTCTTTTTTTCAATGATTTATCGTCCATTTTAATTTTAATTTAAAGTTTATGTTGTTTTCAAAAATATGAATTTATTTTATTTTGACTTTCGATGTTCCTAAGTAATCTTGAACAGTTCTGAAACCAATATAGCTTCTCGCAGTATCGGCGTATTCATAGTCTCTGGAACTCACCCTGAGGTAATATGCTACGTCTTTCCATGATCCCCCTCTCACAACTTTTCTGGACTCCGTTTTAATCGACATATTGGGATTCAATGAAGCTACATACTCGTAGGCGCCACTGTCATATGATGAACTGGTCCATTCCGCGACGTTACCCGACATATTGTATAAATTAAAATCATTGGGCAAATAGGATTTTGCCTCCACAGTGTATACGGCCTGGTCTGCAGCATAGTCTCCTCGCAGGGGTTTAAAATTGGCTAAAAAACAAGCCCTATCATTGAGCAAGTATGGGCCTCCCCATGGATAGGTTCCTGAGGGAATCCCTCCACGAGCTGCAAATTCCCATTCTGCTTCGCTGGGCAATCTAAAATTATTTACCAAAGGTTTGCCTTTGGATTTTTGGTAACTGTTTTTATAATGTGTTCGCCAATTACAAAAAGCCACCGCCTGTGACCATGAGATTCCTACTACGGGGTAATCTTGAAAAGCAGGGTGAGAAAAATACTCGTTGTGCATCGGTTCATTGTAAGAGTATATAAAGTCTTTGATCCAAACTGTTGTATCGGGATATATCTGAATTTCCTCTTGTTTGATGTAGGGTTTTCGATCGATAAATTTGGTTCGAGTTCTCTTACTTTCTGCAGCAGCGGCCTCGGCATCAAACCAGGTGTATTTGTAAACTAACTTGGTGACATCTATTTTCATTTCCCCATTGTACCAAAGGTCAGGTGGGAGGTACATAGAATCCAAAACCTCGGCGTAATTTTGATCGGGGTAATCTCCTGTCTCCCAATAAAGATCGTTATCCCAATTGAGCGGCCTTCCGGCATACAGGTCTTCACTCAAATCGTAATAATTGGTACGCATGTATTTTTGGAATTCATTTAGGTCTGAGGTATCTGCATCTTTAAATGAAAATTCTCCTATTCCGTCACTGTTTTCCTCTCCCAGCTCTAACTCGTCTGCCTTTCTTGCCAATAATGCCATGGTAACAGAATCTTTTACCCAATAAACAAACTGACGGTATTCCCCATTAGTGATTTCCGTCTCGTCCATGTAGAATGAAGGAACGGTTACGGTGCGGGCAGCTGCATTGTTAAGTTGGGCTAAATCTTCGTCTGACTTACCCATGATAAATGCCCCTCCTTCAATGAGGGTCATGCCATAAGGTTTTTCTGGAAACCACTTTTTTTGCTTTACACCGATCAGTTCTCCTCTATTTTTCCTGCCACAACTGATGACAGTAAATACGATCAAGACCAACAAGAGGATTCTTTTAATCACGGCTGGAGAAAAGTTACCCAAAATAGATTTGTGTAAAACTAAAAAATTTTTCACTATATATTGCATCTCAATAAACGTCCATTACCTAAATCTGACAGACAGCGCAAAAGTAGGAAATTATATTTCATTCTTACCCTATTGATCTTTTTGTGGCTTTCCACCATTTATCCGGTATTATATCACTGCAAGCATCCAAATAATCTTGGTGCGTGCAAGGTAATAACGCAGTTGTTTTATTTTTATTATCTAAATAACTTTCATTTATTATTTCAATCCACCATCGATTGCTTTTATCACTTTGGTAAAAAACCATCTCAACATCTGTCAACGCAACGGTATATCTGGTAAAACCACTACTTGTAAGCACAGGGTATTCGTCAAATCTATTGTGATAACCTTCAATAAAATACCATACGATTTGTGCCAATAACTGGTGAGAAATACTCGTATTAGGTATTTCAAAAACTCCAAAAAAATCTGTCCTATCACTAATCCCAGCATATCGGGCAAGTGCACAAATGGTTCTTGCATCGATTCCGTTTGGGGCACCTCCTCTTTGATTTACTGCTTGCCAACTCAAGGATTTCATATCAAAACCTGCAATATTTGCATCTCTAAAGAACGGCTCGGACAATTTTACATCGCTTAATATTGAACCTAACCTCAGCGAATCAAAATGAAGTTTTTCCATTAGGTCCAACTCCTCTTGGGCAATGTAAAAGCTTTGGTATCCAATATTGGTAAAATTTTGAAGAAAGTTGGGCTGATCCATAATGATTCTACTCATATAGGACCTCCCTGAGATTAATTCCTCCTCCTGAGAAAAATCAAATTGGTTGTCCACAGATACTATATTGACGAGCTGTTTATTGGTCTGAAAAGATTGATACATCGGAAAAATAAGGTCGTGACTCCCTCCAACAATAAGGGTAACAATGTTGAGTTGTCTCAAATGAAAACAGATTTCCTTTAATGCAAAATAGGTGTCCTCAGCGGTTGCTCCATTGGGTAAGTCTCCTAAATCACATATTTTGGAATTCCAATTCCCTGGAAAAAGACTGTAAAATGATTTCCTAAAACCCACCAGTTCATAAACTGCCGTTGGAAAATAGGCATTCCTTATTTCAGAGAGGCCAATAAGTGCAATACTGCAACCCTTAAGTTCCGGAAAACCATTTTGCTCGGTATGAATCTCAATATTTTTACCCAAGGATTGTTTGGGATGTAATACCGTGGAAGAAAGGGCTTCTTCAGAAACTGGTATTAGAGATTCTAAACTCATTTTTTCTTTTTAGCAGTTTTCGGATTGAGATATTTTTTGGCAGCTTCCAAATCAATTTTGGTGGGATCAATGTCTTTTCCCAATTCAATTTTTTTCTTTCCCATAATGATATTAGACCTTCCCCACCTTGCTTTTTCAATCCGAATGCCTTCCTTGGGCCACTCTTTGACAAGCTTTTCTTTTTCTTTTTGAATCTTTTCTTTGATTAAGGTTTCAATGTCATCATCAGTTAGATTGTCAAAATCATATTTTTTATTGACATTAATAAAGAGACCATTCCATTTCAGAAAGGGTCCAAAACGGCCTTTACCTTTGGTGACGGGCAGTTTATCAAAAGTATAAATGGGGGCATTAATGGCTTTTTTCTCCTCGATCAAAACTATTGCACTTTCCAGATCAACCGACATGGGATCCACGCCTTTGGGAAGAGAGACAAATAGGTCCTCAAATTTAATGTAGGGTCCGAATCTTCCATTGTTTACGGTTACTTCATGGGTTTCATAGACGCCAATAGATTTAGGTAAGTTGAACAACTCCAGCGCTTCCTCTAACTTAAGCGACTCCAACTGCTGGCCCGGCGCAAGACTTGCAAAAATGGGTTTCTCATCATCCTCTGGATCGCCAATTTGTGCAATTGGCCCAAAACGGCCCAACCTCACTTTAACGACCCTTCCCGATTTGGGTTCTTTCCCTAAAACGCGCTCCCCAGATTCTCTTTCAGCGTTTTCCTTTACAAAATCTACTGTTTTGTGAAATCCATCATAAAAGTCTTTGATCATGTGGGTCCAGTTTTCAGAGCCCTGGGCTATTTGATCAAAACTTTCCTCCACTTTGGCCGTAAAACTATAATCCAATATATTTTTAAAATTAGCGACCAAAAAATCATTGACAATTACTCCTACATCTGTCGGTATGAGTTTACCTTTGTTGGAACCTACTTTTTCTTGGAGTGATTTGGAGACAATTTCACTATCGATCAACTGCAGTTGCTTGTAACTTCGAGTTTCTCCTTCATCGGTGCCCTTTTCTATGTACTTTCTGTTTTGAATGGTAGAAATCGTCGGAGCATAGGTAGAAGGTCTTCCAATTCCTAATTCTTCTAATTTTTTGACCAGGGAAGCCTCAGTGAATCGATAGGGTGGTCGAGAAAATCGCTGGTTGGCCTCCATGGATTTTTGCTGTAACGACTCTCCTTTTTGAACTGCAGGCAATAGATCGTTTTGTTCTTCTGTGTCCTCATCGACGCTTTCGAGATATACCTTTAAAAAACCATCAAACTTGATGACTTCTCCTTTGGCAACAAACTTTTCTTCATGCGAATTGGCTCCAATTTTTAGTTGGGTACGTTCTAATTTTGCCTCACTCATTTGTGATGCGATGGCCCTTTTCCATATCAGTTCGTACAAGCGAGAGAGGTCGTAATCCAAATTGCTGACCTTGGTCCTGCTGAAGTCTGTGGGTCTTATGGCTTCGTGAGCCTCCTGTGCCCCTTTGCTTTTAACTTTAAATTTTCTGGGTTTTTTGTAAGAGGACCCATAAAGCTTTTCTATTTGTTTGAGTGCCGCTCCTTGCGCTTCTTTAGACAAGTTAACACTGTCGGTCCTCATGTAGGTAATCAAACCTGCTTCGTAAAGTCGTTGCGCCAAGTTCATGGTTTTACTTACTGAAAAATAAAGTTTTCTCGCCGCCTCTTGCTGAAGTGTAGAAGTAGTAAATGGTGCCGTGGGAGATTTGCTCGCAGGCTTTTTCTCAATATCCTCGATCGTAAAATCAGCTGAAATATTACTCTTTAAGAAAGCTTCAGTTTTTTCATAAGAATCGAAATTTTTTGGCAAAAAGGCATTGATGAGTTTGTTTTGTTGGGTCGCGAACAACGCTTGGGTCTTAAAACTTTGCTCTGGCACAAAAGCTTTAATCTTCCGCTCCCGCTCAACGATAAGCCTTACAGAAACAGATTGAACGCGTCCTGCTGAAAGCCCCCCTTTTACTTTACGCCACAGTACAGGAGACAACTCATACCCCACCAACCGATCCAATACTCTTCTGGCTTGCTGGGCATTGACCAAGTTGTAATTGATTTCCCGGGGCTTCTCTATCGCATCTAAGATTGCCGTCTTCGTTATTTCGTTAAAGACAATTCTTTTTGTATTGACCTTCTTCAATTCTAAGGTATTGGCCAAATGCCAAGCAATGGCTTCGCCCTCCCTATCCTCGTCACTGGCCAACCAAACTGTATTCATTTTTTTAACCAGTGATTTGAGCTCACTGACGACTTTCTTCTTCTCCGAGGAAACAATATACTTGGGTGAAAAATCCTTTTCAATATCAACACCCAACTCGTTGGAGGGTAAGTCTGCTATATGACCATAGCTGGAGGCTACCTTGAAGTTTTTGCCTAAAAACTTTTCTATTGTTTTTGCTTTTGCGGGTGATTCTACGATTACAAGATTGTTGGCCATAAGTTGATTTTTCGCAAACAAAATTATATAGATTTTTTAAACATACCCCATCCAAACTCTTTTACTGTGTTTTAATTTTTCTATTTTAACCATTTAAAATTTACAATTCAATGATTTCAAGTCAACTAAAATGGAGCTTTCTATTTGTGGTAACATTCTCTTTTTGGGCCGTGCAATCCCAAACTGAAAACAAAAAGCTCAATGTCCTCTTTATCGTAACAGACGATTTAAACTGCGATATCGGTTCCTATGGAAACGACCAAGTATTAACCCCCAATATTGATCAACTGGCAAAAAATGGTGTGTTGTTCGGAAACGCTCACATTCAGTATCCTTTGTGCGGTCCCTCAAGGATTTCCTTTATGACAGGTTTATATCCAGATCAAACCCATGTAAAAAGATTGAGAATATATCTCAGACAAACGCTTCCTCGGGTCACCACCATTGGTCAAAGATTCAAACAAGAAAACTACCACGCTGTGCGGGTTGGCAAAATATTCCATTACCACAATCCCAGGGATATTGGGACAGCTGGGCATGATGATAATTACACCTGGCACCAAACGGTAAATCCCTATGGTCGGGATAAAATTGAGGAGTATAAAATCAACACCCTAAAGAAAAGGTCCTATGGCGGCACCCTAAGCTGGTTGGCGGCAGAGGGCACCGATGAGGAACAAACAGATGGTATTGGCGCTACAGAAACCATTAAGTTTTTAGACCAATATGCCAAAAGTGGTGAAAATTTTTTCCTGGCATTTGGACTCTACAGACCCCATACTCCATATGTAGCTCCAAAAAAATATTTTAACCTTTACGAAACAGATGAAATGAAAGTCCCCAAAAGCAATGATGCTTATTTGAAAACCCTACCCGCTCCTGCCGCTGCCAGTGTGAGAAAAAAAATTGAGCAAAGAAACTTGGAAGAAGGATTGGCCAAGACCATCAAGGAGGCTTACTATGCAACGACCAGTTTTGTCGATGCGCAGATTGGTCGCGTTCTCGATAAATTAAAGGCTACTGGTTTGGACAAAAATACCATTGTCGTTTTTACTTCCGATCACGGATATCATCTTGGAGAGCACGGGCATTGGCAAAAACAAACTTTGTTTGATAATGCTACACGAGTACCCTTAATTGTTGCAGGGCCTGGAATCAATAAAAATGAAAAAATAATGGAAGCTCCCGTAGAGTTGGTTGACCTCTACCCTACCATTATGGACCTCATGGGATTCGAAACCCCTGCGTATGTGTCGGGTAAGAGCTTTGCTCCTATCTTAAAGGACTCTAAGGCAAGAGTAAGAAAAAGTGCACTTACAGAGCTTAGGGTGGATATGGGGAAAAACAAAGCACAAGGCTATTCTATAAAAACCAGCCGATACAGACTGACCCAATGGGAGGAAAATGGAAAATTTGAATATGAACTTTACGATCATAAATATGACAAAAAAGAACTTCGTAATCTTGCCCAATCGGGCAACTACAAAAAAATTAAAGATTCTTTGACCAATGTCATTAAACATAGAATTGCTGAAGCGAGAATACAACCCGATGGGTTGGGACCTGTGAATTCCAATCAAAAAGAATGGTCAGAACCCAAAACCGTTCACTCAATGCCCAAATAGGTGATGCCTCATTTTTTATAGTCAGCAAATAATTTTGTCAAGGATTTTATAGACTTAATACCACAGCTTTGTCAATGTGATTGCTATAAAATTATTCCTGACTTTAACATGACAAAAAGGCAGGTTTAATTATATTTGCAGCGTATTTTAATTCAAAATTAATGGCCAATACGTCGGTTAAAGACCCCTATGCTTTTAATGGTGCTCCCCTGTCCACAGAACGCCAATCGTCCAGTGCTTCTATTTTACCAGAAGATGTGGTACCTCCAAAAAAGAAGAACCGACATTTCTATATCGAAAGTTACGGCTGCCAGATGAACTTCTCCGACAGCGAAATCGTTGCCGCTATTCTCGATAAAGAAGGGTATCAATTAACCGAGAATCTTGAAGAAGCGAATTTAGTTTTGGTCAACACTTGCTCCATCCGAGAAAAAGCTGAGCAAACGGTTAGAAAAAGATTAGAGCTTTTTAATGGCATAAAAAATAAAAAAAATGACCTTAAAATAGGAGTTCTGGGTTGCATGGCAGAACGATTAAAACACAAATTTCTTGAAGAAGAAAAAATGGTGGATCTCGTGGTCGGCCCCGATGCTTACAAAGACATTCCAAATTTGCTGAGAGAAGCAGATGCCGAGCGAGAGGCAGTAAATGTAATCCTGTCCAAAGAAGAAACCTATGGAGACATAGCGCCCGTGCGATTGGCTTCCAATGGCGTCAGTGCATTTGTAACCATCACACGGGGGTGTGACAATATGTGTACTTTTTGTGTGGTTCCTTTTACCCGAGGGAGGGAGCGCAGTCGCGATCCCAAAAGTATATTGGAGGAAG
This sequence comes from Flavobacteriaceae bacterium, assembly GCA_022428005.1. Classification (GTDB taxonomy): domain Bacteria; phylum Bacteroidota; class Bacteroidia; order Flavobacteriales; family Flavobacteriaceae; genus UBA8316. The sequence continues at coordinate 125,888 of JAKMDI010000014.1, forward strand.
TGGCGGATCTGGCAGAAAAAGGATACAAAGAAGTGACCTTACTGGGGCAAAATGTGGACAGCTACCTGTGGTATGGAGGGGGGTTAAAAAAAGACTTTGTAAAAGCCAGTTCCCTTCAACAAAAAACCGCCGTAAACTTTGCAAATCTTCTTGATTTGGTGGCCCATTCGCAACCCAAAATGCGTATTCGTTTTTCCACTTCTAACCCGCAGGACATGTCGCTTGATGTAATTCGCACCATGGCACGTCATGAAAATATTTGCAATTACATCCACCTACCCGTTCAATCAGGGAGCAATGCCATTTTAGAAAAAATGAACCGCCAACATACCCGTGAGGAATATTTTCAACTGATTGATAATATATGGAAAATTATCCCCGATTGTGCTATATCTCACGACATGATTGCCGGTTTTCCTACTGAAACAGAACGGGACCACCTGGACACACTGAGTCTGATGAATTATGTAAAATATGACTATGGGTTTATGTTTGCCTATTCTGAACGACCAGGCACCCCTGCGGCCAAAAAAATTGAAGACGATGTCCCCATGTCCGTTAAAAAAAGGAGACTCCAAGAAATAATTGATTTACAAAGAGAACACAGCGCCTACAGAACTGAGCAATTCATTGGAAAAACTGTTTGTGTTTTGGTTGAAAAAAACTCTAAGCGATCCCCAGAGTTTTGGAGCGGGAGAATCAGTCAAAACACCGTAGCCGTGTTTCCCAAAGACAAATATAAGGTAGGCGATTTTGTCAATGTTAAAATTGAAAAAGTAACATCAGCCACCCTAATTGGACAGGCTGTGGGTCTCTCAAATACTGTTTAAAATCATGGAATCCTTACAAAATATAAAACAACGTTTTGGCATAATTGGAAATGATGAGGGGTTGAACAGGGCACTTGAAAAAGCCCAACGGGTTTCTGCGACAGAAATTACTGTTTTGGTAGCCGGTGAAAGTGGAGTTGGAAAGGAAAATATCCCTAAAATTATCCATCAATTTTCTCCGAGAAAACACGCAAAATATATTGCGGTAAACTGTGGCGCCATACCCGAAGGAACAATTGACAGCGAACTTTTTGGACATGAAAAAGGAGCATTTACAGGGGCGACCGCCACTCGAAACGGTTATTTTGAAGTCGCCCATGGAGGAACCATCTTTCTGGATGAGGTAGGGGAATTACCACTTACAACACAAGTGAGGCTTTTGAGGGTTTTAGAAAATGGGGAATTCATTAAGGTGGGTTCTTCAAAAGTTCAAAAAACAGATGTAAGAATAGTAGCTGCAACCAATTTGAACATGAAAGAGGCCATCAAAAAAGGCAAATTCAGAGAGGACCTTTACTATCGTTTAAGCACCGTTGAAATTCACCTCCCACCTCTCAGAAATCGAAAAGAAGACATACCGCTCTTGTTTAGGAAATTTGCATCGGATTTTGCGCAAAAATATAAAATGCCTACCCTGCGGTTGGAGGAGGAAGCTCAACTTTTGCTTGTGCAATATCAGTGGAGCGGGAACATCCGTCAACTGCGAAATGTCGCGGAACAAGTTTCCGTACTCGAAAAAAATAGAGTACTCAATGCCGCAACTTTGAGAGATTACCTCCCCAATATGGGGTCTCAACTCCCTGCCGTAATTGGGGGTAACGAAAAAGAAGCGGATTTTTCTTCCGAACGTGAAATACTCTACAAAGTACTATTCGATATGAAAAGTGATCTTAACGATCTAAAAAAGCTCACCCATGAGTTAATGGAAAACGAGAACTTGACCTCGGTGCAAAAAAATAATCCCGAATTGATTAAAAAAATCTACGGGGAGGAGGATAATAAAACCTTAGAATTTATCCCCCCCGAGAACAAACCAATCAATCAGCAACCTCCTCCACCCGTTAATGATTATGACTACGCCGAAACCGTAATTGAAGAGGAACCCTTATCTTTATTAGATAAAGAAATTGAAATGATTAAGCTCGCTTTAAAAAGGAGTAATGGCAAGAGAAAAATAGCAGCAAAGGAGTTGGGTATTTCAGAGCGAACACTCTACAGAAAAATCAAACAATTTGATTTGAATGAGGAAGAAGACTAAAAATTTAATTGCTTTTACGATCACCTGCATGGTCATCCAAAGCTGTGGAATATATTCCTTTACGGGAGCATCGATTCCAGCAGGTGCCAGTACATTTCGAGTAGATTTTTTTGAAAACCAAGCAGGGAGTAGACCAGGGTCCACCGTGGAACCTGGACTGGATCGAGATTTTACGCTGGCGCTACAGGACCGTATATTGGGACAAACCAACTTAAATCTTGTCAACAGTGGAGGTGACCTGATCTATCAGGGTGAAATCACACAATATAGTGTAACCCCTATGACCTCAACAGCTAATCTCACAGCCTCCCAAAATCGTTTGACCATGACAGTGAATCTGCGCTACTTCAATTCCAATAATGAAGACGATGATTTCGAGAGAAAGTTTTCTTTCTTCTACGATTACCCTGCAGACAAACAGTTGTACGATATTCAAGGGGCTGCACACGATGAAATCTTCGAACGGGTAACACAAGACATTTTCAATGAAACCTTAGCAAAATGGTAGGATCTATGAACGAAAAAAGTTTTAGTGATTTAATTGGAAATTATGATACTGATGATGAAACATTGGTCTCTAAAATGGCCGTTTTCATTGAAAAATACCCCTATTTCCAGCTACCACGTTTTATCTATACAAAATCTCTTATCGATCAAAACAAAGACCCTTCTAATACTGCATTAAATCAATTATCTCTCTACACTTCGGACAGGGCCGTGCTTAAAAACGGTATAGAATCCCCATTTACCTTCACTACAAAAAGTAATGATTTGATTGAGGAAAGTAACACAACTGTGGAGGATAAGGTCGACAAAGAAGTTGAAATTTCTGAAACGATTGAGAGGGATATTATCCCGCACAAAGAGCCTAGTGAAGCAATTATTCCATCAACAGATAAAACAACTGCTGAAGAAAAACCAGCAAGTGACGTTGCTGGTCTTATGATGAGCTTTACCGAATGGGTGGTATACACCACAGATAATGAATATACGGAACAGACCGTTGACATCAAAGAAGAAGAAGAAGAAAATGAAAAACAACCGCTTAGCGATAAATTACCAATAATAGATCGTTTCATTGCTGCCGATCCGAAAATTGCGCCAGTGGAAAAAGGAGCGGCAAACAACATCGTCAATAAGGGAGATTTTTATTCAGAAGAATTGATGACCGAAACTTTAGCCAAACTTTTGGTCAAACAGAAAAAGTATAAAAAAGCAATTAAAGCCTATAAAATTTTAAGTTTGAAATATCCGGAAAAAAATGTTTTCTTTGCAGGGCGAATTCAGGATATAAAGAACTTGCCACAATAATAAATACAATGGGTAGCTTTTCGATTTTTATAGGTTTAATAATTTTTGTTTGTTTTCTATTGGTATTGGTCGTAATGGTTCAAAATCCAAAAGGAGGGGGACTTTCTTCGTCTTTTGGTGGAGGAGGCCAACAAATGGGAGGCATCCAAAAAACCTCAGATTTTTTAGACCGCAGTACCTGGCTATTGGCTGGGCTGTTGTTGATCTTAATTTTACTTTCCAATATTTCGATAGAAACGGGGAGCGTAAATTCCGACTCGCGTCTTTTAGAACAAAATTCATTAGATCAGCCCATTCCAGAAGTAATCCCGGAAACACTACCCGAAAGCCTTCCCGAGGAAGTCCCTCAAAACGAATCCCAATAATAAAATTTGTGCCAAGCTGTCAGCAAATCAACTGAACTGCTACAATTTGTCATAGGATCCCCCAATGGCATGGTTTGTGAAAATTAAAATTTAAACTTAAAATAATTAAAAATGAGTAAAGTTAATATTAAACCCTTAGCGGATCGAGTAATGATCGAGCCTGCTGCTGCAGAAACCAAAACTTCTTCTGGAATTATCATTCCTGACTCTGCAAAAGAAAAACCTCAAAAAGGTGTCGTGGTCGCTGTAGGACCCGGAACTACTGAAAACCCTGTAACGGTAAAAGTAGGGGACAATGTACTTTATGGTAAATATGCTGGAACCGAATTACAACACGATGGTTCCGATTACCTAATCATGAGAGAAAGTGATATACTCGCAATTGTATAATCAATAATAAAAATAAAATGGCAAAAAAAATAGAATTCGATATAGAGGCACGGGATGGCATCAAACGTGGTGTTGACGCCCTTGCAAATGCTGTAAAAGTAACCCTTGGCCCTAAGGGAAGAAATGTTATCATTGGAAAAGCTTTTGGTGGCCCTCAAGTCACAAAAGATGGTGTAACCGTAGCCAAAGAAATTGAACTGGAAGATGCACTGGAAAACATGGGTGCACAGATGGTTAAAGAAGTGGCTTCTAAAACTAACGACCTCGCTGGAGATGGAACTACTACAGCAACTATCTTGGCACAAGCCATCGTAAAAGAAGGATTAAAGAACGTAGCCGCTGGTGCAAATCCTCTCGATTTGAAAAGAGGAATTGACAAAGCTGTCAGCACTATTGTAGACGCCTTGAGCAAACAATCTGTTGAAGTAGGAAACGCCTCTGAAAAAATCAAACAAGTCGCAAGTATCTCTGCCAACAATGACGAAACTATCGGTAGTTTGATCACAGAAGCATTTGAAAAAGTAGGCAAGGAAGGTGTGATCACTGTCGAAGAGGCAAAAGGTACAGATACTTATGTAGATGTAGTAGAAGGAATGCAATTCGACAGAGGTTATCTCTCCCCCTATTTTGTGACTGATTCTGAAAAAATGGAGGCAGATTTGGAAACGCCATACATCTTATTGTACGACAAGAAAATTTCTGCAATGAAAGACCTGCTTCCCGTATTGGAGCCGGTTGCGCAATCTGGAAAACCGCTTATCGTAATCGCCGAAGATGTCGATGGAGAAGCCCTCGCCACATTGGTGGTGAACAAGCTGCGTGGTGCCTTAAAGATCGCTGCAGTAAAAGCCCCTGGATTTGGAGATCGTCGTAAAGCAATGTTAGAAGACATTGCCATCTTAACCGGTGGAACCGTAATCTCTGAAGAAAGAGGTTTTACCTTGGAAAACACCACCATTGACATGTTGGGTTCTGCTGAGAAAGTAACCATCGACAAAGACAACACAACGGTTGTAAATGGCGCTGGAGAAAGCAAGATGATCCAAGGTAGGGTCAACCAAATCAAATCTCAAATTGAAACGACCACCTCTGATTATGACAGAGAAAAACTTCAAGAACGCCTGGCTAAATTATCCGGTGGTGTGGCAGTTCTTTATGTTGGAGCTCCATCTGAAGTAGAGATGAAAGAAAAGAAGGATCGCGTTGACGATGCGCTACACGCTACCCGCGCTGCAGTAGAAGAAGGTATCGTTGCCGGTGGAGGTGTTGCATTATTGAGCACACAAAAAAGCCTTGCTAAAATCAAATCCAGCAATGCTGATGAGGGAACAGGTGTTCAAATCATCCACAAAGCAATCGAGTCTCCTTTGAGAACCATTGTTGAAAACTCTGGTGGAGAAGGCTCTGTTATTGTTTCTAAAGTACTTGAGGGTGGTGAAAACTACGGTTTTAATGCCAAGGAAGGTACTTTTGTAGACATGTTAAAAGAAGGAATTATCGATCCGAAAAAAGTTACCCGAGTGGCCTTAGAAAATGCCGCCTCTGTAGCAGGAATGATATTGACCACAGAATGCGCACTGATCGACATCAAAGAGGATACCCCAGCAGGCCCACCAATGGGCGGCGGAGGTATGCCGGGAATGATGTAACATGCTTTTAATTCAAAAAAAAAACCTGCTTTAAAAAGCAGGTTTTTTTTTACAATTCTTCCCGATCGTATTTGCAACAGTTAGGAAGGGCGTCATAATCTTCCTCTTTGGCTTTCGCTTCGGAAGTGTCGTGACCCTGAGCAGCAATACTGGCATGAATCGTCTCCAAAGAAACTTGTTTCTGGTTGTAAATCAAGCTGATTTGATTTGAAGGAATATCCCAGGCTGCAGATTTAACCCCTTTGATCGAAAGGGCAGCTTTTTCAATTCTTTTCTCACAAAATTCACAATTCCCATGAACCATGAATTCAGCTTTGACAATTTTTTTTTCTTTTTCTTGGGCCAGCATTCCCAATGGTAGCGCAAGCAGAATGATTAACATTTTTTTCATAGTAAGCTTATTATTTGATTAAATTAAATTTTGAACCTCAAACCCGAATAAACCATTGCACCAAACACTGGTGCATATACCTGAGCTGCATCAAAGTCAGTTCCAAAAGGGTCATCGGATCCTATTATTGGTGATGCCTGTCGGTAATTACCGATATTCTCTCCTCCCAAATATATTTCAAATTTTTTAGAAAAAAAACGAGAGATCTGCGAATTGAACAATGAATAGCTCGGTGAAAAGCTACCCGATTGGTCCCGAATGGTGTTTACCAACCTTTGGGCACCAACACGATGGAAGGTGAAGTCCCAACGCCATTGTTTTCCAGAAGAGGAGGTTTTGCCTTCCCAACCGACATTAAGGAAAAAGCGATTTTTAGCCAATAATGGTTTTTGCCGCAGACCGCTTTTATAATCCACTTTGACATCATAGTTTTTATACGCTGTCCTTACATTCAAAAAATTCCTGAAGCTGTAATCCAGCTCGATCTGAAAACTTTTGGCACTGCTCTCCCCCTTGAGGTTGTAAAATTGTATTTCTTGGGAATTTTCCCAATCCACTACAACCTGATTGGTGAAATCGGTGACATAATAATCTGCCGAAAAATTAAATTGATTGGGGCTGCCAATGTAGAATGACTTCGCTATTGACAGTCCATAATTCCAAGCAATCTCTGGATCTAATCCATATATTGATCCCCCTGCAAATTGTATTTTAATGGTTCTGTTGGTGGCGAAAAGGGTTTGATTTTCAGCAAAAATATTGGCTGCCTTACGTCCACTTCCACCAGAAACTCTAATTACAAATTCATTTAAGGGTACATATCTAAGGTGAAAACGAGGGGTAACAAAAGTGCCTAAATTATTGTGAATGTCAACTCTAAGGCCACCAATCCAACTAAAATTATCGTCGTTGTTGTAAGTGTATTCAAAATAGCCACCCCAATTAAGATCTTTTCTGTCAAAAGAATACAAATCGACTGCTTCATCATAGAGGTCATGGGTGTAATTGAGTCCTACCTTAAACTTATTAAGGGTATTTCCTAAGATAGAATTGAATAACAAATGGGTGTACAAACTTTGATGATTGACATCATATTTTCGCAAACCATAATAAGCTTTTTGGTCATGACTGCTGTAGGCTGCTTGAAACCCAAAGCTCTGGTAAGAAAGTTCTGGAAAAACATATCCTACTTTTACAGAAGTATCCCAACGCTGGGTCGCAATCTCACTACCCCATTGATTTTTCAGCCCTCTGTCACGCTTGGGTTGAAAGTCTAAAACCCCCAATTGTTTTTCATCATTCATATACCTCCAACTCAAAAAACTCACCCAACCTTTGTCAGCGTCGATGTATTGCCAACGGTTCATCAAATTAATTTGTTCTCCAACCGGAAGATCCAAAAAACGGTCATTGTTTTTGTCAAATTTTTGAGTTCTGAGGTTACCATGTAGAAAAAGCCCAGTACTCCAACGTTCGCTAACCTTACGGTTGAGGTGAGTATTTATCTCATACCGGCCGTTGATAGAGGAAAATACATTCAGAAAAAAGGGAATATCAGTCAAGGGTTTTTTCAATTCGGTATTTATTTGCCCCACAATACTCTCAAATCCATTGGTAACCGAACCCGCACCTTTACTAATCTGAATGCTCTCCACCCAGGTGCCTGGGGTAAAGGTTAATCCATAAGCCTGAGAAGCCCCCCGAACCATAGGGATGTTTTCCTCAGATATTAGCAAATAAGGGGTGGACAACCCTAACATTTTGATTTGCTTGGTTCCCGTAAGGGCATCTGAAAAATTAACATCTATTGCAGGGTTGGTCTCAAAACTTTCCGAAAGGTTGCAACAAGCTGCTTTTAATAGTTCTTCACTGCTCACCTTAAGAATATTTTGCGTTTCAATAAAAGATTTTTGAATGGCTTTCCTCCGCTGTTGCAAGGTTATTTCATCCAATGCTTCCTCTGATTTTTGGGTCATTTGATGACTAATAAATGAGGAATCCACCCAGAGCGTGTCGGTTTTGAATCCCAGATAACTGATCACCAATGGGTTGGTTCCAGCTATTGTCTCTAATTGGAATGTACCCTTAGCGTCTGTTATGGTTCCAACAGTAGTGTTACTCCAATATACATTGGCCCCTACCAGGGGTATGATTTCATTATTATCTTGATATTTTATGATGCCCTTGAGGGGGTCTTGCGAAAAGACCAAGCCACAAGAAAAGCATACAAGTATTATGTATTTTTTCATGATTTTAGGGATTATTGATTAGTTTTAAATTGAAACAATCTAAAACGCTATCATCCGTAAAAAACAAAACTTTGATGCAGTAGGTATATCTTATTCTTGCAGAAAAGAAACGCGGGATATTCTTTTATCCATTGGGCTTTAGATATAGTGGGTTGAAAATAAAAGTCAAAATTATTTTCAACAGTAAATGAGGGCAATTGAAATGCTGAGTGATTTTCTTTTAGCGGCTCATTGTTTTGCACAAAAACAGTCTCATCCTGACAACAATGATTTTTGATAATGGTTGTGCTCCTGTCTGCTTCTTGACTTTTATCAGAAGACATTCCGCAGCCGTCGGCATTCCAAGCAAAAGCAATTTCTGCGATTTCCCCACCACAATAATGAACATTCAATGCCATTCCAACCTTGGAAGCTAAAAGGATTGATAAAAAGAGAAAAGCTTTTAAACGCTTATAAAACATATCACCAAGTTACAATATTTAACTCAATTGTTGAAAAAGCATGGCCACGGCCATCACCATCATAATGGTGTTCTCAATTAAAGTGGCTTCGGTCATGGGCAATTTTAAGGCAGTACCCAAGCAAGCGCAATTGATTTTGTTCTTGTTGAACAAGCTATTGATCACACCAACAGTGGTCGTGGATAATATGACAAGTGTGATCACCAAGGCCCAATCCAAACCCCATCTCAACAGAAACATCAACCCCAATATTGTTTCGATAAAAGGGTAGAGTGTTCCATACCATCGGATTCTTTTCGCCAAGGGGTCATACATTGAAAAAGCCTCAGGAAATCCTTTAAAATCCAAGAATTTAAAAAAACTGAATACCACAAAAAATAAACCCATAAAATTATACATAAAGTCATTGCGTTGAAATGAGTTTTTTTGGAGTAAAAATGTTCCCGCCAATAGATATGCGAAAATCAAAAAAAGTGGAAAAAGCTGTTTTATTTTTGAAGACTCGACCTTGGCCTGGAGAAGGTCATTTTCTCGATCCAAAGAAAGGGTATATTTTGGAGGTAATACCGACCTCAATTGGTCTAGACTAATTGGATTCTCTACTTCCAAGGCTGCATTTCCAGTTTTTAAATCAATCTGGACCCCTTTTACGGATCCACCATCCATTAATATTTTTGACACTGAGGAAACACAACCCTCGCAGGTCATTCCCAATATGGTGATATTTTGTTTCATTTTAAACTGAGTTTGGTGAATACCTTTGGCCTACTCCAATGGGATCTCATCGGTTTTGACAGCTCATAGGAGGGTGTCAAAAATTGTTGAAAAGTCCATTTTTTTTGGTTAATTAATAATACAAATAAGTAGAAAATAACAGAAGTATTAATCATGGATTTTAATACTTTTGTTTACCTCAAGTATCTTGATTTTTATGTAAAATTAATTAAAAATATATTATGAAATAGGGTGCTAAATCTACTGCTCAAATTCATAAACTACAATCAATAAAATGAGTAAAAAACAAATTTCATCTGCCCTCATCTCTGTATATGACAAAACGGGTTTGGCCCCCATCATTCACGAGCTGAACAATCAAGGCGTAACGTTCTACTCCACTGGAGGTACCGATAAATTCATCCGAGATTTGGGATATGAAGTGGTCGCGGTAGAAGATATAACCGGCTATCCCTCTATTTTGGGAGGTAGGGTTAAAACGTTACATCCAAAAGTTTTTGGGGGTATCTTAAACCGACAAGAGGTAGTCGAGGACCAAAAAGCCCTTGCCGAATTTGAAATCCCTCAAATCGACCTGGTAATTGTAGATTTATACCCTTTTGAAGATACGGTAGCTGCGGGAGGATCTGAATCAGAAATAGTTGAAAAAATTGATATTGGAGGGATTGCCCTCATCCGTGCGGCTGCCAAAAACTTCGCCGACACCTTTTGTGTTTCTGATAAAACGGATTACGAAGATTTTCTAAATATTATATTGGCAAACCAAGGCACTACTAGCCTCGAGGAAAGAAAAAAATACGCCGTTAAAGCTTTCCAAACCTCGTCCCATTACGACACTGCAATTTTCAACCACTTTAATACTGAGGAGGAAGTACTTAAATTCAGTATCAAAAAAGAAAAAAAACTCCGTTATGGGGAAAACCCTCACCAACAAGGCCGTTTTTTTGGGCCTTTATCAGAGCTTCTTGAACAAGTCCATGGTAAAGAAATCTCCTACAACAACTTGTTGGATATTGATGCCGCCGTCAATTTGATGCTTGAATTTTATGATGAGGGAAACAGTTTTGCAATCCTCAAACACAACAATGCTTGTGGGTTTGCTACCCGGCCTTCCCTCAAAGAAGCATATTTAGATGCCCTGGCGGGCGATCCTGTTTCCGCTTTCGGAGGGGTATTGATTAGTAACAAAACCATAGATCTAAAGACCGCCGATGAGATTAACAGTCTTTTCTGCGAAGTGGTCATTGCTCCCGACTATGAAGAAACTGCTATGGCACGGCTCAAAGAGAAGAAAAACAGAATCATATTGGTTCAAAAAAATACGCCTCTACCCACCAATTCCTACAGGACTTGTCTCAATGGGATATTGGTTCAAGACAGAGACAACAAAACAGATGCTGTAGATGATCTCGATTACGTCACTGAAATTAAACCAAGTCCTCAAGAGGTTGAGGACTTAATTTTTGCTTCAAAAATAAGTAAGCATACCAAGTCCAACACGATAGTGTTGGCAAAAAATGGTCAATTATTGGCTTCAGGCACAGGGCAAACCTCCCGTGTGGATGCGCTGAACCAAGCGATTGACAAGGCGCGGCATTTTAAATTTGACCTTCAAGGAGCCGTTATGGCCAGTGATGCCTTCTTCCCCTTTCCCGATTGTGTAGAAATTGCACACAAGGCAGGAGTGACCAGTATTCTGCAGCCTGGAGGTTCAATTAAAGACCAACTTTCGATAGATTATTGTAATGAAAATAATTTATCTATGGTCTTTACAGGAACGCGTCATTTTAAGCATTAATTTTCATAACTTTAGCTGCACTAACAAAATTATAAATGGGTTTCCTCACAGAAGAAATTGCTATAGATTTAGGAACCGCCAATACCCTCATCATTCACAATGACAAGGTTGTGGTGGACAGTCCTTCTATAGTGGCCATAGATCGTACGACCAACAAAATTATTGCCATTGGTAATGAGGCGAGTATGATGCATGGTAAAACCCATGAAAACATCAAAACGATTCGACCACTAAAAGATGGAGTTATAGCCGATTTTAATGCTTCTGAGCAAATGATCAATTCCTTGATCAAAAGCATCCCTTCGCTCAAAAGAAAATTCTTCACCCCCTCCCTCAGAATGGTAATTTGTATCCCCTCTGGAATTACCGAAGTAGAAATGCGGGCTGTAAAAGAATCTGCTGAACGTGTCAACGGAAAAGAAGTGTATTTAATTCATGAACCCATGGCCGCTGCCATTGGAATTGGGATAGACATCATGCAACCCAAGGGAAATATGATCGTTGATATCGGTGGTGGAACCACTGAAATTGCCGTGATTGCTTTATCTGGAATTGTATGTGACAAATCTGTAAAAATCGCAGGGGATGCGTTCACCAATGACATTGTGAATTTTATGAGAAGTAAGCACAATCTCTATATTGGCGAACGAACCGCTGAGAAAATAAAAATATTGATTGGCGCCGTTGTTGAAGACCTTGAAAACCCTCCCGAAGACATGTCGGTTCAGGGAAGAGATTTGGTCACTGGAAAACCAAAACAAGTGATGATTTCCTACTCAGAGGTGGCCAAAGCATTGGATAAGTCCATCATCAGAATAGAAGAGGCAATTATGGAGGCTTTGTCACAAACCCCTCCAGAATTGGCTGCTGACATCTACAATACGGGAATATATTTAGCTGGTGGAGGAGCCCTTCTCAGAGGCTTAGACCTCCGAATATCACGTAAAACAGATCTTCCTGTATATATCGCTGAAGACCCGCTACAAGCCGTTGTGCGCGGCACTGGTATTACCTTGAAAAACATCGAGAGATACAAAACCATTCTGATCAAATAATGGCTTATGCGGCAGCTTATAAATGCGCTAATTAAGTACAAGAATACCCTATTATACTTAGGGCTGTTGTTCCTCTCAACCATCATCCTAAGTAATAGAAGTTTTTATCACAAGTCCACCTTTAGTAAAGGCGCTTTGGCCATTTCAAGTAACTTTAATCTGATGGGGATGAACATCACAAATTACATGGATCTGGTCGATCAAAATAAAAAATTGATAGCGGAAAACGAAAAGCTTAAAGCCCTTGAGTTAATGCATCAAAATAATATTGAGTACGAAAATCGGGTCCCCGAGAAATTTGGATATGAAGTAAAATCGGCCAGAATTATAAAAAACAGCTACCAACTGGCGAGAAACTACCTTATTATTGATAAGGGAGCCAAAGATGGTGTAGCATTAGAAATGGGTGTCATTTCCAGCGATGGTATCATTGGAATTGTCAATCAAGTTACAGACGATTTTTCAAGTGTTCTTTCAATCCTCCATCGGGACCTTAAAATCAATGCAGGATTTAAAAAAAATGGAGCCTACGGATCATTGGTCTGGGAGGGCAATCACCCTAAAAAAATGAAATTAAATGACATCTCCTCATTGAACACCGTGTCCACAGGAGATACCATTATCACAGCGGGTATGTCGGACTATTTTCCATATGGAATTCCCATTGGAGTTGTAACAAATATTAAAAAACCAGAACTTGAAGGCTACCTCAATATCGACGTTGAATTATTCAGTAATCTCACAGAAAAAAAGTTTGTGTATGTTATCGATAACATAAAAATTGATCAACTTAAAGCTTTGAAATATGAGTAGGTATAATATCGTATTGACCCTTCAATTTATACTGCTGCTCTTTGTGCAAGCTTTTTTGTTGAGTAATATTAATTTCTTTGGTTTTATAAACCCCAATTTGTATCTACTTTTCTTTCTCATGTACCGGTTAGATGGAGACCGAACAGCGCTCATTATTTTAGGTTTTTTGATGGGGCTTCTTTTAGACCTGTTGACCCAAGGATCAGGTGGCCATACAATTGCCTCTTTGACCATTACTTATTTAAGACCATACATCATTAGATTCTCTTTTGGCGTTAATTATGATGTTCCTATGGGGATGATCAGAGGGAGTCTTGTCAACCAAAGGGTCGCTTATTTTTTACAGATGATCCTCATACATCATTTACTTCTTTTTGTGGTAATCTATTTTAGTTTCGACAACATTCTTACCATCATAAAAAATACTTTTTTAAGTGCTTTTTTTACCTTTATATTGGTGTATATTTCATTAGGGCTTTTTAAAGAAAGAAAATGATCAGGCGATTTTTTTTACCATTCGTTACATTTTTAACCGCTGTCATATTTATAGGCAGGTTGGTAGGTCTTCAATTAATGAACTCCTCCTACAAGCTGCTTTCGGATGCAAACGCCGTCGTTGAAAGCTCAGTATATCCTGAGCGTGGATATATATACGACCGCCACCATAAGCTTTTGGTATCCAATCAACCCGTTTACGACCTGATGGCCATTCCAGAAAACATTTCTCCCTTTGATACTTTGGAACTCGCTGTGCTGTTGGGGGTGAAAAAATCTAAACTAAAGGAGCAAATTGATTTTGCTAAGAATTTTTCTGTTAAGCTACCCTCCATAATTATTGGAAAAATTTCTAAAGAACGTAATGCTGTGGTGCAAGAAAAAATTTGGAAATATTCCGGTTTTTTTCTCCAAAAAAATTCAGTCAGAAACTACCCAGTTCCTTTGGCTTCCAATATCCTTGGGTACGTCAGTGAAGTCAATAAAAATGATATCCAAAAAAACAGCTACTACCGCATGGGTGAAGTTATTGGTAGACAAGGAATAGAAAATTATTACGAAGATTTATTGAGGGGGAGAAAAGGAAAAAAATTCTTTCAAAAAGATCGGTTCAACCGCATTATCGGCTCATACGAAAATGGCATTTATGACATTCCAATGCAAGGAGCTCAAAACTTAGTTTTGACCTTAGATCTTGAACTTCAAAAATATGGGGAAACCCTTTTACAAAACAAAAGAGGAGGAATTGTGGCCATAGAGCCAAAAACTGGAGAAATTCTCTCATTGGTTTCTGCTCCCAGCTATGACCCCAATATTTTAGTCGGCAGAGAAAGGTCCACTAACTACAGAAAATTGGCCATGGACACTTTAGCCAAACCCTTATTTGACAGGGGACTCCAGGCGCAATATGCTCCAGGGTCTCCCTTCAAAACATTGAATGCACTTATTGCACTTCAGGAAGGGGTCATCGATTCTACTACGAAATTTAAATGTCAAAAAGGTCACTTCTATGCCCAAGGAAGGTTTATGGAATGTCATTGCCGATATGGAACGGACAACAATCTCATGTCGGGTATTTACCGTTCGTGCAATACCTACTTCGCCAACACCTACAGAAGAATATTAGACCAGTCTGGAGAAAGTGTAGAAGAAGGCATGAACATTTGGAACAAACACCTCAAAAGTTTTGGTTTGGGCAACTATTTGGGGTATGACCTGCCTGTGGGTAAAAAGGGGTTTGTTCCAGATACCGATTATTATAATTTCTGGTATAAAAAAGGGGGGTGGAAATCGGCAACCGTGGTTTCTAACGCAATTGGACAGGGAGAACTACTCACCACGCCTATTCAAATGGCAAATTTTACAGCCGCCATTGCCAACAGGGGATATTTTTTTCAACCCCATTTTTTAAAATCTGTGGGCAAAGAATCTTTAGCTAAAGTCTATGAGAAAAAAATCACTTCCATTGATTCTATTCATTTTGAACCCGTCATTGAAGGCATGTTTCAGGTCGTTGAACGCGGGACGGCAAGGGTAGCAAAAATTAAAGGAATTGAAATCTGTGGAAAAACAGGAACTGTTGAGAATTTTATGAAAATCGAGGGGGAAAAAACACCCCTGACCGATCACTCAATTTTTATTGCTTTTGCTCCAAAAGACAATCCTAAAATTGCGTTGGCAGTATATGTCGAAAATGGTTATTGGGGCTCCAGATGGGCCGCTCCCATTGCAAGCCTAATGATTGAAAAATACCTGACAGGAAAAGTTGAAAGAACGTATTTAGAAAATAGAATGTTAAATGGAAGTTTACTGGCAGAGTATGAAAAACCATACTCTGGAAAACCATTTATAATCAATGAATAATAGTATTCTATACCGATTAGACTGGTGGTTGATATTAATTTATTCTCTGTTAATTGGTTTTGGTATTGTCAATATTTACTCTGCAACATTTAACAACACATCCACAGGTATTTTTGATATGAGTCAACCAGTTGGAAAGCAAATGTTCTTTTTAATTGTTAGTCTTTTTAGTGGAATTTTAATATTGTCGGTTAACAGTAAATTTTTTGAACAATTTGCCTCCATAGCCTATTATTTAAGCATCTTTTTACTCATTGGGCTTTTCATTTTTGGCAAAACAGTTTCTGGAGCAACCTCCTGGTACAATATAGCTGGCTTGAGCATACAACCATCGGAATTGGCGAAAGTGGCGACCGCTTTGATGATCGCAAGTTTAATGAGTAAAGTCCAGTCGGATCTGAAAAACCTCAACACATTTTTAAAAATATTAGGTGCGCTATTCCTACCCTTTGTACTTATTATTTTTCAACCCGATCCAGGTTCTGCGCTGGTCTTTGGGGCCTTCTTTTTTCCGCTTTTTAGAGAAGGTCTCAGCTATGTATACCTGGTATTGTTTGTTTCTCTAATGTTCTTGTTTTTTATTACGCTTAGCTTCCCTATAAGCTTAGTAGTAATGATCATCACGCTGCTTATTTTTTTATTATTTTTTGTATTCATAAACATAAATAAAAAAATCAAAATTTGGCCATTTATTGGATCATTCATAATCTCAGTAGGCTTCTCACTTTCGGTAGATTATATTTTTGATAATGTGCTTGAGCAGCGTCACAGGGACAGAATCAATATCGTATTGGGGAAGACAGTTGACAACCAAGGCATCGGCTATAATATGAATCAATCAAAAATTGCCATAGGCGCTGGAGGACTCAAAGGAAAAGGATTTTTGGAGGGAACGCAAACCAAAGGTGACTTTGTTCCTGAGCAACACACCGATTATATCTTTAGCACTGTGGGTGAAGAATGGGGATTTTTGGGCGGATCTTTGATGATAATTCTTTTTTGTTTACTGATCATCAGAATTGTTATTCAAGCGGAAAAACAAACCAATAAATTCAGGCTTATATATTCCCATGGAATCGCTGGTGTTTTATTTATTCATTTTTTTATCAATGTAGGTATGTCGCTTGGTATTCTTCCCACCATAGGTATCCCCCTACCCTTTCTAAGTTATGGAGGGTCCAGTTTATTGGCCTTTACCATCATGATATTTATTCATCTGAATTTTGACGCCAACAGGCTCAGCGAGTGGTAAGGTCAATTTTTGACATCCAAAATATCTCTTAGACTGTTTCCTAAAGTCATAAAAGCCAAAACCAAACTCATAATGGCCAATCCGGGAAGAATCGTTAAATAAGGCTTTCCCAACAACAGGTATCGAAAATGGTCTTTTACCATTCCGCCCCAACTTGGAACTGGAGGCTGGGCACCTATTCCTAAAAAACTCAGTCCGCTTTCTATGAGAATCGCACTGGCAATGTTGGCCGCCGAAATGACAATCAATGGGGGAACGACTAAGGGCAGAATGTGATGCCATATGATTCTGATTTTACCATAGCCTAAGGTATGTGCTGCCTGGATAAAAGTCTGCTCTTTCAGCGTTAAAAACTGCCCCCTGACCACTCGGGCTACTTCCACCCACATGGTTAAGCCTACTGCAATAAAAACTTGCCAATAACCCCTGCCCAATGCTAAGGTGATTGCGATGACCATCAACAAGGTAGGAATCGACCAAAAAACATTGATCAACCATACGATTATCTTATCGATATAACCTCCAAAAAAACCAGCCGTAGCTCCCAATATTACCCCGATAATCAATGAAATAAATACTGCTATAAAACCTATAGAAAGTGAAATGCGCGACCCTACAATCAGCCGACTCAAAAGATCTCTTCCGTATTTGTCCGTACCCATTAAAAATAATTTGTTGGTAATATGGTGTTCCTTGAAATTATCGGCTGAAAAGGGTGGTTGAAGCCTCGCAGCGTCTATAAATTCAAAATAATCATTGGGGGAACCATAGGGCTGTATAGCAACACCATCGGATTTCACCTGATAAGCTTGAATTGGAATTTCGGTTGTTTTATTTAAATTTCCTTTGAAAATAGTTGGCTTTGAGGGTAAGGAATCAATTGTTCTTAAAAGCAACATGTCGGTTCTGAAACCGGGAGATTTTGAATGGATAGACAAATGCATTTGATTGGCATTTGTGGTGTTATCAGGGGCGATTTGATATGCAAAAACAGCCACCAAAATAAGTAAAGTAATATATATAACGCTAAAAAATGCCCAGAGGTCCTTCTGAATTTTTTTGTAAAAATTACCCCCCCTCAAAATAATGAATTTACTTTTTTACTTGGGCTACACTACTGCGTAAGTTGATGTTTAAGTCTTCCAAAATATTCACCGCCTCATCGATGTAAAAATCCTGTTCTAGAACTTCAAACCATCTTTTCTTGCGCTCTTCAATAACCTCATCATTTAAAGCTCCTGGCTCTGGAATCCATTCAAAAGTTAACTCCGATCTGTAATCCTTGAGAACACTGAACTTGTCATTCATTTTTTTATTGAGCTCTAACTCTTTGAGGTAGTCATCAAAATTGAGTGTATATGTATAATCGTCCTGTTGCGCCTCAATCCTTCTGGCTTGCTGGTCTACCAGTTGGATGTAAGGATGGTCTTTCAGTCGCTCAGCACTTTGACTTATTGCATAATCATAATTGATTTGACCTTGCCATTGTTGGTAAGGGGCAGGTTCTATGCTGTCCCACTCCAGTGGATTTTCCTGGTCTTTTTCGCCCATCTCTATGTAAGAATATTGATTCTTTACAACGATGTCACTCTTCACCCCTTCCAATTGGGTAGATCCCCCATTAATTCTGTAGAATTTATCAGTAGTCAGTTTTACTGCACCTAAATCCCCATGGGTACTTCCTGAAATTATACGGTTTAGATCAATTACATTTTGAACTGTTCCCTTTCCAAAAGTTTGCTTACTGCCCAATATGATGGCCCTTTTGTAGTCTTGAAGTGCAGCCGCTAAAATTTCTGAGGCAGAAGCGGAAAATTTATTGACCATAATGACCAACGAACCATCCCAAACTACATCTGGATCTTCATCGTATAAAATATCTTTTTTACCTCCGGTACTTTTGACTTGGACCACTGGTCCTTTATCAATAAAAAAACCGGTGATGTCCACAACCGTCTTGAGGGAGCCCCCTCCGTTGTTCCTTAAGTCTAAAATGATTCCACTGACGTTTTTCTTTTTTAGGGATTCTAATTCCTTTTTGATATCACTGGCGGCATTTCTGCTTTTTCGATCCTTAAAATCAATATAGAATTTGGGCAACTCGATGAATCCATAACTTTCACCATTTTTCTTGATGATCGATGACTTGGCATAAGATTCCTCTAACTCTACCACATCTCTATTAATAATGACCTCCTCAGTGACACCGCTCACGCGTCTGACCGTAAGAAATACTTGAGTTCCTTTAGGTCCTTTGATGAGCTTTACCGCATCGCTCAATCGCATGGAACCTATCTCAACGCCATCTTCATTTTCCTGCGCTACTTTTAAGATAACATCGCCAACCTCTAAGGCTTTTGCTTTCCATACTGGCCCACCCACGATCACCTCAACTATTTTCACCTCCTGATCTTTCTTTTGCAGTCTCGCTCCTATTCCCTCAAACTTCCCGGAAATATTCAAATCAAATTTCTCTTTATCGTCTGGAGCAAAATAATTACTGTGGGGATCGAACTCCAACATAATGGAGTTTATATAAATAGAAAACCATTCTTTGCGTTCAACTTCATTGTAAATTTCAAAAAAACTTTCGATATTTTCCCTTGTCTTGGTCCGCGCCTCTTCCTCCAAGACAAGCTTGGACCTGATCTGGTAAGTGCTGTCTTTTTCAATTTCTACATCTTCTTTTTCAACCAAATCGGTATAGTATTCCAAGGTTGAAAGTTTAAATCTTTTGCGCCACATAGACTTTAAACCATTCAACGTTTTGGCATAGGAGACCTCCTTAAAATTCATGCTTACAGAATCTTTCTTACTAAAATCAAAAGGGGTATCTAATAATTCGCCATAGAAATTCTGAACTTGCAACATGCGGTCCATCAACCTGTCATAGGTCAGGTTGAAGAAAGAAATATCTGCAGCTTTAATTTGATCGTCTAAATCATTCTCATAGCGCTTAAAGTTATTGATGTCCGATTGAAGGAAAAAACGATGTTGACCATCAATGCCATCAATATAATTTTCAAAAACTTGTTTTGAAAATGAATCATTTATGTCTTTTGGACTGAAATGGCCGCGTTGTAATACGTAGGTAACAACCTCAATCAATAATTTATCCTTTTCGGGATTACTGAAAAAAGCAGGACTGCTGCCTGTGATAATAAGTGTACTCAGGAGAACAACAAAAAGTCTGACAATCCGCATAAATTTTTTTTAACAAGTAAATTTAACCAAAAACCCTTTATTTAAGCCAATACCCAAAAAACTTTTTATAGCCCGCAAATTAATGAGCAGGGATTATTATTTATAAATTTACACCCATAAACAACGCATGGAAAAAAAACCGCTCATACTGGTCACGAACGACGATGGAATTACTGCACCTGGCATTAGAAATCTGATTGCGGTTATGAACGAGATCGGGGAAGTGGTCGTGGTAGCTCCAGACAGTCCCCAGTCAGCAATGGGACACGCCATTACCATAAATTCTACACTCCATTGCACACCCATTGAGGTCCCCGAAGGTACCCATAAAGAATACAGCTGTTCTGGAACTCCTGCAGATTGTGTTAAACTGGCCGTAAACGAAATTTTAGACCGCAAACCCGATCTCTGTGTTTCAGGAATAAATCACGGCTCCAATTCCTCGATCAATGTGATCTACTCCGGAACTATGAGTGCTGCTGTTGAAGCTGGAATAGAGGGAATTCAAGCCATTGGTTTTTCACTTTTAGATTACCGTTGGAATGCAGACTTTAACGCCATAAAAGAGTACGTTAAAAAAATTACAATAAGTGCCATAAAAAATAAAATCCCCTCCAATGTGGTGTTGAATGTGAATTTTCCAAAATTGCAGAAAGAAGAAATAAAAGGAATAAAAATTTGCAGGCAGGCCAACGCCTATTGGGTGGAGGAATTCGACAAGAGAACCAATCCAATGGGTTTGGATTATTACTGGTTAACGGGAAAGTTTGTTAACGAGGACAAAGGAGAAGACACCGATGAGTGGGCTTTACAAAATGGTTTTATTTCTGTAGTTCCCGTAGAATTTGACCTTACAGCACATCACGCAATTCAACAGTTAAACACTTGGAATTTTGAATAATAATGAACTCTTTAAAGGAGTGATTGCCAGTTTATTTGCCAGTGCGAGTATCACCATTTTTATATTGCTCTATTTCTCTCAAGGACCTGTAGAGGATGCTATAATTTCTCTATATGATCAAAAAAAATTAGGGGGACTGATCAGTATGGGGGCCTTGATCAATCTGCCTCTTTTTTTCTTGGGCATGCGTAAAAAGAAAGTCAATTTTGCGAAAGGAATTTTAATCACCTCAATTTTTTTAGTTGTGGTGGTCGCTTTGCTCAAAATCATTTAATACAGTTTTTTCAGCCCAAAAATACTTGGAAGAGCATGAAATATTACATCATTTCTGGCGAGGCATCGGGTGATCTTCACGGATCTAACCTGATGCGGGCCTTGATAGAAAAAGATCCTGATGCAGAGATTCGCTTTTGGGGAGGAGATCTCATGCAAGAAGTAGGGGGTGTGATGGTAAAACACTTTAAATCTTTAGCTTTTATGGGATTCTGGGAAGTGCTGATCCACCTCAGAACCATATTAAAAAACATAACGTTTTGTAAAAAAGATATTCTTCATTTTGACCCAGATGCCATTATCTACATCGACTATCCAGGGTTCAATTTGAGGATTGCAAAATGGGCCAAAGGAAAAGGGTTCAGAAATCACTATTATATCAGTCCGCAAGTATGGGCATGGAAAGAGAGTCGAGTGCATCAAATGAAAAAGGTATTGGATGCCCTCTATGTTATCCTTCCCTTCGAAAAGGAATTTTTTGAAGTCAAACACCAATTTAACGTGCATTTTGTTGGTCATCCTCTTCTGGAGTCACTAAATAATAGAGAAAAAGCTCTTGGTTTTAAAAAGGAGAATCATCTGTCCGATCGAAAAGCGATCATCGCACTACTGCCTGGCAGCAGAAAACAAGAAATTAAAAAAATGTTGCCCATTTTTTTAAGAGTAATCCCACACTTTCCCGATTATCAATTTGTCCTTGCTGCAGCTCCAGGAATTGCGTTACAATGGTACCAAAGTTTTATAAAAAATAACGATCTAAAAATCATCGCCAACCAAACCCACGATCTGATTGCGCATGCCAAAGGAGCTTTGGTTTCAAGCGGAACTGCTACCCTTGAAACCGCCCTGTTGAATGTCCCACAGGTGGTTTGCTATCGCACCAGCTTTTTGAGTTTTGAAATTGGCAAAAGATTGGTAAAGGTAAAATTCATTTCATTGGTCAATCTCATCATGGATCGGGAAGTAGTTACAGAACTGGTCCAAAATGATTTCAATGAAAAAAATATTGTACACAACCTAAAATACATCCTTTCGAGTGCCGGGCAAAAGAAACTAAAAAATGACTATAAGGCCTTGGGCAGCATATTGGGAGCGGCAACAGCAAGCAAAAAAACAGCGCAACTCATCATAGATAAAATTCGATAATTTCATTATAAAGTTATATTTAGGGAATGAAAGCCCCTAAATATCCTATATACCCCCTCACATTATTTTTTGTATTGGGTATGACATTTTTGTTTCAGCTCACTCAAAAATGGCTGTGGGTTGCCGTCTCTGTTTTCTTTATTCTGGGGCTTTTCAAAAAATACCGCCCTTTTATTTACCTTATTTTTCTTCCCCTTGGAGGACTCTATCAACAACAATACTATCAAATCCCAGCGGATCACTATCGAAATTTATTAGGTGCGGAAAATACGTTATGCGTTGCAATAACAGAGGTGCTAAAGTCCAATGATTTTCAACACCGTTTCTATGGGAAAATCGTTCGTGTTGACCAAAAAAAATCATTGGGTAAGGTGCTGATTGTATTGGATAAAAAAAAATCAAACAATCGACCGATAAGGGGAGACCTACTAATCACTAAATCACAGCCAAAGGAACTGCCGAGCAGAAAAAATCCTGGAGATTTTGATTATAAAGATTATCTGAATAAAATTAAGATATATGATCAAATTAAGGTCCGCAACAATGATTTTATCATTGTAAAAAAGAACAAAAGCTCCTTCCTTGACCAGCTCTATCTTTGGAACGATAAACTTGAAAAAAAGCTAGATAAGTCTGGGTTAGCAACAGTCTCAAAAAATACCATCAAAACCCTTTTGTTGGGTAAAAGAGATGCCTTAGACCAAGAACTCAAAAACGCCTATGCAAAGGCAGGAGTAATTCACGTGCTGGCCATATCGGGACTCCACATTGGAATCATAATGCTTTTTTTAGGTGTTGTTCTAAAACCAATAAAATCGATCCCAGGAGGTCATTGGATTTATGTCCCCAGTATCCTTACGCTGCTTTGGGGTTTTGCTTTTTTTACCGGTGGAAGTCCTTCAGTTATAAGGGCGGTAACGATGTTTACAGGATTGGTTATAGCAAAATATTCGCTTCGCGTCAGTAATACCTTTCACCTGCTGGTAGTCAGTTTTTTCTTACTGGTGGTGATCTACCCTCCTTTTTTGTACCAAGTAGGATTTCAAATGAGCTATCTCGCAGTTTTGGGCATCATTAAGCTCCATCCATTATTTCAAAAATTGTGGCAACCAAAAAATTTTATTTTAAAAAAAATTTGGGAGATTACTACTGTTTGTTTGGCTGCGCAAATCGCTGTTGCCCCACTCAGTATATACTATTTCAATCAATTCCCAGGACTTTTTCTCCTGTCCAATTGGATCATACTTCCATTTTTTGGTTTTTTTTTAATGGGAAGTATTGGTCTTCTTTTGCTCATTGGCGCTGATCACGAAATTCCTGTTTTTTCCTTGGCCTACGATAAAGTGGTTGCGGGTTTAAATGAATCTATTTTTTGGATTGCCAGTCAAGAAAGTTTTTTATTTCAAAACCTCTCCATTTCAACAACAGTGCTCCTCTTCATTTATATCTTAATTATTTTACTGTACCTGCTAATAAACCACAAGAAAATCAAATACCTCATTGCAATATTATCAATGCTATTGTTCCTGCAATTGTATGTAATAAAAGTAGCGTGGAGTACTTCTCAAATCAATAAAATTTGGTTACTGTATCAATATGAAAATACGGTAATAGGGCATCACGTAGGGAAAAGTCTAACGCTTTACAGTTCTAAAAAAATCAGTCAAGATGAAGTTTTTATAAGTAATTTTAAAAGTGAATTTTCTATTGATAGCGTTAAGATCAAAGCTTTTAAAAACACTTATGTTTCTGATGACTTCCAACTCCTCATTTTAGATAAAAACGTAGAGTATAAAATCCCAGGTTTTTTTCCAACGCACCTGCTGATCACCGATGACCCAAAAGTTAACTTAGATAGGGTTTTGGATTACCTGCGTCCTCAGAAGGTAATCTGTGATGGAAGCAACAAGCCTTGGAATGTTGCGCGGTGGCAAAAAAGCTGTGAAAAAAGAAATATTCCTTTTGTAAACCTAAATCAACAGGGGGCCTTTCCAATCAACCTCTGAACCTAGGTCTAAAGCTTTTCTTGTATTTTTCAAAATCATCTGGCTTACTGAAAATCATGTAATCCCCTTGCTTGATCATTTTGAGATAAAGTTCAATTTGTTGTGGGTTTTGATAACCCACCAGCGGGGTGATAAGATCTCCCGTCTCACTTATAAAGATTACAGTAGGATAACCCTTCACTCCCAAAAATTGGGTGAATTGGTGTGTCGCATTTCGCCCTTTACGGTTGGGGTCATAATTGGGATTGGTAAAAGAATTACCAAAAAAATTGATGGTCTCCTGTCCCTCGGCATTAAATCTTACGGCATAATAATATTCAGAAATGTAAGCCGCTACATCTTTGTTTTGGAAAGTTTTTTTATCCATGAGTTTACAGGGGCCACACCAATCCGTATAAACATCCATTAATATTTTTTTAGGGTTTTCTTTCTGGGCTTCGAGGGCAGCCTCAAAAGTCAACCATTCAATATTTTGGGCATTGATCCAAAATGTATTTAAGCCAAAAAGAAAAACTAATAACTTTATATGCATAACAATCAATATTTAAAGGTTCTAATCTTCAGCGCCATGTGCCAATCGTTTTAGGGGTTTTAAAATGGCCATGATCAACAACGCAAACAAGGTACAAAAAACAAAGATTCCCGTAAAAGTAGCTTTCTCACCCGCAGCACCAGCGTAAGCTCCAATGGTCGCAGCCAGCTTGTTCCCCAAGCCTGAAGCAGCCCAGTAAACCCCCATAATTAAAGAAGCGTATTTTAATGGAGCCAACTTGGTGATATAGGACAGAGATACAGGAGAGGCACAAAGTTCCCCGAGGGTATGAAACAAATAAGCCAATACCAACCAATACATGGAAGATTTCCCCATTAACGTGTACTCTGACGCAGCAAATCGCATAAAAATAAATCCAATTCCCATAATTAAAATGCCCAATGCAATTTTAAAAATAGAAGAAGCTTCACCTCCTTTGGCTTTAATTATCATCCATATTCTTCCGACCACTACTGCCAGGGTAACAATAAAAAAAGCATTTAACGCCTGAAACCAAGAAGCAGGAATTTCAAAACCCATCAGCATCCGATCAGTTTTTTGTTTGGCATACAGATTCATTAATCCACCTGCTTGCTCAAAAGCCCCCCAAAAAATGATAATCATTAAAAATGAAATCAAGAGAACCTTAACACGGTCTTTTTCAATGGGCGTTAATTTTGTGTTTTTGAGTCGTTGTTTTTCTTCTTTGCTGGAAAAGGCAAGTTCCCCTACCCCAGCCAAATAGGGCTGACCATAGTAATAGGTAATTTGACCTATAAGCATTCCAATGGCGGCCAGTCCAAATCCATAGTGCCAGTTATAGGTTTCTCCAACCCACCCGCAAAGTAGGGGAGCAAAAAAAGCACCTAAATTGATTCCCAGATAAAAAATATAAAACCCTAAATCTCTTCTCCCATCTCCATCGGCATAGAGTCCCCCTACCATACTGGATATGTTGGGCTTGAGTCCCCCTACCCCTAAAATAATAAAAGCACACCCAACGTAAAAGCTGATTTCACTGTCTAATGCTAAAATACCATGACCAAGACAAAGGAGCAACCCACCCAGCATTACCGTTTTTTTTTGGCCCAGATAATTGTCCGCAATCCACCCCCCTGGTATAGAAGCTACATACACCAGCATGGTGTACCACCCATATAGTGCAATGGCCTCCTCGTTGGTCCAACCAAAACCAGGGTTTTGATCTGATGTCTCTGCCACCAAAAAAATGGTGAATAAAGCCCGCATACCATAATAAGAAAAACGTTCCCACAACTCCGTAAAAAATAAAACGAAAAGCCCTGGAGGGTGACCAAAAATCAATCTCTTCTGTGGAAGATCCGATTGAGAAACAGACATAAGTGCTATTTATTTAACCGTCTAAAGTTACTCATTTTTTCAAGAGGTCATTTTAGTACAGTTATCCTTAGACTTATATGGAAATAATAGAATCATGTATCTTTGTAGGACACTGAAATGTCCAAACATGTCAAAAAAAATTGAGGGTTTTTCCAAATGGTCCAAGGACCAAAAAATAAATTGGATTACTCAAATGCATTTCGAAGACAGTGCCAACGCCAAGGAAATTCTTCTTAGCTACAACCATCCCAGAAAAGAAATACAACAACAACACGACGAGTTTATTGAAAATTCCATTACCAACTTTTACCTCCCTTTGGGTGTTGCCCCCAACTTTGTTATAAACGGAAAGGAATACACCCTTCCCATGGCCATAGAAGAAAGCTCTGTTGTAGCTGCTGCATGCAATGCCGCAAAATTTTGGGCCTCTAAAGGGGGATTTAAAACCCAAATCTTGGGCACCCAAAAAAATGGACAAATTCATTTTTTGTTCGATGGAAACAAAACACTCCTCAAAAAGTTTTTTCAGGAAAACAAAACATCTTTATTGGAAAGCACAAAAAGCATAACGGCCAATATGAAAAATAGGGGGGGCGGTATCTCAAATCTTGAATTACTGGATAAATCAAATGTAATCGACCACTATTTCCAGCTTCACCTCACTTTTGAAACCGTAGATTCCATGGGGGCAAATTTCATCAATTCATGTTTGGAATTGATCGCCAACGAAATGGGGTTATTGTCGGCCAATTATGACGATTTTATTGCCGAGCAATGTTCATTAGAGATCATTATGAGTATTCTTTCCAATCACCTGCCCCATTGTTTGGTAGAGGCCACCGTCTCCTGTCCGGTCGATGAACTAAACACTGGTGAAAACTCTTCGGGAGCTCAATTTGCTAAAAAATTTATTCAAGCGGTTGAAATTGCAGAAAAAGAGCCTTTTCGGGCGGTGACCCACAACAAAGGAATCATGAATGGTATAGATGCAGTGGTAATAGCTACTGGAAATGACTTCAGGGCAGTGGAGGCCGGGGCTCACGCTCATGCTGTTAAAAATGGGAAGTACAGTAGTCTAAGCCGTGCTTTTATCTCAAGAGATAATTTTGTTTTTCAACTCGAAATACCTTTATCACTGGGAACAGTTGGAGGACTTACCCAACTGCATCCTGTGGTAAAATGGTCCATGGAAATGCTGGGGAATCCTGACGCTAAAGAACTGATGCAAATTGTTGCTGTGGCAGGTCTGGCCCAAAACTTTGCGGCCATAAGGTCCCTGATTACCTCGGGGATTCAGAAAGGTCATATGAAAATGCATTTACTGAATATTCTCAATCAAAAAAATGCCACCGACCTTCAGAAAGAAAAAGCAATAGCATATTTTAAAACCCAGCCGGTAAGTTATAGTGCAGTTAGTAATTTTTTAAGTACAAACCCATAGGCCAATGGAAGAATATTATAGCCACGGCAAACTATTACTTTCAGGAGAATACATGGTTTTAAGAGGGGCTAAAGCTTTGGCAATACCTTGTAAAATGGGGCAATCTTTAAAATTTACTCCACAAGAGACTGCACTCCTAAAATGGCAAAGTTGGGATCATAATGGACAGTTGTGGTTTTCAGCTGATTTTTCCGTACCAGATTTTGAAATTCTAAATACAGATACCACTGTAATGGCAAACCGGTTGGCCCAAATATTAAAACAAATACGCCTGCAAAAAAATACATTTCTCAAGGAAAAGGGAGGCAGCATTGCAACCCAACTTGAATTTGACCGCCATTGGGGATTGGGAAGCTCCTCCACCCTAATTTCCAATCTGAGTCAATGGTCAAAAACCAACCCCTACCTTCTTCTGGAAAATAGTTTTGGAGGAAGTGGCTATGACATTGCCTGCGCTACTGCAAAAAAACCTTTGGTCTATCAAATGAGTAATCCTGTACCCGAGATAGAAGAAGTTGAATTTGATCCTTCTTTTAAATCGAATTTATTTTTTGTCTACCTCAACCAAAAAAAAAATAGCAGCATTGCTGTTCAACAATTTAAAAATATCGAAGTAAGTCCCGAAAAAGTACTTCAAACCTCCGCGCTTACAAGGCAATTAATCCATGCAAAAACACAATCTGATTTTGAGCTGTACATGATGCAACACGAAAACTTGCTGGGAGAAATATTAGGACTGAAAACCATTAAAGAAATATATTTTCAGGATTATCAGGGTGCCGTGAAAAGCTTGGGCGCCTGGGGAGGAGATTTTGTCTTGGCCTCTGGTGACAAAAACACCCCAGATTATTTCAAAGAAAAGGGGTTTAAAGTGGTAGTCCCTTATGAAGAAATGGTGTATTAGTAGTAGAGTTGTCTGTTGTCTTCTACCTCTGCACTGGAACGCAGTGCCTCGTATATTGAGGTGTTGATTCTAATACTTTCTTCATTTTGAAGCGCATTGGCATAAGCACTATAACTCTCCATTTCATCGGCCACTTCTTTTGCGGTAACTTCAATCATATAGACACCCGTATTCCCTTTTATTAAAGCAGAAGGCTGGTTGAGCTCCAAGGCGAATGCTGTTCCGATTATGTAGGGCTCTGTGCCTGCCCCCGCCAAAACGGTATTTTCTTGCGTTACCGATGAGGCGGTTTCAATTTCTTTATTGGTAGCACTCGCCAATGAAGATAACGTTTGATGATCAGCATGAATTTTGAGTAGATATTCCGCCTTTTCATCTTTTAAAATTTCTTGGATAACGTCGGGTTTAACTTCCTCAAAATTAACCGTACCCTCCGGTGTTATCTCTGTGAGCTGCGCTACTACATATCCCCCATTCGTAATGCTAAATCTTTTTACGTCACCTATTTTAGTGTTCTCCTCAAACAACCACTGCACAAAATTTCTCTGCCGTGGGAGGTTGGGTAGATTTTCATCCAAGAGATTGATTCGCTGAACGAACTTGACCTCATAATCGTATTTATTGGCAACGGTATCCAATTGCTTTTCTCTGATACTCTCCATCTCAAATTGAGTTGTTTTTTGAAAAACTTCATTTGAAGTTTCCTCAGAGGGAATAATTGTTTTAACGATATCTGCAGTGAGTACCACATCTTCTTTATCAGTTACCTTGATGACGTGGAATCCAAATTCAGTTTCTACTAGACCGATTCTTCCAACCTTTGATCCGTTACAAAAATCAAAGAATTTTTCGGTCATCATCCCCTCTTGAAAAAAGCCTAAATCACCACCCATAGTCCTGGTGGGGCCCTCAGAATTTTCTGAGGCCAATAAAATAAAATCATCAGGGTTTCTTCTGGCTTTTCTGTAAAGTTCTCTGGCCAATGTATTCGCCTCCTCGCTGGTTCTGGTAATATTAGAATTTGCTCTGCTTGCCCCCTGATAGGTGATCAAAATATGGCTTGCGCGAATGGACCCTCCTTTTTTCCTGTCCAAGAAACGAGAAACTTTTAATTGGTTTCCATCCTTGTAAGGGCCAAATACATCGCCAGGGTTGAGGTCAAAAAGTATATCGGCGTATTCGCTCGCCAAATTACCTTTGGTTTTATAGATGGAATCAAATGGTGTTTCGGAGTGCTGTTCAACAAATTCGGTGATATTCTGGGTGGTGGACAACCCTTCAATAGTATCCGTGAGCTTAGACACATCGTTGTATTCCACCCTTTGAGATTTTATTTTTTCCAATTCGCCTCGGAGCTGATTTTCATCCGCTGCGGAGGCCAACTCAGGAAATACCACATAGCGAACGCTGCGAGAAGCTTCCGTTTTATAGTCATTTTTGTGACTGTTTATATAAGCCCTTATCTCGCCATCAGTAGGGTTAAACAGGCTGTCTGGAACCTCATCGAAGGGGAGTTGTACAAACTTTAAATTAACTTTATCGTTTTGACTGTGGTAGGCAATTTTACCCTCCAATTCCGTAAAACCACTGCTGGATCTGATGAGATCTAAATATATATTTTCCTTGGCCAATCCAACAATATTTTCTTCTTGCATTTTCCAATTGGCATATGCTTGGGGGTTTTCAATACGAAGCTGATTGATATAATTGGTGAAAATTCCAAAATCAAAAAAACCTGCCTCGTTTTGAAACCTTGGCTCTTGAATAATCTGCTCGTCTTGTCTCAAAATCATTTCGATTTGCTCTTTCCCAGCATCAATGCCCAAACGTTCAAACTCTTGTCTAAATATTGTAGCCCTTGTCAATTGATCCCAAACGGTATTCACCGCTTGCATAGTAGAGATATTGTAATTCCTCTCCGTATTTTCAACCAATTGTCGGTACAATGTCAATTCAATTTCTTCATCGTTGACCACACCTATGGGTTCGCTTGAAGAGCTGTTGGCGGAATTTCCGTCGAAAACACCTGATATCACAAAGGCAAATAAAGCCATACCGATGACCAAAATGAGGAACACAGATCGTTGTCTAATTTGACCTAAAACTGCCATAATATTTTTTTTGAGTCGGATGCGAAAATACGATATCCTTTTTGAATATGAAAAATAATCTCACGCTTATTTAAAAGACCAATACAGCCGAATAGCTGCTGTTTTGGATCAAAAAAATCAATGCCCAGGATTGGTTTTTAAAACTACTATTTCGATTTTAGTAGAGGAAACTTCTTTAATTTCAAATGTGTAATTTTCAAAAGCTATAACATCTCCTTGGGAGGGAATTTCCTCCTGGTAATAAACAATCATGCCGCCCAATGTCTCGTAAAACTCATTCTCTGGCAGGTCCAAATTATAATTCTGATTGATGTAATCTACCTCCAATCGAGCAGAGAATTCATAAACTCCCTCCTCAATGACATGTTCGTGGAGTGCTACATTGTCGTGCTCGTCTTCAATTTCACCAAAAAGCTCCTCTATGATGTCTTCAACAGTGATGATGCCTGATGTTCCTCCATATTCATCCAATACTACTGCGATACTTTTACGTTGCTTGGTCAACAATTTAAGTACTTCACTTATTTTCATCGTCTCGGGAATAAAAACCACTGGAAGTAATACTTTTTTAAGACTCTTAGGTTTTTTAAACATTTCAAAGGCGTGCACATAGCCCAAAATATCATCTATTGAATCGTCGTAAACGGGAATCTTTGAAAGGCCACTTGAGGTAAATAGTTTTTTAATTTCAGAAAGGTCAGCAGTGTTTTCAATGGCGACTATCTCTGTTCTGGGTACCATGGCTTCCCTTACTTTTACCTCAGAGAAATCAAGCGCATTTTGAAAAATTTGAATCTCACTGTCTACATTGTCAATGTCCTTTGTCGATTCCAATTGTTCCTCGATATAATTCCCCAATTCAATTTTTGAAAAGGTCAATTGAACTTGATCCCCTTTTGTCTTGAAGAACTTAATTAAAATAAAATCAGACAATTTCATTATCATAGCGGTCACAGGGGAAAACAAGACATAAAAAATTGCGGTGGGGAAAGCCAATAATTTCATCAGAGCATTAGAGAACTGCTGAAAAAATACTTTGGGTAAAAACTCCGCCGTAATCAGGATGATGATCGTGGAGATCACCGTTTGAATAAAAACAACTTGAATGGAAATGGCACCACTCAAAAGGGTTTCTGCAAAGAAAAGTTGCAAAATACGATCCCCCATAAAGATCCCATATATTACTAGAGAAATGTTGTTACCTACCAGCATGGTAGCGATAAATCGCGAAGGGTTTTGGGTGATGAAGTTTAAAAACTTAGCATTAAACCCCAACTGCTGTTTTTCTATCTCTAAATAAATTCTGTTGGCGGCAACAAAAGCGATTTCCATCCCAGAAAAAAAGGCAGAAAGAATAAGACAAATAATTATTATTATATCCGAGGCAATCATTTAGAGGGATCTTCCCTTTTTTTAAACTTCTTGCGGTAGTGCCTCCTGAAAAGCGCCATAAAGATGGATAGCAGTCCGAAAATAATAAAAATAAATGCTTTTTCTCGGTTGCTGTTCCATATATTAAAAGTCTCGTACAGCGCTACTACAGCAATAATCCAGTATAGGATTTCTGAAATTTTATAACTTTTCATCGACGTTTAATGAGTCTTGTTGTTCTTCTACCACTATGGTACCGGTTAATTTTCCTGTATCCAATTTACTAAATTCTTTGTTGGTATCCAATCGGGTTCCTGCCAGATCGTAATCAATGTTTTGAAACGTAAAAGCTTCTTCAGTAAACAACCACTCCTTCTCTGAATCCCAATACAGTTGCTCGGTTTCCAATCGGGATCCATCGTGGGACAGAAGGACAACGTTGCCCTGAAGGTCAACAATTTTGGTCTGATTGTACAAAATTCCGTAATCGGCCAAAACCGTATTCTCTAAATCATCTTCATTGAAAAATACAATTTTTAAACCTTCGGGAAATTCAGAGTATTTAAAACTTAGGTGAGTGTAGTCCAAATGCAATGGCGCGGTTAAAACTGCTTTTACCACAGCTGAATCCGTATAAACCATTCTTATATCGTGGGCAATTCCAACAGGGTTTTCATCGAATCTATTGATTTGGTTGAGGAGCACAGCATTGTCCTCACAAGATAAAAAAAGGGCAATGGTCAAAGCCAATAGCACTTTTATTGAAGATCTGCAAAGGTAAGTTATCATCTACAGTTGGGGAACTTTCACACTGCTGTTGATCCAGCAGTCAAACTTGATGGTTGCCCCTTGATTGCCTTCAGTAAAAATTTCCGTTTTGGAGGGTGCTCTACCTTCATAACTTCGCGCAGTTGTTATCGCCAGTTTTTTTATGGAGGCATCCACCTGTGCCGCTTTGTTTGCGGTTTGAGCAGCGAGCCAATAAACCGCTCTTTTATTGAATTGTGTGTCTCCACAATCATTCGCACTGCTGGCATAAAGATTCGATATCATCAAATAGGCTCTGCCCAAAGAAGGCTGAAAGCTCAACGCCTTGCGGGCATAATTTCGTGCAGCACTTTTCCTGCCTGCATTTTTAAATTTTATAGCAATCTTATACAAAATTTTTGCTTTTTTGTAGGGGTCGGTTTGAAGCGAAATGGACTCCTCATAATATTTAAGGGCCCCACTATTGTCTCCTGCCTTGTCTTTTAATATACCCAAATAGTATGCAGAATCTGCGGAAGGGTCCAAAGTGTGAAGTGCCTCGACCAAGGTGACGAAAAAAGGATCATCAGAACATTCCTTACTGTCCATCCTGGAGGCAGCTCTTTTAAGCCAAACTGCATCCGTTTTAAATTCTTCAAAATTTCTCTTGTACAATGGTACCAAGTTAACACAAGTGGCTTCTTTTGAAATGATGGCGTCCAAATTGGAATTGAGGGTACCGATCGCAGATCCATTGGTCTGATAAATGCGTTTGCTTCGAACCTCACGACTGCTCAATGGCGTACCGTTCTCTTCTTTTTTAAGAATCACATCCAATTTCTTGGCAAGTTTGGTGGATTCCAACTCAAATTTTTCAGATACCTCCTCGTATTTGTTAAACAGTTGCTCCATGGTAACCCCATCGTTTCCTTCTCTATACAAATCATACAAAGTTTTAAAATAGTTGTAGAGCCCTTTGACACTGGTAAAACTGTTTATATCTGTAGTAAAAGCCAAATCGAATACTTTATAAACCTCCATTTTATTGGAAGTTTTATAATCCAGCATGGCTTGGGCCTTTTTGCTTATAATGTCTCCTTTGACACTAACATTCCTTCGGGTAGGGAAATTTTCCAACCATTGATCATAAAGGTTGAGCAGTTCGGCTGCAGCCGCTTGCTTGGACTCTGGAGGAGCATTTTTTATTTTGTCTTTCAGCATGCGCTCACCATAGGTGTAGATCGCTAAGTTTAGTTTTGGACAAGCCTCCTTTACATTTATCCAAGGCGCGTAGGCATCAGTGTAATTTTTTACTTTGGCATATTCCACAAAAATGGATAGGTTTTGTAGACACTCTTGGTTGGTCTCAGCATCAGTTTGTGCTGTTAGGGGATGAACAATAAGAACGAAACAAAAAATAAATTTTTTAAATTTCTTCATCATTTATACTTTAGTTAAACTTTCTTTTAATAAACCATTTATCATTAAGGGAAAAGCCCAGCCTAAAGGACCAAAACTCTTCCTCAAATCTACTTCCTGCACCTCCACCTCTCGTACCGTATTCAAATCCAATATTAGCATTTGAGAAGCCGGCCAAAGGTAAACCAACTCCAAAATTAATGCCAGTTTCCTTTAATCCAAAATTATTTACAATAATCCCAGTCAATTCATGTCTAAAGCCCATTCTAAAAACGATTCTTTTCCAGTAGCTGGTAATGGATCTGTAATCGGGTATAAAAAAACCTCCCACAGAGATCTGGTAAGCATCTTCATAGTCTACGCTGCTGTTGCTCAAAAATACATGTGAGAACTTACTCATCGCATTCATGGTGTATTGACCTCCTGCAAACCATTTACGATCTTTACCCAAACCAAATCCAAAGGTCATAATATCGGGAATGTCAACATTTGTTTTATCCAAGCCAGAGCTGTTTAGATCTATTTCTATCTGCTCTCCAAAATTTGAAGTCGTGGTAAAGGGACGGGAGATGACCAACCGAGAATTTGTCGAGGTCAAATTGGCCTGAGGGGCATATGAAAAAAGAGCTTGAAACTCCATAGTTTTAGAAATTGGCAGCTCCAAATGTGTAGAGAACTTAAGGTCATAACCCGATAGACTTGAGTTGTTCTGTAAAACAGTCCCCAGTGTTATTTGATCCTGATACCGCCCAGTCTCCTGGGTAATTTGGCCGAAGTTGTAGTTGAACGTAGCGCCAAAACTAAAATACTTTAACGCATTGAAACCCACCGAGAAAAAAGCCTTATTTACTCCACCAGCGCCATCAAAAATATTTATGGCATCTTGTCCATCCTCAGAATCCACTGAAGACAATTTGTATCCCACAGAAGTATAAGGAATTACCCCAAATCCAAATCCAAAATATTTGGTGGGTAGTGCAACTCCAATATAATCGAGAGAGGCAGAAGCCAATTGCTTGGTATCGTCAGCACCCTTTAAATTGTTGATTCTATAATTCAGTCCTAAGTTATAATTGGTCAATTGTAACTTCGCGTATGAGCTAGGATTGGAAAGATTGGCATGAATGGAATCATTGTATACCTCCAATCCACCCATAAATCGGTTGACCTGAGTACCTCTAAAATTTAAGTCCCCTAAACCTGCAAAAGAAAAAGGGGAAATGGTGCCCGATTGAGAGAATAGGACCGAACTCGTTAACAGCAAAATAAACTTAAATATTGTTTTGATCATGAATTGGTATTCAATTCTAATAAATGGAGCATTCCTATGGCAACAAAATTTTGATGGACAAATATGCTATTTTTTAATGTTTTAGGCAACTCATTAGCGTCTCCTCCTGTTAAAATCACTGTTAAAGGTCCAAATTGTTGCTTGTAATAGGAGATTCTGGCATTGATTTCACCAAGTATTCCAAAATAAACACCAGCGTGAATGGCGTCGTGAGTACTTTTTCCAACCGGTGACGCCATAGCTTTTGACTCCAGTTTTGGCAACATGGCAGTTTGCTGGTGAAGGGCCTTATACCTCATTTCAAATCCTGGGGAGATCGCCCCACCCTCGTAAACAGCGTTTTCATCTAAAAAATCATAAGTGATGCAAGTACCCAGATCAATAATTAAAACAGGGGTGTTGGGGTAGAGCTTGGCAGCTGCAGACAACAGTACAATTCGGTCTGAGCCCAGGCTCTCAGGTGTTTCATATTTATTTACAAATGGCAGTTGCAGTCTTGAATTCACTTTCATAACAGCAAACGAACCTACCTCATATTTTTCAAAAAAATCAGAATATTTATGGCCTACGTCGGAATATACTATCCACTGAAGCTCGGGATGGCTTTTAATCAGTAGTGCTGCTTTATCACTAAATTGAGTTAAAACAACCTTTTCCTGATGGAGGCATTGATTTTCTTGGTATAAAAAAAGTTTTGCAAGTGTATTGCCAATATCAATTATCAAATACAATTTACAATCATTTTAGGGTTAAATTTAAGCAAACAATTTTAGAGAGAATCCTTTGGGAGGGAGGAAAAAGGATTTTATATTTGCAGTCCAACATTGGGTACCTTAGCTCAGTTGGTAGAGCAAAGGACTGAAAATCCTTGTGTCCCTGGTTCGATTCCTGGAGGTACCACTTTTTAACCCTTTAAATCATTGATTTATAGGGTTTTATCTTTTTATACACCTCCTTGTGTAAACTTTCGTGTAAAGTTATACGGTTCTTTTTTGTATCTTTGGTACTACTTGTGTAAAGTATGACAATAAATCTTGTACCATTATTTAGAAAGAAAAAGGAACTTTATCTACCTGAAGATGAGGTTACTATTCTTGTAAGATTATTTGTAGATAACAAAATACTTAATTTGTCATCTGGAATAAAAGTTCGGTATGAGAATTGGAATCCCAATTGGAAGAATACGAGGAAAAAGAATCCAATAAAAGATAAAGAACCTAATCACATTGAAAAGAACTTACTTCTAAAAACTAAAGAAAAGGAAATTAAGGATATTGTTTTTGAGATTGAAAGAAGTGGAGGGATTCCAACAGTTGATTTAATAAAGACCCACCTTAGAACTGATAAAATTCAAAAGAAAAAAAAATCACTTTCTGATGTTCATTTTATAATTCTTCTTGAAAAATATTATGATTGGATTAAATCTGAAGAGTATAAAATTCTGACTCAAAATACAGATTCATACATAAGAAGTGTTGTAGGTTCTATCAAAGATTTAATAAGGTTCTCTAATGTGTATGAACAAAGAGGAAATATTCAATTAACTACTGAAGATATTGACACAACCTTTGTAAGTGGGTTGATTAAGTTTTGTGATAAGAGAGGATTACAACCTTCAACAATAAAGAAAAGATTAAAGGTTTTAGTATCCTTCAGTAAGTGGGTTGGAGATAAAATCGGAGTAATCTTTTCAATACCTATTCCCAAAAAAGTTTTCACAGATATAGAGAAAGATATAATATTCTTAAAAAGGGATGAGGTTTTGAAAATCTACAAGTTTGACAAGTTTGATTATTCCAATGAAAACCATTTAGATTATAAGAAAAAAGGTGTGTTACATTACATGAAAAACACCACACCAAAAAGAAAAAAGGATTACACAATTGTTACATCATATGAGGTTTATAAAGATATGTTGTTATTCTTGTGTGGAACTGGAATGAGGTTTGGAGATTTAATTACCTTAAGGGTTGATGATAAAGAGTTTGATTCTAAGGATAGAATGAAAGGTGAAATAAAATATCAATCTGAAAAAACTAAGAAAATAACTCGAGTTCCACTCAATAGATTAACAATGAATATCTTCAACAAATATTCAAGTGGTAAAGGAAAAGAAGATTATTTATTTCCTCGAACCAATAAAGGGAATTCAATTTCTGGAACTAAGTTTAATAAACATATAAAAGAAATATGTAAAGAAATTGGATTAAATAGAGGTGTTAAATCTCCTCAATACAACCTTGATAGAACTATTGTGAAAGGAACTGAAATATCAGTTGAGTTATATGAGAAGGTTTCATCACATATTGGAAGGAAAACATTTATTAGAGAACAGATTGAAAGTGGAACTCCTCCAAGGGTCATTATGAGTATGACAGGACATAAATCTCAAAAGGTGTTTGATGGATACTACAATATCCTAAAAGGTGATAGAATGAAAAATAATGATAAAATTTTCAGTACTAATCTTAAAGATGATGAATCTGAAAATTCATTTGGAATCACAAAACATCAAGAAGAAAAACTTAAAAAAGAAAAATCTCTTTTTGATATTGGATTACTACCAAAAGAAATTTACTTAGAAAGGGTTAGAGAGATTATGGGTTAATGATGTAGAGAGGGAAATGAAAAAAATCATTTGGGATAAATTTACAATATCATAACCCCTCCCAACATCGATACACTCCCCATTTTACTTTTGGAACTCTTTTAATTCCAATTCTCTTTTTAATTCTTGTTCTCTGATTTGAGTTACCTCAATAACTTTCTTCTTTAGTAGATATCCGAAAACAGATGGAACATTTATCAATCTTCTGTTCTTCCATTTAACTCCTTCAATCTTACCGTCCTTCAACCATTGAAATACGGTTCTTTCAGATATATCAAATTGTTCTGATAAATCAGTTACACCAACCCATCTATGGGATTCTAACCCTTCTATGTATTCGTTAAACTTATCTTTCATTATACAATCGTTTGTTCTTTAAGTTTTCTAACTGATGAGGTTATATATGAGGTGTGTTCTTGTTGAAGTAAAGAATT